>CAYVHH010000303.1:0-15289 GCA_964450175.1 uncultured bacterium | reverse complement strand
GCGCTCCGCTCGGCCGAGCTCCTCGCGGATGGCCTCGGCCCATGGCTCGCGCGGCACGAGATTCCGTCACCCGTCGAGCTCGACGGGGCGATGGCGGCCTATGCGCGCGTCCAGAACGCGATGCTGTCCGCCTGGCTCGAGCTGGTCGGCTACTTCTACGACGGACGCGTCGCGGCACTGATGCGGGCCGGGCGCACCTGGAACGCCCTGGGGTCGCGCCGGCTCAAGCACGTGATGGACGAGCACGTCGCGCGCCACGTAGGCCTCCTGGCCAGCGGGGCTGCGACGACGGCGAGCTACAGTCGTGCGCTGCTGCGTTTCTTGAGCCGCCACGGTCTCCGAGGCGTCGACCCGGCCGATCTCGCGATTCGCTGAGGTCGCGGACGGCGGCGAACACCCTAGGTCGTGATCCCGGGAATCTTCCGGAGCGGCCCGCCGAGCGTCTGCACGACCGCCGCGACGTTCGCGTCGGGAGTGTTCAGCGGGAGCACGCACCCCGGCGCGATGATGAGCCCGATGCCGTCGGTCTGAGCGACCGCGTCGCGCGTCTCGCCGACGGCTTGCTCCGGCGTTCCGTCCCGCAGGGTCTTCCACTGGTGGAGCCCACCGATCACGGCACCCGCCACTTTGGCGCGCGCCTCTCGCAGGGACGGCGGCGTCGCGCGGTCGTCCCAGTTCCAGGCGTGTCCCGGGAGACCGGCCAGCTTGTCGAACATCAGCTCGTTACCGTGGCCATGGATGATCGTCAGGGTCGACTTCGACTCGATCGACTCGAGAAACCGCCGATCATAGGGCTCGCCGAACCGCGCGTAGTCCTCCTCGGAGTGGACGGACCGGCTGGCCGCCTGGATCGAGTAGAAGATGCCGGAGACGCCTTCGGTGAGGGCGAGCTCGGCGAACTTGATGAGCGTCTCGGTGATCGCTTCGAGCGCGCCCGTGACCGCGTCGGGATGATCCCGCAGGTCGCGCGGGAGCCGGTCGCCCGAGAGCTTCTTCGCGAGCGACAGCGGTGAGAAGAGCGTCGGCACGACCGGCGCATCGCCGATCCGGCGATCGAAGCCCAGGCGGATGATCGTCTCGATCTCTTCGGCATACCCGGGTGCGGCGCCGGGATCGAGGGCGCGGATCTTCTTCCAGTCCTCGGGCGCGCGCACCGCGCAGCTGGCGCACGGGCGATGACCGTCCTCGCGCACGGCGTCGCCTTCCACGCAGCCCCACGCCTCGACGGCATAGCCGCCGCGCGGGGTGATCTTGAGGAAGTCCGAGCCGTAGCGCTCGTGGAACCGGAGCGTGGCCTGGGCCAGGCCCGCGGGCGAGCGGTCGACGGTCGGGAAGTGCCGCCACACCGCGTAGGGGACGCGGTCGACGGGCTGCCGGTTGACCGCGGCGAGCACACGCTCGCGACGACTCATCTGCTTCATGCTCGTAGCACTCCGTCGCTCAGCACCGGCTCACCGCGCTCGTCGACGGCATCGAACGCGAGCAGGTCGCCCGCCCGTCCGTGGCCGCGCACCGTGAGGGTCGAGGGCATGAACACCAACCCCGCGAAGCGTACCGCGATCTCCCTGACGCGCGCCGGGTTGCCGCCGAGGTCCTGCGTGATCAGCTGCGACACCGCCAGCGCGAGCGTCGCCGAGCCGTGAAGGATCGGCGCGGTCAGCCCGGCCGATCGGGCGACGGCGATGTCGGTGTGGATCGGATTCCAGATGCGCGCGCATTCCGAGTAGATGTGGGCCGCCCTGGGGCCGACCGGGACCGCGGCGGTCCAGCGCGTTTCGGTGGAAGCCGGCGGCGAAGGGCGGGCCAGCGGCTCGACCGGCACGCGGGCTTCGCGCTCGGTCGTGATCCCGCGATAGACCGAGCCGTAGTCGGTCGTCGTCACCGGCCGCCCGTTGCGGTCCACGGTGGAAAGCCGCGCCACGACGAGCGTGCCGGTGCGGCTGGGCCGCACCACGATGATCTGCGCGCGCGTCAGCAGACGATCCGCCGCCGAGGGAAGCCGGTGGATGATCACGTGATGGGTCGAGTGGACGCCCAGGAGCGCCCACGATTCCCGGACGGCCTTCGCGCGCAGCGCCAGCAGCGCCGGCCACTCGTAGCAGACCGAGAAGAGCGGGTGAGCCACCGGACCTTCCGGGGCGAGCGTGTCGTAGTAGCGCGGATCGTCCACGCCGAGCGCCGCGGAGTACGCCATCATCCAGCGCGCGTCGAGCGAGGTGCTCAGCGCGCCGACCTCGGTCCCGGCGACCGTGCTCGGGATGGCAGGAACGTCTTCCCGTCGAGTCATCGCGCGCGCGGGAAGTTCATGCAGTTCACGAAGATCTCCTCGAAGTCGGGGTGAGCCGCGAGCGAGACGTGCTCGATCCGTCCGGCGACCGCCTGGGCGCGCGCGCGCTCGCTCTCGGACACGAGGCAGAGCTGCGCGCCGAGCGAGGCGGCATTACCCACGTAGCGGATCCGCTCGCGGGGCAGCGGGGGAATCAGACCGATCCTGAGCGCGCTGTCGATCGAGACGTAATTGCCGAAGCCGCCCGCCAGCATCAACTCGGCGACCGCCTCGGACGGAACGCCGGCGACGTGTTGCAGCATCATGACGCCGGAGGCGATCGCGCCCTTCGCCAGCTGAACCTGGCGAACGTCGTCCTGGGTGAGCACGATCTCCTGACGCGCGCCGGCTTCGCCGGGCCGGAGCACGATGACCTGGCGCTCCTCACCCCGCATCACGACCCGCGCGCCGAGCTTCGGCGGCAGCGAATCGCGCGCATCGACCTGGATCAAGCCCGTCCAGTCGATGACGCCGCCTTCGAGCAGGCCCGCCAGCAGATCGATGATCCCGGAGCCGCAGATGCCGAGCGCATCCGCCTCGCCGATGGTGTGCACGTGGATGTCGTCGTCGACCCTGACCCGATCGACGGCGCCGAGCGCGCCGCGCATGCCGTGACGGATCTGGGCACCCTCGAGCGCGGGTCCGGCCGGTGCCGAGCAGGCCCAGAGTCGCTCGCGCGAGCCGAGCAGCACCTCGCCGTTGGTCCCGATGTCGACCGCGATGCGGATCTCGGCGCTATCGTAGATGCGCGTCGCGAGCGCGACCGCGACGGCATCCGCGCCGACGAACCCGGCGACGAGCGGAAGCAGGCACACGCGCGCCTCCGGCGCCACCTTCAGGAAGAGCTCGCGCGCGGACAGGGTCACCGCGTGACGCATCACCGGCGCATACGGGGCCAGGCCGACATGCGAGGGATCGATGCCGAGCAGGATGTGATGCATGCACGTGTTGCCAACGACGACGACCTTGTAGATCCATTTGGCCAGCACGCCGGAGTCGCGGCAGATCTGCTCGATGTGCTGGTTCAAGAGGCCGACGATCCGCGTGTGGAGCTTCCGTAGATTGCCGGGATTGAACTGCGCGAAGGCGATGCGCGACATGAGGTCGCCGCCGAAGACCGCCTGCGGATTCAGGCTGGAGACCGACCCGAGCTGCTCGCCCGACTCGAGCTCGACGAGGGTCGTCACGACGCTCGTCGTGCCGACGTCGATCGCGAGACCGAACTTCATCGCGGCGGTGTCGCCGCGCTCGACCGCCAGGATCCGCTGCCGTCCGCGGGAACCGCCGACCTCCGACTCGCCTCCCGCCGCGAAAGTCGTCACCGTCACGCCGGCCGGATCGTCGCGGAGCGCGGACGGCAACCCCTGGAGCACGGCCGGGCCGACGTCGGCGGTCGTGAGGCCGACCGCTTCGAGAAGCTGCTCGAGATCGGAGGTCTGGTGGTGCTCTTCACGCGGCAGGGTGACCTTGACCACCTGCTTGGCGATCCCCGAGTCGAGCGTGATCCGGCCGAGCTCGCGGACGCCTGGCCCGGCGCCGAGGATCTGGAACGCGCGCTCGTCGAGCGGCGGCGCCGGCTGGACGGTGACCGCTTCGTGGAGAACGCACTGGCAGGCGAGGCGATAGCCCTCGCGGACCAGATTGTCGCCGAGCTGCACTTCGTCCATGATCGTGGGCGGCGGCGGCAGGCCCGCCAGGAACTTCACCCGGCACGACGTGCACCGCCCGCGCCCGCCGCAGGTCGCGGTGATATCGACGCCCCCGGCGTGCGCCGCCTTGAGAATCGTGGTGCCCGGCGTGACCGTCAGCGTCCGGCGCGACGCGGGATCGCGCGGATCGAGGACGAGCGTCAGCGGGACGGTCATGGCTCCACATTCTAGTGGTATGCTCGCGCGCATGGAAATAAGCGTGGAGTCGCTGCGGCGGGCGGCCGCCCTCGGCGGATTCAACTGGACCGACGCCGAGCTGGAGGCCGTCCGTCCCGCCGTCCAGCGCCTGCTCGAATCGCTGGAGCAACTGGAACAGCTGCCGCTCGGCGCTGTCGAGCCGACGACCCAATACCGGGTGCTCTGAGGTGAGCGACCTTCACTGGGCGTCCATGGCCGACCTCGGCCGGATGGTTGCGACCAAACAAGTCTCGCCCGTCGAGGTCGTGCGCGCTCATCTCGATCGTATCGCCGCCCTCGATCCGAAGCTTCGCGCGTTCATCACGATCTGTGCCGATGCGGCGCTCGAGTCGGCGCGCGCGGCGGAGGCGGATCTGATGGCCGGACGCGTCGTCGGGCCGCTCCACGGTGTGCCATGGGCGCCCAAGGACCTTTACTCGACGAGAGGCGTCCGCACGACCGGAGGCTCGAAGATCCTCGCGGACGCGGTGCCCGGCGAAGATTCGACCGTCGTGGCGCGGCTGACCCGCGGCGGCGCGATCCTGCTCGGCAAGCTGAACATGCACGAGTTCGCGTACGGCCCCGAGGGCCTCAACGCGCACTACGGCGACACGCGTAATCCCTGGAGCGCCGACGCCCATCGAATCGCCGGGGGCTCGTCCTCGGGGTCCGGGGCCGCGGTGGCCGCGGGTCTCGCGCCCGGATCCCTTGGCTCCGATACCGGCGGCTCGATCCGGATCCCGGCTTCGCTCTGCGGCATCACCGGACTCAAGCCGACCTACGGCCGCGTGAGTCGCGCCGGCGTGCTGCCGCTCGCGTGGTCGATGGACCACGTCGGCCCGATGACGCGCTCCGCCCGGGACTGTGCGCTGATGCTGGGCGCGATCGCGGGCTACGATCCGGCCGACCGAACCACCAGCGTGCTGCCCGTGCCCGACTACGGCGCGGCGCTCACCGGCGACGTGAAGGGACTCCGGGTGGGGCTGCTGCGCGCGCACTTCACCGACACCGCCGCCTCCGACGTGCGAGCAGCCGTGGAGGCCAGTGCCAAGCAGCTCGAGCAGGCGGGCGCCGTCGTGGACGAGGTGAATCTGACCCAGGTGATCCACGTCGCCGCCGCCTCCGCGGCGATCGTCGCGTCGGAGGCGCTCGCCTATCACGCGCCGTGGATGCGCTCGCGGCCGCAGGACTACCAGCCCGACGTGCGCGAGCGCCTCCGGCTGGGCGCGTTCGTCAACGGGGCGCACTACGTCCGCGCGCAGCAGATTCGCGCCCTCGTCACTCGCGAGGTCGACGAGGCGCTCGCCCGGCGCGATGTGCTGCTGGCGCCGGCGACACCGCTCGTGGCGCCGGTGCTCGGCGAGCGCGAGACCATCCTCGGCGCCGGCCCCTCGGACGTGCGCGCCGCGTTGCTGGGCTGCACGCGCCCGTTCAACTTCTCCGGTCACCCCGCGTGTGCGGCGCCGTGCGGCTTCAGCGCGGCGGGGCTGCCGATTGGCTTGCAGATCGTGGGTCGTCCGTTCGACGAAGCGACGGTGCTTCGCGTCGTCGACGCCTATCAGCGCATGACCGACTGGCATACTCGCCGCCCGGCGACCGCTTGAGCGGCGTCGGGCCTCGGAGGATTCGATGAGCGACGCGAACGTGGACGCGCGTCTGGCCGCGCTCGAGTCCAGGCTCGGACGGCTCGAAGCGCTTCTCGCCGGCGTGAACGACAAGCTCGATCGGGCCGCGCCGAGCGTCGACGAAGCGCGTCGCGGGATCCAGGCCTGGGTGACCGAGTACGTGTCGCTACGCCTGCAGCAGCTCGTCCCCGAGACGTGCGAGCATCCGGAGCGCGAAGCCGACGAGGCGCTCGTCGCCGAGGGGCCCGTGCTGCCCGGCACCCGCATCCGCTGCACCGACGAGGTGATCCACCGGCTCGGCCGGATTCCGATTCCGTTCGTACGACAGATGGTGGCCGAAAAGGTCGCCGAGACCGCGCGCGCCGAGAAGGTGGGCGTGGTGGACGTGCCCTTCTTCGAGCGCGCCGCCACCTTCTGACAGTGCAAGCTGTCGGGGGAGGATCTCCTGACGTTTGACCACTGGAAGGAGCACGTGCTCGGAGGGCCGCGGCTGTAGAAGGCGAGCCGGTTCGGATCCCGATCGAAGACGCGCTGGATCTTCATGCCTTCGCGCCACGCGACGTGGCCTCGGTCGTCACCGAGTATCTTGACGCCGCGCAGGCTCGGGGATTCGTCGAAGTTCGGCTGATCCACGGCCGCGGGATCGGCGTGCAGCGGAAGATCGTGCAGGGAGTGCTCGCGCGGCATCCGCTCGTCGCGGGCTACGCCGACGCGCCGCCCGAGCGCGGGGGCGCGGGCGCCACGATCGTTCGCCTCCGGCCTCGTGCGCGCTGATCCGTCCGCTCGGCGGGGTGCTCAGTCCCGGTCGGCGCGAATCAGGATCTGGCGGTCGCTGAACGACACGACGGTGTCCGGCGTGAGCCGGAACTCGAAGGCGGCCCGGCACCGCTCCGGCGCGCGCCGCACGAAGTCCTCGAGCTCGCGCCGCGCCTCGGCCGTCATCCGCATCCGGCCGGTCCACTCGTTCCATTCGCGGAGCTTCCAGATGAAGGATTCCTCGATGACCGTCAAACCCACCGCCCGCAGAAACGCCTTCCACTGCGCCGCCCGGTAGCTCCGGACGTGCGACGGGTCGCGGCGCTTCTCGACCTCGAGAATGAACGCGTTGGCGTCGGCGTCGTCGTGGCCGAGGATGTCCTGGAGCAACAGCGAGCCGCCCGGCCGGAGGACCCGGTGAATCTGCCGGACGGCGCCCGCGACGTCGGCGAAGTGATGCGCGGCGGTCCGGCACGTGACGACGTCGAAGGATTCGTCCTGGAAGGGCAACGCGTCCGCGTCCCCCGCGACGAACTCGATGTTCGCCGCGCCGCGTGACCGCACGTGGGTGCGCGCCGCCGACAGCATCGGCTCCGTCAAGTCGTAGGCGACGACGCGACGCACGATGCCCGAAAAGGCCAGCGCGGTGTGGCCGCCGCCGGTCGCGACGTCCAGCACGCGATCGGCCCGTCGGGCGGCGCCCCAGGCCAACAGCCGGTCGAGGTCTTCGCCGGCTGCGTGGAGGGGGCTCGCAACGTACGCCGCCGCGCTCGCGCCGAACTGCGCCTGAACGCGGCGCGCCTGCTCGTCGCTCATGTCCTCGGCGTTCGCCCCGCGAGGTGACGGAAGAGGAAGTCGGGCTCCTCGATCCACTTCACGGCCTGCCTGATCGGCGCTTCACCCGCCGCCATGCCCACCCTCCTCCGTGCGAGACTCGTCCGCCGCGTGCGACCGAGCCGCCGCCATTGTACTCGGGCCGCGGCCGGGCGGTTTTGCCGGCCGGAAATGGCCTGACCGAATCAGGCCAATTGGCCCTTGACCAAAACTCCAATCGGGCCAAAATGGCTTGGCGGGCACGGGGGACCATGAACATCCCACTCGATCGCGACAAGCCGACGGCGCTGCCGCGCCAGATCCAGGCGCATCTGGAGCGCCTGATCCACGAGCGGCTCCTGACGCCCGGCATGAAGCTGCCGGCGACGCGCGAGCTCGCCCGGCAGCTCGGCGTCAACCGCGGAACGGTGGCCCTTGCGTACGAGGAGCTGGTCGCGACCGGCTGGGCCCGCGCGCACGTCGGGCAGGGCACGTTCGTGGCCGAGCGCCCGGTGAGCGGCGCCGCGCCCGTCGCGTCGGCCGCTGCGGCTCCGGTCGCGCTCGACTGGTCCGGGCTCTTCTCTCGCAGCGCGCAGATCCTCGGGGCCGACGACGAGCGCTCGCGCGCAGTGACACCGATCCCCTCGAGCGGGGCCGTCGTGTCTTTCGCGGGCGGCATGCCGGACAGCGGTCTGTTCCCGACCGACGCGTTTCGCCGCGTGCTGAACCAGGTCATCCGCGACGAGGGCCCGGCGCTCTTGCAGTACTACCCGGCCGGCGGTTATCCGCCGCTGCGGCGCTATCTCTCGACCTACCTCCTGCGATTCGGCCTGGAGGCGCGGCCCGAGGAGATCCTGATCGTCAACGGCTCGCAGCAGGGGTTCGATCTGATCGCGCGCACCCTGATCGATCCCGGGGATTTCGTCGCGATCGAGCAGCCGACGTACCCGCGCGCGATGCAGGTTTTCCGATCGTTCGGCGCCCAGCTGCTGAGCGTGCCCTGGGACGACAACGGGCCACGGGCCGAGGTGTTCGAGCGCCTGCTCGAGCGTCACACACCGAAGCTCTTCTATTGTCAGCCGAGCGCCCACAATCCGACCGGGCTGGCGGTGGCGCCCGAGACGGCGCGTCGCCTGCTCGACGCCGCGGCGCGCCACCAGGTGCCCATCGTCGAGGACGGATTCGACGGCAGCCTGTTCTACGGCGAGGGGCCGACCTTGCCGCTCAAGGCGGTCGATCGCGGCGGCGTGGTCATCTACATCGGCACGTTCTCGAAGATTCTGTTCCCCGGGCTGCGGCTCGGCTGGCTCGTCGGGCCACCGCCGATCCTCGAGCGGCTCCAGGCGGCGAAGCAGCTCGCCGATCTGCACACGAGCGCCCTCATCCAGGCGGCGGTCCACCGTTTCTGCGAGCGCAAGCTCCTCGATCGTCACGCCACGCGCGTCGCGACCGAATATGCGCGCCGTCGCTCGCTGCTCCTGGCGGCGCTCCGACGGCGCATGCCGCCGGAGGTCACGTGGACCGAGCCACGGGGAGGCTTCTCGCTGCTGCTCACCCTGCCGCCTGGGATGGACTCGGGCGGATTGCTCCCGCAGGCGATCGAGCGGGGCGTCGCCTTCACGCCCGGCGCGCCCTTCTTTGTGGACGGCGGCGGCCAGCGTACGCTACGGCTCTCGTTCTCGTCGGTGGCGGCCGGCCGCATCGAGGAGGGAGTCCGGCGCCTCGGGGAAACGATCAAGGCCGCGCGCGGCCGGCTTCGTGGCCGGGAACGAGTGGAGCGCGGGGCGGTACCCGTCGTATAGCCAACAAGGAGAGATGACATGGCGGATCTGAACGGACTGCGAATCGCTGATCGCAAGCACATCGGCCTCGCCGAGATGCTCAAGGGCGGGGTCATCATGGACGTCACCAACGCCGAGCAGGCGAAGATCGCCGAGGACGCCGGCGCCGCGTCGGTCATGGCGCTCGAGCGCGTGCCCTCCGACATCCGCCGGGACGGCGGCGTCGCCCGGATGTCGCCGGTGAAGAAGATCCAGGAGATCCAGAAAGCGGTGACGATCCCGGTGATGGCGAAGGCGCGGATCGGCCATTTCGTCGAGGCGCAGATTCTCGAAGCCCTCGCGGTGGACTACATCGACGAGTCCGAGGTGCTGACGCCGGCCGACGAGCATTTTCACATCGACAAGTTCGCGTTCCGCATCCCGTTCGTGTGCGGGTGCCGCGATCTCGGCGAGGCGCTCCGGCGCATCGGCGAGGGCGCGGCGATGATCCGCACCAAGGGCGAGGCCGGCTCGGGCAACATCGTCGAGGCGGTTCGCCACATGCGCGCGGTCATCTCCGGCATGCGGCGCCTGACCATGCTGGGCCCCGAGGAGCTGATGACCGAGGCCAAGAACCTCGGCGCGCCGTACGACCTCGTGCGCTGGGTAGCCAAGACCGGCAAGCTCCCGGTGCCGAACTTCTCGGCGGGCGGCATCGCGACGCCGGCCGACGCCGCGCTCATGATGCAGCTCGGGGCAGAAGCCGTCTTCGTCGGCTCCGGGATCTTCAAGTCGAGCGACCCGGCCAAGCGCGCCCGCGCGATCGTGCAGGCCACGACGCACTTCAAGGACCCGGACGTGCTCGCGCGCGTGAGCGAGGATCTCGGAGACGCCATGGTCGGCATCGAGACCTCGAAGCTGGCCGAGAAGGACCTCCTCCAGACCCGAGGCTGGTAGTGCGAATCGGCGTCCTCGCCCTCCAGGGCGACTTCGCGCTTCACGCTCGGGCGCTCGAAAAGTGCGGCGTCGAGGCGGTCGAAGTGCGCAAGCCGGTTGAGCTCGACGAGGTCGACGGACTCATCATGCCGGGCGGTGAGTCCACGACCTTGCTCAAGCTCATGGACGCGTGGGGCTTCGTGCCCGCTCTCGAGAAGTTTCACAGCGCGGGCAAGCCCATCTTCGGAACGTGCGCGGGTCTCATCCTCCTGGCCCGGGAAGTCGAGAGCCCCAAGCAGTTCTCGCTGGGGCTCATCGACGTCACCGTCGAGCGCAACGCGTATGGCCGCCAGCGAGAGTCGTTCGAAGCATCGGGGACGGCGCGGCTCGACACGGACCCCGTGCAGCTCGAGATGGTGTTCATCAGGGCGCCACGGATCACGCGGGTGGGGCCGGACGTCCAGGTGCTGGCCGAGCACGGCGGCGAGCCGGTGATGGCCAGGCAAGATGGGGTCCTCGTCGCCACGTTCCATCCCGAGCTCACCGACAAGACGACGGTCCACCAGTATTTCTGCGACATGGTGCGCCGGTCGCAGGCCGCCGCATGATCTTCCACGACTACTACTCCGACATCCCTCGCGACGAGGTCGACCGGCTCGTCGACTCTCAGGAGCTCGCCCGGCTCATCACCGTGGGTGACGACTCCATGCCCCACGTCGGTCTGTATCCGTTCGTGTACGACGGAAAAACGCTGGATCTGCATATCGTGAGATCGGACGAGCAGATCAACGACCTGAAGGTCAGGCCGCGTTGTGTGCTCGAGATCGACGAGATCCTCGCGGTGATCCCGTCCTACTGGGTCTCCCGCGAGTACGGGGGCGCGGCAACCGCGTACCACCGGACCGTGATCTTCGAGTGCGAGGCGAGCGTCGTGGAAGATCCGGCTTCGGTCGCGGCCCAGCAGCAGCGGCTCCTGGCGCGCTACCAGCCCGAAGGTGGATTCAGGCCCCTCGATCCGGGCGATCCGCTCTATCGCGGCGCCATGGCCCAGCTCGCCGCCGTGACGCTCCAGATCAACCGCTGGCGCGCGAAGTTCAAACTAGGGCAAAATCGCCCCGCCGAGGCTCGGCGGCAGGTGATCGCCGAGCTGCGCAAGCGAGGGCGTCCGAACGACGGCCGCGCCGCCGACGCCCTCCAGTGGACGATCGACTCTCGCGCTGAGCGGTAGTCAGAGCGCTCAGGCCCGGAGGATGACGATGAAGATCACGGCGAACGGCATCTCGATGAGCTACACCCTCGACGGTCCGGCCAACGCGCCGGTCGTCACCCTGAGCCACTCGCTCGCGACGACCCTGGCGATGTGGGAGCCTCAGCTGAAGGCGCTCACCGCGCGCTGGCGAGTGCTTGCCTACGACACGCGCGGCCATGGCGGGACCGACGCGCCCAAGGGAGGATACTCGCTCGACCAGCTCGCCGACGACGCCCAGGCGCTCCTGCGCGCGCTCGGTATCCCGCGCACGCATTGGGTCGGCCTCTCCATGGGCGGCATGATCGGCCAGACCCTGGCCCTCAAGGCGCCCGAGCTCTTCACGAGCCTCTCGCTCTGCGACACGTCGAGCCGAATTCCGCCCGAGGCGAAGCCTTTGTGGGACGAGCGCATCCACACGGCCGAGACGAAGGGGATGGAGCCGCTCGTCGAGCCGACCCTGTCCCGGTGGTTCACCGCGCCCTTCAAGGAGCGCGGCGGGGCGGTGGTGGAAACCGTTCGCCGGATGATCCGCTCGACGCCGCCGGCGGGCTACATCGGCTGTTGCCAGGCGATCTCGGGTCTCAATCTCACCGACCGCATCGGCGCCATCCGGGTGCCGACGCTGATCATCGTCGGCGAGGAGGACCAGGGAACGCCGGTCGCGGCGTCGAAAGTGATGAACGAGAAGATCCCGGGCTCCCAGCTGGTCATCCTGAAATCGGCCGCCCATCTGGCCAACATGGAACAGCCGGAGGCGTTCACCAGCGCGCTGACCGGCTTCCTGAGCAAGGTCGGCTAGCCCCTCCGGCTCGGTTTTCGGAGGGCGGGAGCACCGGTTTCGCGACAGCCGTCTTGACAGGGCCAGGACCGGGCCGTAGTCTCTCTGGTCAGACCAGCCGACCACGATGAACGCCCCCGACGCAGCACGGCGAGTTTTGAGGAGGAGTGAATGGCTGCCCTGATCTGTGAAGTCGTCTATCGCGGCATCTTCCAGAAGAACCTGGCTGCGCGCATCACGCGCGGGATCGTTCTCTCGGCGCGCAAGTCGGGCCGGTGGGGCATCGCGTTCGGCCGGTACGGCGACAGCCCCCAGCGCAACGGCATTCCTGCGAAGGACTTCGCGATCGTCGCCGACACCAATCAGGAGCTCGAGCAGAACATGGCGCGCTACGAGCCCAAGCACGTCGACGTCACGATCGTCGTGGACGACACCCTGTCGAAGGGGGTCGAGTCATGGGCGTGGTACGGGCTGCAGCCCATCAACCGGCTCACCGTGCCCAACGGCACTGTGCTGATGACGTCGCTCCAGAGCTTCGACAGCCTGCTGAAGGACATCCACAAGAAGGACGCGCCGTACAAGCTCGCGCTGCTCCGCGCCAAGGCTTCGTTCTCGGGACTCTGGGTCTACCGCGAGGACCACACCGAGGTCCGCATTCTGGGAGCCCTGGCCAAGATCGCGCCGTCCTTCCTGTCGCTCGACGGCGTGTGCCAGGCCATCCGGGAAAGCGAGTGGGGCTCGGATCTCAAGGTCGAGTCGGCGAAGAAGGCTCACGAGCGGATCGAGACCCGCGAGGTCAAGCTGACCGAGGGGAACTCCGAGATTCCGTACTCGTTCGAGATGCCGAAGTGGTGGGAGATGCGAGAGGGTGTGACGATCCCGGCAATCCCCGTGGGCAAGCCCAAGGAAGCGGGCAAGGGGTACGTCCCGGAGCGCAACCCGTATTTCAAGAAGTTCACCACGCGCTCGATGCGGCCCGTCATCGACTTCGACACCTGCGTGAAGTGCACGCTCTGCTGGATCCAATGCCCGGATTCTTGCTTCGACGTCATGCCGGACGGAACGTACGACGCCAACATGGAGGCCTGCTGCGGCTGCGGCGTGTGCGAGGCGGTCTGCCCGGTGGAGAACTGCATCACGATGGTCAACGAGTCGGTGTTCGACGACAACGCGAGCCAGTGGGAAGCGTGGCGCAAGGACAAGGGCGGCTACAAGGTCTGGATGACTTCGAAGATCGGTGACAAGAAGGCCACCGTGCGCTCGCACGGCTTCCGGTTCCGCGGGCAGTACGAGAAAGAGCTCGAGACGAACCTCGAGGGCGGCGGTGTCGAGATCACCGCAGGCATCCCGGGCGAGAACGCGCAGCACAAGACCGATTAGCGGCAGTGCGAGCCGCAGGACGTCGCGGGGCTGGGGTCCCGCCGTCCGAGGCGAGCGAATATAGGGAGGACCAGCGCAATGGCGGTTGTTACCCAGGCGGCTCCGGCCGCGCACGAAGCCGACAAGGAGCTCTTGATCTCCGGCAGCGAGGCCGTGGCCGAGGCGCTCACGCTCGCCGACCTCGACGTCGTCACGGCCTATCCGATCCGGCCGTACGACACGGTCATGCAGGCCATCGCCAAGAAGATCTCGGGCGGCCAGCTCGTGGCCGAGTACATCGTCGCCGAGGGCGAGCACAGCCAGTTCGAGATCGTCAAGCACGCGTCGACCGTCGGCGCGCGCGTCTTCTGCGGCTCGTCCGGCGTCGGCTGGATGTACGCGATGGAGTGCCTCGTCGTCACTCCGCCGTTGCGGGTGCCGATGGTCGCCCTCGTCGGCAACCGCGCGCTCGACGATCCGGGCGCCTTCGGCGTTGAGCACAATGATGCGCTCGTCGTCCGGGACGTCGGCTGGCTCCTCTGCTGGATCGATACGTCGCAGGAAGCACTCGACACCACCCTGATCGCCTATCGGGTCGCCGAGGATCGGCGCGTCTTCCTACCGCTTGCGATCTCCGCGGACGGGGCGTTCCTGACCCACTCTCAGGCGCTCACGATGGTACCGCCCAAGTCGAAGGTGGATCAGTTCCTGCCGCGCTACAACCGCGGTGACCTGCTGCTCCACCCCGACAATCCGATCACCGTCGCGCCGCAGGCGAACGAGGACTGGGTCATCGAGATCCGGCGCCAGAACAACGAGGCGATGGCGCGCGCCGTGACCGTGATCGAGGAGGCGTACGCCGACTTCCGCCGCGTCTTCGGACGCGGCCCGGAGAATCCCTGGTTCGAGGAGTACATGACCGACGACGCCGAGGTGATCCTGGTCGGCATGGGAACCATCTCGCTGCCGATCAAGGTCGCCATCCGCGAGATGCGCGCCAAGGGCCGGAAGGTCGGCCTGGTGCGGCTGCGCTGGTTCCGGCCGTTCCCGACCGAGAAGCTCGTTGCGGCGCTCTCGAAGGCTTCGGCGTTGGGAATCATCGACCGCGACTACTCCTTCGGCTCGCCGTTCGGCTCGGGTGTAGTCGCCAATGAGATCCGCGCCGCCCTGTACAATGCCGAGCGGCGGCCGCCGCTCCTCTCTTTCATCTGCGGTCTGGGCGGCCGCGAGGTGACGCTCGAAGACGTCTACAAGGCGACCGATCTTTGCTACGCGGCCGCCAAGGCCGGGAAGTCCGACCCCAAGACCCATTGGCTGGGCGTGCGGGAATAGGAGAAGCGACGATGGCCGAGACCACGACGTTCAGCAACGCCACGCAGATTCTCGAACCGTTCCGCGGCGTCAAGCGGGTCACGATCGAGGAGTACTTCACCTCCGGGCATCGGACCTGCCAGGGCTGCGAATCCGCGCTGGTCATGAAGCTCATGGTGAAAGCGTCCGGGCCGCGCACGATCGTGCTCGGCTCGACCGGCTGCATGTACGTCGCCAACACGACGTACTACACAACGCCCTGGGTGGTGCCGTGGATGCACACGCAGCTGGGATCCTCCGGATCGGCCGCGCTGGGTACGGCGGCCGGGCTGAAGGCTCTGATGCGCAAGGGCAAGATGAAATCGGAGTCGATCAACGTCATCGCCTTCTGCGGCGACGGCGGCGGGGCCGACATGGGGCTCGGTGCGATCTCGGCCACGTTGACCCACAAGGAATACAACTCGCTGATCTTGCTCTACGACAACGAGTC
>CAYVHH010000302.1:0-7974 GCA_964450175.1 uncultured bacterium | reverse complement strand
TGCTGGCCGTCTGGTATACGAACTTCTTTGGCGCCGAGACCGTTGCCGTCATCCCCTACGACCAGTACCTGAAGCGATTCCCCGCGTACCTGAAGCAGCTCACGATGGAGAGCAACGGCAAGCACGTGACGCTCGCGGGCGCGCCGGTCGGCGCGCAGACAGCCCCGGTCTACTGGGGCGAGCCCGGCACCAACGGCCAGCATTCCTTCTATCAGCTGATCCACCAGGGCACTCGATTGATCCCCTGCGACTTCATCGCCTTCACGAACACGCTCAACCCTCTCGGCCGGCATCACGACATGCTGCTCGCGAACGTGTTCGCCCAGAGCGAAGCGCTGGCCTTCGGCAAGACTCCTGAGCAGGTCGAAGCCGAGGGCACGCCGAAACGGCTCGTGCCCCATCGGGTCTTCGACGGCAACCGTCCATCCACGACCATTCTCGCCGACCGGTTGACCCCCGAGACGCTCGGCAAGCTCGTCGCCCTCTACGAGCACAGTGTCTTCACCCAGGGCGTCATCTGGCACATCAATTCGTTCGACCAGTGGGGCGTGGAGCTGGGCAAGGTGCTGGCCGAGCGCATCCTCCGGGAGCTCGAAGCCAGAGCGGAGCCCGGGCTCGATCACGACAGCTCGACGAGCACCTTGATCCGTCGCTACCGGGCGGAGCGGTAACGCTCTCCCGGTCTTCCGCGATGGCTCCGGATCGCCGACGTCAGGACGTGTGGGATCCGCCTGCGTGGTCCTCCCCGGCTGCGCTGGCCATCGTTCCGCTGCAGGACATGTTCAACTTGGGGCCGGAGGCTCGGATGAACCAGCCAGGGCGGGCCGAAGGGAACTGGCGCTGGCGCTGCACAGAAGCTATGCTGTCCGCGCCGATCTTCGAGGAGGTGGCGCGGTTGACGAAGACCACAAACGGACCGGAACCGTGGTGAGCGGCTAGCGATGGCCGATCGGCTCACGCTCGAGATCGCCACGCCAACGCGCCAGGTCGTAGCCGAAACGGTGGATGAGATCGTCATCCCCGGCAGCGAAGGATACTTCGGCGTGCTTCCGGGCCACGTCGCTTTCCTCACCACGCTTGGGATCGGCGAGCTCATGTACCGGACCGGGCGCGACGAGTACTACCTGGCGGTGGCGAAAGGCTTCGCGGAGGTCCGGGGCGACAAGGTCATCGTGCTCGCCGATACCGCCGAGCGCCCGGAAGAAATCGATCGCGCTCGCGCCGAGCGAGCTCGCGACCGGGCTGAGCGCCGCCTCTCGGGCCGCGTCGAAGAAGAGGTCGACTATGAGCGGGCGCTCGCCGCCCTCGCGCGGGCTCTGGTCCGACTGATGACCGCCGGCCGCATCCGGTAGCAGATCGACCCGGGCCGGCGAGACGTTAGCCGGCGCAGGCGGCCAGGGTAGAGATCGGCGGCGTCTCGGCGAGAACGTTACTGCAGGCGAACGGATCGAACCAGACGGCCGACCGTCGTACCGGCGACCAGCAGGGTAAACAGCACCACACCCGCCGTCATGTCGAGCACGAGCTGCCGCTGCGCGAAGCTTACCGGAAGGCTCAGGGCCAGCACCAAGGGGAGCGCACCGCGCATCCCTCCACCCCAGAAGATGATGGCCTGATAACGCCGGTCGATGCGCTCGCCGTTCGTGCATCGGTTGAACAGACCGATGAGCCCATAGACGACGACAAGGCGGGCCACGACGACGGCCGCGACGGCATAAGCGATGTAGCTCATGTCGGCCAGGCTGGCGCCTCGCAGGCGATTCAGAAACGTGTCGCCGCCGATTCCCAGGAAAATGAAGATGAAGCTGTTGGCAACAAATTCAGCATAGCTCCAGTAATGCTGCAGATAGGGCTGCGTCTTCGTGGTCTTCTCGAAATGATCGCGGCGTAAACGACGACCCACCAACCCCGCCCCGGCCACGGCCAGGATGCCGGAGACGCCCAGGTAGTGGTGGGCGACTGCAAAGGCCGTGTACGCCAGGACCATTGACAGGGCTATCTCGACCAAGGGGTCGTCCTCGGCAAGGCGCACCAGCGCGACATAGAGCGCCGCGGCGACAGCACCGATGCCCAGGCCCCCCAGAGACACCCAGACGAAGTTCGCAGCGCCATGAAGCATGATCGCCGGACCGCGCACGTCGGAGTTGATCGCCAAGAGAATACCGGTGAACAGCCCCATCGCCGCGGCGTCGTTGAAGAGGCTTTCACTATCGACCACGATGGAAAGCCGGCGCGGAACCTTCAGCTCCTCGAAGAGTGCGACGACCGCGACGGGATCGGTCGCGGAGATCAGCGCCCCAAACAGCAGGGCGCTGCTCCACGTGAGGGGTGTCAGCGCACCCGCGACGCCACCCACGATGACGGTGGACACGACCAGACCGGGGAGCGCCAGCAGGAGGATCGGAGACAGGTTCTGTTTGAGCAATTTCGGATCGAGTCGTACCGCGGCCGGGAAGATCAAGGTCGGAATGAACAGATACAGAAAGACCTCCGGAGTGAGTCGTATGAGCCGAATGGGCGCGAGGAAACCGAGATCGTCTCGAGCGACCGCCAGGAGGACACCGACGATGACCAGACCTACGATGTAGGGAAATCGGATGTGTCTGAACGCTACCGCAGAAAGCGAAGCGAGCAGCAAGAGCTCCAGTACACCGATGACCGGAAGAACAAGGCCTTCATCCATCGCGGGAATCCAGGCGAAGCTAGGCGGGAGTCGTTCCCGGCGGAAGCTCTAGCGTCCGCCCGGTTCGAGAGGCGGTAGCGCCGCCGGATGAATGCGGACTTCCTGCTGCGGAAAGGGAATCGAGAACCCCGCCTCGCGGAGCGCGGCGTAGACGGCGACGCCCAGCTCACTCCTGACCACGAGGTGGCGGTCGAGTCGATGGGTCCACGCCCGAAGCTGAAACTGGAGCGCGCTCTCGCCGAAGCCCAGGAACAGCGCCAGCGGCACCGGCGTCGCCACGACGTCGGGATGACTCTGGGCGACCTCGGTGAGCACCTGCAGCACCTTGTCCGGAGCGCTCCCGTAGGCGACGTTGACCGGGATGTCGAGCCGCCGCCGATAATCCGCAGGCGTCCAGTTCGTGACGCGCTCCGCCACGAGCTGCGAGTTCGGCACGATGACCTCGGCGCCTTCCCACGCGCGCACCGTGGTGGCCCGGATGCCGATCCGTCGCACCTCGCCTTGAACGTCGCCGATCTGGACAGCGTCGCCCACGCGAACCGGTCGCTCGAAGAGCAAGATCAGGCCCGACACGAAGTTGTTGACGATGTTCTGCAGGCCGAAGCCGACGCCGACGCCGAGGGCGCCGCCGAGCACCGTGACCCGATTCAGATTGACACCCAGCGCCAGGAGGGCCAGGACGAATCCGATCGAGACGATGGCGTACTTGACGAGGCTCAAGAGCGCGTAGGGTAAGCCGGGTCGGAGGTTCAATCGCGGGAACACGTCCTCCGCGAGCACAAACTGCACCAGCGACGACACGACCGACGCGAGATACACGGTCAGCCCGAACGCCAGGATGTCCCCCAGCGAGATGCTGAGCGCTCCCATCACGAGGTTCGCGCCGAGGATCTGTCGAGCGAGAGCGACGCCCGGCATGAGCACGCCGAAGTAGTCGAGCATGCCGACGACCCAGACGATGGCGCTGACCGCGCGAAGCAGCGCCTGAGCGCGCCGCTCGAGGTCAGCGCCGTGATGCGCGACCATGCGGAGCCGAACGAGCGGTCGGACCCGGAGCGCGAACGTGACGAGCCCTTCCGCCAATCGACGCCCGGCGATGAGGACCATCGCGAGATAGCCGCTCGACAGGACGCCCGATCCGACCAGCCGCGCCAGGCTCACGTTGCCGACGATATCGGCCACCAGCGCGGCGAGGACTCCCACCAGCGCCAGCTTGAAAAGATCCCGGCGCACGCGCGCCGATGCCGACCCGCCGCTGGCGGCGATCAGGTCGTCCAGGCGTCCCGACCGGATGAACCAGCCCAGCAGAGCGGCAGCCGCCACCATCTCGAGCAGGAAGAGACCACGCTCGAGCAGTGGCCGCTGTATCAGGAGGTCGCGGAGGATGTCAACCGGGAAGAAGGCCGCCATGGCGTAGAGGGCGGGACGCATCGGCGGCGTCACCAGCTGGCGCAGGATCACCACCATCGGCGGAAACACGCCGATCTCCACGATGAGCCTGGCCATGCGCGGCTCGTCCGCATAGATCCAGAACGCCGCCAGCATGCCCAGCACGAGCGCCGCCGCCACCGGCTGATCGAACGCGATCGCCGGCGGCAGGGTGGTTCCCTCGGGGGCCGCCCGCTCGCGCACACGGCCGCGGGCCCACCAGAGGAGCGCGACGAGCATCACCAGTCCCGTCAGGTGAAGCGCGATTCGATCGGAATACTCGTTGACGAAGCCGCGCACCACCGCGAGCAGCGTCGCGAGCGACGCGCCGATCGGCGCGCGCGAGCCCGGAGGCGGAGCGCTGACGCGCCAGATCGGTGGGCTGTCCCGCACGAGGAGACTGCCAGCGGCCTGCCGTCGGGCCTGGGCGATCTGGGCCAGCGCACTGTCGGCGCGCGTCAGCTCTCGCGCGATACGGTCCTGCAACACCAGAGCCGCGGCGCGCTCGGCCTCGACCCGCGCCTGAGCGCCCGCCAAAGCGGTCAGAACATCCGCGATGCGCTGCGAGACCTCCGGCGGGGCCTTCGCCGCGCGAACCTCTGCCCGCGTCTTCGTCCACGTCGCGCCTAGCTTCGCCAGCTCGGTCCGCCGCTGCTCGAGCCAGTCGGCCCGCTCGCTCACGGTCGCCATCCAGGTCGCAAGGGTGCCGCGGCTCGATCGCCAGAAATCCACGAGGGCATCCAGGGTTCCGAGCGCATGACGCGCCCCGATCGTCTGCTTGGTCTGCTCGAAGCGATCGGCGAGGCGCTCGCTCAGCGGCGACAGCTCCTGCTCGATCCGCGTGATCTGGGGGCTCGCCGGAAGCTGCTCGTCCAGAGAACGCAAGACGGCGCGGACCTCGTCCTCGCGCCGCGCGATCTCGGCGGTTGGAATCGCCGGCGGCGTATCGGCGGGGACCCTCTGCGCCGGGCCCGGGCTCGGCGGTGACTGGGCATTCGCCGGCAGCAAGGCCGGCGCGCCCGAGAGAAGGAGCATGCACATCAGGAGCGCGAGCGCTGGGATCCGGTACGTTGTCACCGGTTGCTCGAGACGGCCTCAGCCTGCGCCCACGTCGAGTCGGGGTTGTACGTCTTCATCAGATTCGCCGCCTGCGCCGTCTTCGGCCCGAGATCCTTCTGGTGCACGACGCCGTCCTGGTTGACGATGAACGTCATGATGCCCGAGACGCCGTAGCTGGCCGGGTAGGCGACGAGCGCGAAACCACCGATCATGTGGCCCTTCACGACGAAGTCATACGCTCCGCCGGCCGCGTCGGGACCCTGCGCGAAGAGGATGCGATAGAAGTACCCGTGATATGGGACCGGGGCGCCACGCGGCGGAAGCGGATAGCCGGCGGCCCGGGCCTTGGCAACCAGCGGACCGAGTGGGCTCTCGGGCTCGCCGGGACGCGTCTCCCAGAAGAGACCGTCGTGTTTGCCTTTCGAGCTCTCCAGCCGCTGCGCGTACTCGAGAAGCCCCGTCCCTCGCGAATAGTATTCGCGCTGCGCGTCGACATAGGCCAGACACACCTGAATCGCCGCGAGCTCGTTCTCCCCGATCCGGCGATTGAGGAGCTCGTCGTCCCCGGCGGCGGTGTCCCAGAGCCAGCGAGGGCCGTCGGGCACGAGCGGGATGGGAAACGGGAAGTCGTCGTCACCGACATAGAGCACGACTTTTCCGGCGCCCCCCTCGAGCCGATGGGCGCGGTCGTATGCCGCCGTGAAGCGCTGCAACGCCGCGCGGTCGGCGACGTCGTCTCCCGACCACACGAGCGGATTCGCCAGCGGCCCGAGGATCTCGACCAGCGCGTTTCGGTCGGCCGCACGAATCGCCGCGACGAGCGCGTTGACGGCCTCGTCCAGGGACGCGAAGCTCTTCTGCGCGGGCGCGGCGAATGTGGCGCCCTGAAGACCGAGCACGAACGCGAGCGCGACGCTCAGCCGTTTCATCGCCGCCCTCCACCTCGGCCGCCGCCGCCGCCGCCCCCACCACCGCCACGTCGCCCACCACCGCCGCCGCCTGAGAAGCCGCCACCGCCTCGGCTCCCGCCGCCGCTGTAGCTGCTCCCGCGCGATGATTGTCCGCGCTCGCTGTAGGAGCGCTGGCTCTGTCCTTGCCCCACACCCTCGAAGGCTCTGCCTCCGCCCGCGCCGCCGCGCTGGCCGCCGGCGCCGCTCTGGCTGACTCCACCGCCGCGCTGGCCGCCGCCCGCCGATCCGACTCCGCCCTCGCGGGAACGTGCCGCGCCCTGGCCCGCTCCGCCGCGAGCCAGGTCCTGTCGGCCCTGATCGGCCCGGCCGCGGAATGACTCGCGCGAGGCAGCCCTGGCGCTGTCGCCGCCACGATTGAATTTCTGCTGGGTGGCCGAGTCGCGGTACTGGGCGCCCTTGCGGTGCTCAGGATTGTGTTGCCACGATCCCCGGTCGCCTCGGGCTCCGCTGCCCCGATCGGTGTTGCGCGGGTTGACCCGATCCCCGCGGTTCACGTTCCTGTTGAAGTTGTTCTGCCGGTTCACGTCGATGTCGATGTTGCCGCCACCCCAGTTGCACCCGCCCCAGATCGCGCCGCCGACCAGCATCCCGACGCCGAACGAGATGGCGGCCGTGGCGGCGAAGTAGCCGACGGGATAGTAGGGCGGGTAGTAGTAGTAGGGCGGATAGGCCGGATACGGCCAACCTCCGTAGACGACGGTCGGGTTGTAGGTCGGCACGTAGATGACGTCGGGATTCGCCGGCTCGATCCTGATGACCGTCTGCTGCTGCGGCTGGCTCTCGATCGGTTCGACGATCACCTTTTGCTGCTCGGTCGACTTGAGATTGCCGGCCATCTGCGCCTTCGCCCGCAGGCGCTGGATGGCATCCATCGTCTCTTTCTGCTGCGCGAGCACGGCATCGCCGAGCTTCTGCATCCACTCGAGCTGGTTGTCCATCATCTCGAGGACCTGCGGGAAGCTGACCAGGGACTTGACGCTGTCGTCCCAGTTCTGTTTCTTGAGCTCTTCGTTGAGGGCCGCGTCCTTCAGCTTGGGATTGGCCTTCGCGAACCGTGCCGCCTGGATCACCTCGAGCGGGTACGTGGAGGCCATGAAGATCTGCGCCACGAGCGGGTCGGGATACAGGGCAATCGGCGCCACGATCTGCTCGAGCTCCTCGGCCTTGAACGGACGACTCTCGTCGCCAGGCTGCTGAGCTCGCGGAAGGGGTGGTGCGGCCAGCAGAACCGCCAAGCCGATCGGTACGAATCTGACAAGCATGTTTCGGATTCGGCGTCTCATGGTTCTTCTCGGCTCACAAGCGATCACGTATCGCGGCGCCGCATCACTGCATCGTCTTCAAGTTCCCGATCCGCACCAGCATCTCGGTGAACATCTGGACATCCAGGTCCAGATCGGCGACTTCTTTGTATTCTTTCGCGTTGTGCGCGGTGTACTTCTTGCCGGGCATGGCGGGACCGAAGTTGATGGCGTTCGGCATGAGCTTGGCGGTCGTGCTGCCGGCGGTCGAAACCGGCTTGGCTTCGAGGCCCGTGGTGTCGCCGAAGATATTGAGCAGGATCGACAGCCATGCCCCTTTCGGATCGCGCGCCATCCAGTCGCCCTGCTCGTGATCGATCTCCAGCGCGACATGGTTCGCGGCGGCCCAGGCATTGACCTTGCCGGCCAAAGCCTTCTTCAGCGCGTCCGGCGTGTTGCCTCGGGGCATGCGCACATTGGCCGTGACCTCCAGGCGACCGTCCTGCTCGCGAATGAGGTTGGGAGAGATCGTGAGCGGCCCCATGAAGTCGTCCTTGTAGGCCACTCCCATTTTCTCACCCAGGTACCCGGT
>CAYVHH010000301.1:0-3041 GCA_964450175.1 uncultured bacterium | reverse complement strand
CGCCGTCGGGCAGTCCGACGGCGCAGACGGCCACGTCCGGACTCGTGCGGCGGGCCAGGCCCACCGCGTCGGCGCAGCGCACGGCCTCGCCGACCACCTCGCCGCCCGCCGCCCAGATCGCCGCGCGCAGCGCCGCACGTGAGCGCTCATGGTCGTCGAGAATCGCGACCCGCCAGCGCGGGTCGCCCTTCGGCCCCTCGCTCGCCATGCGCACGCCTGATCGCAAGCGCGGTGCCAGCGGAGCCGTCAACGGTTGAGATCCAGAAAATCAATCGCTTAGAGCCGCGGCCGGCCCCGCGCGCTGCCCATCGACCCGGCAGATACTCGGACGCTGCCGCTTTACCAAGCATCGCCGCCGGTTCGGCCGCCCCATTTTCCGACGCCGCCGGGGTCATTGCCGTGATCACGGGGTCGTGATATCAGGCCGGAAGACCCGGCCCGATCGACGCAAGGAGGCAGGCATGACTCTCTCCCGTCGCGATCTCTTGGGGCTTGGCGGTTTGGCTCTCGCCGGCTTCACCCTGGACGCCTCGACCGCGCGCGCGCAAGGCCCGAAACGAGGCGGAACCTTGACGATCCGGGGCTGGGACCCACCCCTCTTCGATCACATGCTGCAGACGGCCTACCGGGTCCAGATTCCGATCACCTTCACCCACAGTCGCCTCGTGAAGCACAAGGCCGGGCCCGGCGTCGCGCCGGCGACGTTCGCGATCGAAGGCGACCTGGCGGAGTCGTGGAGCCAGCCCAACGAGACGACGTTCGTCTTCAAGCTCCGCAAAGGCGTGCGGTGGCACCCCAAGCCGCCCGTCAACGGGCGCGAGCTCACGGCGGAGGATGTGCGCTACACCGTCGAGAGGTTCCAGACGGTCAAGGGCAACCCGATGGCGTACATGCTGAGCTCCGTCGATCGTGTCGAGGCGGTCGATCGATACACGGTGAAGTTCGTCCTCAAGGAGCCGTTCTCGTGGCTGATCGACGTGCTCGCCAACCCGATGGCCGTCGCGATCGTCGCGCGCGAGTGCGTCGAGAAGTTCGGCGACCTCAAGAAGGCCGAGGCGGTGATCGGAACCGGCCCCTGGATGCTCGACAGCTACCGGCCCAACGTCGGGCTCACGTTCGTTCGCCATCCGAATTACTTCGTGCAGGGCCTCCCGTATATCGATCGGATCGAGTATCTCGTCGACGAGGACAACGCCTCCCGTATGGCCGCGTTCCTGGCCGGCAAGTACGACCTGGGCTGGGAGTTTCCCGGAAGCATCAATCGGACGGACTGGGTCCAGATCAGGGAGACGCTCAAGCAGAAGCGGCCCAATCTCCGGACGGCGGAGTTCCCCAGCAACGTCGAGACGCACATCTCCATGCGCACGGATCAGCCGCCCTTCAAGGACGTCCGCGTTCGGCAGGCGGTGGCGCTCGCGATCGATCGGCAGGGCATGATCGAGAGCTCGTTTGAAGGGGTCGGGAATCTCAACGCGGCGGTACCTGCGGGCCTGGTCGACTGGGCCCTGCCGATCAATCAGATGGGAGACGGCGCGAAGTATTTCCGCCACGATCCCGCCGAGGCCCGGCGGCTGCTCGCTGCCGCCGGCTATCCGAACGGCTTCGCCGCGAGCCTGTGCTTCACGACGTACGGCTCGACCTTGCTCACCGACAACGCCCAGCTCATCCTCGCGGATCTCAAGACCGTCGGCATTACCACGAAGCTCGACCAGCGGGAGTACGGAGCCTTCATCGCCAGCTGCTACTTCGGCAAGTTCGACTCGATGACGTTCGGACCGCAGACGCCGTTCCTCGACCCGGACAACTTCCTGTACGGCGTGCACTATCCCGGCGAAGCGAAGAACCAGAGCCACGTCGACGACCCGATCGTCACCGACATGCTGATCCGTCAGCGGCGCATCTACGACGTGGCGAAGCGTCGAGAGATCATCCACGAGCTGCAACGCTACCTGGCCAAGCAGCAGTACTATGTCCAGCTCCCCTCTGGGACCTACGTCGCGGTCTGGGACGGCGCCCTGAAGAACTACAGCCCGAATCTCGGCTACGACTACGGGGGCCGCCTCATGGCCGCCTGGCTCGACCGCTGACCGACGGTAGAATGTCGCGATGCCGGAACCTGGCTTCTCCCGACGTGCCGTGCTCCTGGGTCTGGGCTCGCTTGTCCTGGGTCTCTCGCTCCCGGCGCGACGCGCGGCGGCCACCACTCCGGCTGCGCGGACCTTCGACTACCGAGTCGAGATCTCGATGCTCTTCGACTTCCTCCGGTATTCCGTCGGCGGGACCATGGTCGAGGAGGTGGACGCCGGCGCGGGACGTTATCGCGTCCTCATCACCGGGAGCGGCACTGGCGTCTCCACGCGCATCGAAGCGCGGGGCTTGATCGACAACGGCCGCTATCGCCCGCTCGAGCTGAAAAGCGCACATTCCTTCATGGGGCGGCCGAGCTCGCTCTCGATCACCTACGACTATGAGCGCGAACTCGTCGACTATCACGCGGTCGGGCACACGCTACTGCGCGGCCGACGCCGGCAGGTGGACGACGTGGTGGTCCTCCCTTCCGACAAGCCCATAGACGACGCGGTCTCCGCGAGCTTCAACTTCGCTGCGGGACGCCTCGAGCAGGATCCCGACGGGGCGTACCGGATGAACGTCCTCCGTCGATCGCGACCGCCCGGCGAGGGGCCGGACGACGTCACGCCCGGCGCCTACCGCGTCGAGGTCGTGCCCGTGCGTTTCCAGGTCGAGCCCGACCGCAGCACCGGCAAGCTGATCGCGCAGGTCGACATGTCCGGCTGGTCGTCGTGGGCCCGGGCCGACCAGCCGGCCCGCCTCGTCTTCACTCCCGCGCGCCGCCTGGAGTCGATCGAAACCCGCTTGATCTGGGGCAGCGCCGTCCGGATGCGCCTCTCGTAATCCGCCCGGCGCGACCGGCGCGCCGCACCGTCGCGGACGAGAGGCGACCGGCTCAGCAGCGAGACGGCAAGACTGAAGCAGTCCGAGCGCCGACTTTGCCCGCGCCACGAATCGCCGGGGCGAGGGTT
>CAYVHH010000300.1:0-4693 GCA_964450175.1 uncultured bacterium | reverse complement strand
TCCGCGCCCGGGAGCACGATCGGGCGGTTGGTCAGGGTGTGGGAGCAGATCGGGGTCAGGACCACGGCATCCATGGTCGGGAACAGGATCGGGCCGCCCGCCGAAAGCGAATACGCCGTCGATCCGGTCGGCGTCGAGATGATCAGGCCGTCCGCGCGGTAGGCCGTTGCGTAGCGGCCGTCGACGGAGACCGAGAGATCGATGATACGGCTCATCGCCGACTTCGTGATGACCACGTCGTTGAGGCCGGCATACTCGCAGAGCGGCTGCCCGTTGCGAATGACCCGGGCGGCCAGGAGCATCCGTTCTTCGATGGTCATCTGCCCGGCGAGGTACGCCTCGAGCGCCGGGAGCATCTCGTCGAGGGTCGTCGCTGTGAGGAAGCCGAGCCCGCCCAGGTTGACGCCGAGGAGCGGCACGCCGAGGTCACCGACCGCTCTGGCCATCGAGAGCAGGGTGCCGTCGCCGCCGAGGACAACCAGCAAGTCCACCTGCGACGGCAGCTCGGCCTTGCCCGCCGCAGCGGGGGCGTCAGCCGCGAGGTCGGCGGTTTCTTTCTCGAGAACCGCCCCGAGCCCCCGAGCCGAGAGCCAGGACAGCAATTGCGCGATGACACCCCTCGCGCGGGGCGCGTCGGGCTTCGCGACGATGCCGACCCGAGTCACGCAAGTGCCTCGACGCTCCGGCTGATCATCGACTCCAGATCGCTGGCGGTACGGCCATGCGTCGAGAAGTGCAGGAAGAACTCGTGATTGCCCTTCGGGCCTCGCAACGGAGATGCGGTGACTCCCAGGACATGCCAGCCACGCAGCACAGCATACCGCGCCAGCCGCTGCACCGCCGCTCGGTGCTGGGCGGGCTCGCGGACCACTCCCCCCTTGCCGACGTGCTCGCGTCCCACCTCGAACTGCGGCTTGACGAGCGCGATCACCTCGCCGCGCGAGGCGAGGACACCGAAGGTGGCCGGCAGGATCTTCTCGAGCGAGATGAAGGACACGTCGACGACGGCCAGGGTCGGCTGGTCGCCGAAGACCCGCGGGTCGAGCGAACGGGCGTTCGTATGCTCCATCACGATGACCCGCTGGTCCTTTCGAAGGCGCTGATCGAGCTGTCCGGTGCCGACGTCGACCGCGTACACCCGGGCGGCACCCTTCTGGAGCAGGCAATCCGTGAATCCGCCGGTGGAGGCGCCGACGTCCATACAGACGCGCCCGGCAACCTTGATCTGGAAGTGATTCAGCGCGTGCACGAGCTTCTCGCCCCCGCGGCTCACGAAGGGGCTCCGCGCCCGCACCTCGACCACGGCCCCCGGGGCGACCAGGTCGCTCGCCTTCTCGACGAGTTGCCCATCCGCGAATACCTCGCCGGCGAGGATCTGTCGGGCGGCCTTTTCTCGGCTCTCGATCAGCCCCTTGTCGACGAGCAGCTTGTCGATCCGAACTCTCGTTGGACGTTTCATTACGCGCATCATTATAGGCGAGCGACTCGCCGAGGACGCATCAGAAACAGCAGGGCCATGCCCGCCAGGAACCCCCCGATGTGGGCGAACCACGCCGTGCCGCCGGCCTCGCCCCCACCCCAGGCCGCCGAGCTGAACGTGAGAATGCCGCTGAGGGCCTGAATGATGATCCAGAATCCGAGCACGAGGAGCGCCGGCCAGCGCACGATCCGGGCGAAGAATCCGAACACCACGAGCATCTGGACACCCGCGAACGGGAACAGGAGGATATACGCGCCGAGCACGCCCGAGACGGCGCCGCTCGCACCGATCATCGGAACGGACGAGCGCGGGTTCACGGCGATCTGCGTGGCCGCGGCCGCGATACCCGCGAGCAGATAGAGCACGAGATAGCGCGCGTGACCGAGCGTGTCCTCGACGTTGTCGCCGAAGATCCACAGATAGAGCATGTTGCCGCCGACGTGCAGCAGCCCACCGTGCAGGAACATCGAGGTGAAGATCGTCGCGATCGGGCTCGGGAAATCTCCGGGCACGGCGCACGCGCCGGTGACCCGACACGGGGTTGCGCCGAACTCGAACACGACCGATTCCGCGGCCCGCGCATCGCCGCCGAGGCCGATCGACGCCTGATAGAGGTACACGAGCACGTTCAGGCCGACCAGACCGATCGTGACGTACGGAAAGGTCGAGCTGGGAACGTCGTCCTTCAGCGGAATCATCAGCGCGCCGTCGGCTGGAGCACGACGATTGTCGGTCGCGTCAAGTACCGCTCCGCCGCACGTGCGACGTCTTCGACTGTGACCGCGTCGATCGCCCGGGCGTAGCGGTCAGGAAAATCCCAGCCGGCTCCGATCGTCTCGAAGAAGGCCAGGTACCACGCCTGGCGCGCATTGGTGCGCCGGTCCATCACGAGCTGGCCGCGGAGGTACGCCTTCGCGCGCGCCAGCTCCTCGCCGCTGATCGGCGCGGTCCGCACGCGCTCGAGCTCACTGAGCACGCCCGCCTCCGCGGCGGCGGCGCTGGCCGGCGCCGTCCCGAGATACGCGACCAGGAACGTCGGCCCGATCCGAAACGGCATGAAGACGGCCGTCGAGTACGCGAGTCCGCGGCGGTCTCTGAGCTCGACGAACAGACGGCCCGCCATGCCGCCCCCGAGCGCAGCCGAGAGTACGCGAATGGCCGGGTACGTCGGTTCCGTGAGGCCCGGACCGAGATAGGCGACCAGTATCTGCGCTTGCTGCGCCGGGCGCGCGATCACCGTGCGCGTCCCCGGCGGCTCCGAAACCGGAAGGGCGGCTTGGGTTCCAGGTCCGGAGCGAGCCATGCGACCGAAGAGTCGCTCGGCAGCCTTCATGACGGCCTTGCGCTCGACTTGACCGCTGACCGCCAGGACCATGTGGTCGGGTTGATAGATCGCGCGATAGTGCGCGAGCAGGTCGTCGCGGGTCAGTCGCTCGATGCTCGCCCTGAGGCCGAACTGGCTGCGCCCGTACGGATTGGTGCCGTACAGCTCGCGGAGCACGGCGTCCAAGCTGAACGAGAAGGGCGCGTCCGCTCGCGTCTTGATCTGACCGAGGATGAGCCGACGCTCGGTCTCGACCTCGTCCGGCCGGAGCGCGGGTTGAAGGGCCACGTCGGCCACGAGCGCCAGCAGCGTCTCCCAGTGGCGAGCCAGCGCATGGCCGCGTATCTCGGCGGCCTCGATCTCGCTGTTCGCGTCGATGCTGCCGCCGATGTCTTCGGCGTCGGTCGCGAGCTGGACCGCCGTGCGGCGCCCGGTGCCGCGGACCATCGCGCGGTGGAGGAAGTTCGTGATGCCGGCCGTCGATTCGGTCTCGAAGCGCGAGCCCGCGCGGACCTGCAGCGAGACGGCGACGACACCGACGGCCGAGTTCTCTCGAACCAGCACGGTCAGCCCGTTCGCGAGAACCTGGCGCGCGACCGGCTGATCCTGGGCGTGAGAGACGCTGGTTGCGAGGAGGCACGCCAGCAGCGCGAAGCCGAGCGTCGGCACGAGGCGCGTCATCGCGGCGGGGGCACGAACGCAATGCGTCCGTAGCGCTCGAGATCCAGGTAGCGTCGCGCCGCAAACCGGATCTGATCGGGCGTGACCGATCGCACTCGATCGATGTACGCGAGCTCTTCACTGAGCCGCCACACGGTCTCCGCGCGGCCGTACAGCTGGGCTCGCCCCTCGGCGGTCTCCCGCCGGAACGCGTGCTCGGCCTCGGCGCGGGTGACGGCCCGGCGAAGCTCCTCGTCGGTCACACCCTGGTCGCGCAGGCGACGAATCTCGTTCAGGATCTCGGCTTCGGCGCGCGCGAGGTGCTCGGCCTCGAGCTGCGCGATCACCGTAATCACACCGCCGGCCTCGAGCGCCTGGTAGTCCGAACCCACCGAATTGACGAGCGCAAGCCGCTCGCGGAGCGCCTGAGGCAGCCGCGAGGAGCGAGCCTCACCGAGGATCGAGATCAGGAGGTCGACGGCCGGCGTGTCGGCATGATCCAGCTTCGGGCCGAGCCACCCCATCCCGAGATAGGCCAGCGCGCCGGGCCGCTGAGTTTCGGCTTTCTTCGGCATGAGCGTGGCAGGCATGGATTGCGGCAACCGCTGGAAGCCGCTTCGCGGCAGCCGGCCGAACGTCCGCTCGGCGGCCTGGAGGATCGCGGCGGGGTCCACCGGCCCCACGACGACCAGAGTAAAGGACTCGGGTACGTAGTGACGGCGATAGAACGCGAGCAGCGTCTCCCGCGTCAGCTTCTGGATGATCTCGGGCGTGCCCAGCACGGAGCGGCCGTACGGGTGGCCGTCGAACACCACGCCGTAGAGCTGACGCGCGAGGTGCCGCTGCGGCGTGTCCTCGCTCAACCGCATTTCCTCGATGACGACCTTTTTCTCGAGCTCCAGCTCGGTCTCGTCGAGAGTCGAGTTGACGCTGATGTCGGCGAGCATCTCGATCGTCGCGACCGCGCGCGACGCCGGCAGCACCGCGTGATAGTAGGTGAAGTCGAGCGAGGTTCCGGCGTTCATCCGCCCGCCGACCCCCTCGACGTCGCGGTCGACGAAGCCCTTCGCACGGGTCGTGGTCCCCTTGAACAGCATGTGCTCGAGATAGTGCGCCAGCCCGAGCTCGGTCGGAGCCTCGTCCCGTCCTCCCGCACGCACCCAGAGCTGGACGGCGACAACTTCACTCGAGGAGTATTCTTGAACGAGAACCCGGACGCCGTTATGGAG
>CAYVHH010000299.1:0-6962 GCA_964450175.1 uncultured bacterium | reverse complement strand
ATCGGGGTCCCCATCTTACCGACGGTGTGACAACCGTAACAGCCGTTGCTCATGAAGTCCCGCTTGCCCTGATCGACGTTATCCTGGGCACAAGCCGGCGCCGTGAGGGCCGCGAGGGTGATCGCCAGCGCGAGCGTCAGCGCCGCGCGCGTCATAGGCCGGCCTCCGACTTCGCCTGCCGCACCGTCAGCACCGGGCACGGCGCGAGGCGAATGACCCGCTCGGCGACCGACCCCAGCAGCGCGCGGTTCAGTCCGCTTCGGCCATGCGTCCCCATCACGATCATGTCCGCACGCTCCTCCGTGGCGACCCTCACGATCTCCTCGAACGGCACGCCGACCTGCGCCCGCCAGCTTGCCTTGATCCCGCGCTGGCGAAGGTCGCCGACCCGCGTCTCCAGCGTCGCCTCGGCCCACTTGCGCTGGGCATCGTAGACGCTCTGCACCTTGGGCATGTTCAGAACGCTCTCGCCGTAGAGCGGCGTCTCGACCAGCACCTGGAGCAGCACGATCTCGCCGCCAAGCTTGCCGGCGAGATCCACCGCGGTCGCCTGGGCGCGCGCTGCGCACTCGGAAAAATCCGTCGGGTGCAGGATCTTCATGCGCGTCTCCTCCGGGTCCGGCCGTCCTCGGTATCGGCCGCCTCACGCTCCAGGTGCCAGCGCAGGCGGTCGCGCGCGCGAAGAATCTCATCGGACGTGCGCACCGGCGCATCGGCTTCCTGCTCGACCCCGAGCGCTCGGCCGATCTCGTCGACCACGTCCTGGTCGGGCGTGGAGACACTGCCACCGATCGACTCTTCGCCGGACGAGTACGCGGTCTGCCAGTCGGCATCCACGTCACCGCCCGTCAGGCGAGGGCTCGACTCGGCGTGCGCGGCGACATCGCGCGCGAGCCCGACGAACTCGGTGCGATCGTCCGGCTCCGCTTCGGTGGTGGACGGCGTCGGCGTCGGCCTTTTCTTGCGTGGCATCGCGTGTCCTCCCCGATTCTCTGTATGCTGCTGATCCCGTGTTCTCATGCCCGACGAGATTGCAAGGCGGCTGCCACAAGAGACCGCCGAGAAGTCGCGGGGTTGGCATGCGGCGGGGCATCTTCGGGTGAGGCACCGACGTCTCGCCTGCGGGCGAGGGCGCCCCATGCTCGCGCAAAACCTCGGGGGGCAGTCCGTGGGGTTCGGGGCCCCGAAATCCCATGAATCTTCGAGGTCGACGCGCGAGCCCGGATGAGGGCACGGCCGTTGCACTATCATCTATAGTCCATGGACGAGGTCGAGAACCGGACGTTCGACGAGATCCGGGTGGGCGAGGGCGCGAGCCTCACGCGCACGCTCACGGCCGAGGATCTTCAGCTCGTGGCGGCCGTGTCGGGCGACGTCGACCCGGCGCACGTCGAAATATGGGGCGCGACCTTGATCGCGACCTTGCTCGCCACGAAGCTCCCCGGGCCCGGCGCGATCTCGCTGTCGCAGCATCTTCGATTCCGGCGTCCGATCGGACTCGGCGACACGGTCACCGCCTCGGTCACGGCGACGGCGAAGGATCCCGCGACGCACCGGGTGAGCTTCGACTGTCGCTGCGTGAATCAGGCCGGCGAGATCGTCGTGGACGGGAGCGCGGAGATGATCGCGGGGTCCGCGAAAATGCGGCGATCGCGTCGCGAGGGACTTCGCTCCGCCTCACCGGGGGCCCCAGACGCGCGACACCACCAGCTGCTCTCGCTAGCTCGGGGCCTGGCACCGCTCCTGACCGCGGTCGTCCATCCGGTCGACCGGAACTCGCTCCTCGGAGCGATCGAGGCGGCGCGGTCCGGGTTCATCGTCCCCGTGCTCGTCGGCCCCGAGCCGAAGATTCGCGCGGTCGCAGCGGCGGAGGGCATCGATCTCGCGCCGTATCGGCTCGTACCCACGCGCCACAGCCACGAGGCGGCCGAGCGCGCGGTCGCCCTGGCGCGGGCCGGCGAGGTCGAGGCGCTCATGAAGGGCAGCCTCCACACCGACGAGCTGATGCACGAGGTCGTCGCCAAGGAAACCGGACTGCGAACCGCGCGGCGCATCACCCACGTGTTCGTGATGGACGTGCCGACGTGCCCCAGGCCGCTCTTCATCACCGACGCCGCGATCAACATCGCCCCCGACCTCCTGACCAAGCGCGACATCGTGCAGAACGCGATCGACCTCGCCCAGGTCCTCGGCGTCGCCGTCCCGAAGGTCGCGATCCTCTCGGCGGTCGAGACGCCCACACCCGAGATCGCCTCGACGATCGACGCCGCCGCGCTCTGCAAGATGGCCGACCGTAAGATGATCGTCGGCGGCCTCCTGGACGGGCCGCTGGCGTTCGACAACGCGATCTCCGAGGAGGCGGCCAAGCTCAAGGGCATCGAGTCGGCGGTCGCGGGCCGGGCCGACATCCTGGTCGTCCCCGATCTCGAGTCGGGCAACATGCTCGCCAAGCAGCTCGAATATCTAGGCGAGGCGCAGGCGGCGGGTATCGTCCTCGGCGCGCGCGTGCCCATCGTGCTCACCAGCCGCGCCGATAGTCCCGCCACCCGCATCGTGTCGTGCGCGGTCGCCCTCGTGTTCGCCCGGCGAGGGCCGAAGTATTGACCCGGGTCCTGCTCGTCATCAACGCCGGCTCATCGTCGATCAAGTTCTCGGTCTACGAGGTCGCGAGTGGCGCCCCGCCGCTGGCGTTGCGTTACCGAGGCGAGGTCGACGGTCTCGGCGCACGCCCGCGCTTCGCGGCGCGCGGGGTGAGCGGCGAGGACCTCGGGACCGAGCCCCTGGCGACGGGCGCGAGCCACGACGACGCGCTCCGCACGATCCTCGACTGGATCGAGGCTCGAACAACCGGAACGGAGATCATCGCCGCGGGCCACCGCGTCGTGCACGGCGGCGTCCGCTACGCGGCACCCGTCGTTCTCACGCCGGACGTTCTCGGCGAGCTCGAGGCGCTCGTCCCCCTCGCGCCCCTGCACCAGCCTCACAACCTGGCGCCGATCCGGTCGCTCGCCAAGCTCAAGCCCGGCCTGCGCCAGGTCGCCTGCTTCGACACCGCGTTCCATACGACGCAGGCGGCCGTCGCGCAGACCTTCGCGTTGCCCTACGCGCTGAGCGAGGCCGGCATCAAGCGCTACGGCTTCCATGGGCTGTCGTACGAATACGTCGCGAGCGTGCTCGGAGAGCATCTCGGCGAGACCGCCGACGGCCGCGTCGTCGTAGCCCATCTGGGTGCCGGCGCCTCGATGTGCGCGATGCGCGGGCGCCGCAGCGTCGCCACCACGATGGGCTTCACCGCGCTCGAAGGCCTGCCGATGGGCACTCGCACCGGCGCGATCGACCCGGGCGTGATCCTGCATCTCATGAGCGAGCGGCGGATGTCCCTCCCCGCCGTGACCGAGCTGCTCTACAAGCAATCCGGGCTGCTCGGCATGTCGGGCGTGAGCTCGGACGTGCGCGAGCTCCTGGCGAGCGCTTCGCCGCGCGCCGCTCGGGCCCTGGACGTGTTCGTCTACCGGGTCGGCCGCGAGCTCGGCTCGCTCGCGGCTGCGCTCGGCGGGCTCGACGCACTCGTGTTCACCGCGGGGATCGGCGAGCACGCGGCGCCCATCCGCGCCGGCATTTGCCGGGATGCCGCGTGGCTCGGCGTCGACCTGGACGAGGCGGCCAACGACCGAGGCGGCCCGTGCATCAGTCGACCGGCGAGCCGGGCGTCGGCGTGGGTGATCCCGACCAACGAGGAGCTGATGATCGCCCGCCACACGCTGGCGACCGGCGGCCGGTGACCCTCACCGGCGCGGGCGGGCGATGAAGAACTGGCGGATCGGCCCGAGCACCCGGTCGCACGCGAACACGAGGGCGAAGTAGAGGGCGCCGGCCCGCCGCGAACCCACTCGTGCGGCGATCAGAGGCCCGGGCGAGTACCCAGTGTGCTCTCGATGAGCGAAACGAGCGCGGCGGCGCCGAACGGCTTGGCAAGATACCCCGAGGCGCCCGCGGCCAGCGCGGCCGTACGGCTCGCCTCCGAGGCGAAACCGGTGACGACGAGCGTCGGCGTCGGATTCGGAGTGGTCCGCCGCGCGGCCCTGACGATGTCGAGGCCGTCGCCGTCCGGCAGGCGCAGGTCCGTGAGCACGAGCGTCAGAGGCTCCCGCCCGACCACCAGGAGCCCCTCACGGCACGAGCCGGCCGACACGACCCGATAGCCCCTGCGCCGCAGCAACCGCTCATACGTCGAGAGGAGGTCGACCTCGTCATCGACGATGAGGATGGGCTCCATCGACCGCTACGAGGCCTTCACGAACGCGCGAAGCAGGTCGGTTTCCGTGATGATGCCGATCAACGTGCCGCCGTCGACGACCGGCAGCGCGCCGATCTTGTGGTCGAGCATGAGCTGCGCGGCGCCCCGAGCGTCCCGGCGCGGATCGACCGTGACGACGGCCCTCGTCATCACGGAGTCGACGGTCATGCGGGCGAGCAGGTAGTTGATCTCCCAGACGGACAGGCTCGTGGCCGGCGACGGAAGATTCAGGCGGATGTCGCGATCGGTGATGATGCCGAGGAGCTTCGATCCCGCGGTCACGAGCAGGTGCCGGATGCGCTTGTCCACCATGATCTGGCGCGCCTCGACCACCGGCATGTCAGGCCGGGCGGTGATCGGCGGCGCTGTCATCAACTCGTTCACGTTCATGATGGTGTCCGCCTATCCGCCCGGCTTGGGCCGATCGGACGACGGCATGCCGGGGCAGCCCTTCTGCATCATCTGGGCGTGGTGCTCGCGCATCATTCCGTTCATCTGCCCCATCATGCCGGTCATGTGATCCATGCGGCCTTGCATGGGGCCCATGCCCTTCATGCCGGCCATGTCGTCGCGCATGCCTTTCATCTGCTCTTGCATCTGCTCCATCATCGTCATCATCTGGGCCATCTTGTCGCTGGCGGGCCCGGACGCGGCGCCGTCCTTCGCCTTCTGCGCGACCGCAGGGGCGAGGACGACACCCAGCACGAGAACCAGCGCAAAAATCGACGTCCACAGCTTCAGCGTCATCGTTCCGCTCCTTTCATTTACGCGTCGCTCTTGCCGCTCGGCCTATCTCCCTCGCACGGTCAGGACCGGACACGGGGCGGCGGCGACGACCCTGCCCGCCACGCTGCCCAGGAACAGCTTCGCGAGCCCGGAGCGCCCGTGCGTGCCCATGACGATGAGGTCCGCGTGCCTGGAGCGCGCGAAGCGGACGACCTGCTCATGCGCCGAGCCCTCGAGCACGGAACCCTTCGCGCGCACGCCGGACGTCTTGGCTTTGGCGACCAGCTTGTCGAGCTGCTTCTGGGCCCACGCCCTGCTCGACGCCGCGATCTCCTCGTACATCTTCGGGGAGATGTAGCCCTCGCCGGCGACCGGCGCGACGGGACTCACGACGTGGACGAGCATCAGCTCGCCGCGGCCGGCCTTCGCCATCTCGACGGCCTTCTTGAACGCCGCGCCCGACGCACTCGAGAAGTCGGACGGGTGCAGGATGCGACGGCTCATCGGACGACCTCCCACGCCGCTCGCGCGGCGACCTGGGCCTTCGTTTGACGCATCAGGAACACGGGAATCTCCGCCTGGCGCAGCACAGCCTCGGCGATCGAGCCGAAGAGCAAGCGGCCGAGGCCGCCTCGTCCGTGGGTGGTCATGGCGATCAGGTCTGCCTCGGACTCTCGCGCGCCCGCCAGGATCTCGCCGACCGCGTCGCCCATGCGCACGGACGTGGTGACGCGCACGCCGCGGGCGCGAAGCGCCGCGGCGATCGATGCCAGGTACTCCTCCGCGTCGGCGCGGAGCTTTTTCACGTCTTCCACGACCGCGTGAGTCGATCCTTCGATCACGAGCGGTGGCGCCGGCACCACGACCCGGAGCAGCGCCACCTCCATGTCCAGCGGTCCGGCGATCTCCAGGATGAACGGGACGATCGCCTCGGCGATCATGGACCCATCGAGTGGGACGAGCGCGCGCCTATACATGGGACGCTCTCGCCGCCTTGGCGTCTCCGCGCGGGACCTCCAGCGGAGCGCGGTCGGCACGGACGATCAGGATCGACGTCGTCGTCCCGCGCAGCACCGACTCGGCCACGCTCCCGAGAACGAGACGCCCGAGCCCGCTGCGGCCATGGGTGGACATCACGATCAGGTCAGCCTTCTGGACCGAGGCCGCCTCGACGATCGCCGCGGCGGCAGGCCCATACCACACGTGCGTCTCGACGCGCCGGATCCCTTTGTCCGCGAGCCGTTTGACGACCGCCGCCAGATACTCCTCGGCCTCTCTGACCGCGGTCACCTGGGCTTCGACGGTGTTACCGCCTGGCAGGGTCGTGGCTTCGGCCGCGCGGAGGAGGCTGATCGTGCCCCCGTCTCTCGCCGCGAAATCACACGCCGTCGACAGCGCCGCCTCCGCGAGCATCGATCCATCCAGCGGAACCAGGATCTTGTCGAGCTTCACAGTGCCCTCCTCGTGATCGTTCGTTCAGTGCACGCGAATCCCTGAGGGAGCAACGCGGATGCCACCGAGGGATGCGAGCGAAATTCGCGTGTTACCTCACGCTTGGCGGAGCGCGGCGTGGGGATTTCGGGCCCCGGGTGAGACATTGCTGCCCCGCGGGCCGGGTCAGCCGCGGATCTGATATTTGTTGATCAGGCGGTGGAAGGTTTTCCGGTCGATCCCGGCGGCTTTCGCGGCGGCCGACACGTTCCCGGCGTGGCGGCCCAGTAGATCGCGCAGGTAGGACGCCTCGAGCACTTGCATCCACTTGTCCTTGGCGTCCTTCAGCGGCAGGGCGTCGCTCGTCGGCAGGGCCGGGCCCGCCGCGACACCCGGCGCTTGATGGCGCAAGCCGCCGCCTTGCAACAGATAGTCGGGCAAGTCGCCCCGCGTCACGCGATCGCCATCGACCAGCGCACAGGCGCGCTCGACGACGTTCTGCAGCTCG
>CAYVHH010000298.1:0-5472 GCA_964450175.1 uncultured bacterium | reverse complement strand
TCCGTACGCGCCTGCGCACGATGGAGCGCGCCGCGTTCCTCACGGCGTGGCGCGAGCACAAGATCAAGGGCGTCATCATGGGGCTCGGCGCGCCGGCCGGCAACGCCGCCACGCGCATCGAGGTCTACGCGACCAAGAGCGGCATCTACTCCTCGGGCGTGGTGCCGGAGATCGAGGATCTCTACCAGCGGCAGGGCCGCGAGCTGGATCGGAAGAAGCGCGAGGCGATGCTGCATCAGATCCAGCAGATCCTGTACGACCGGGTCATGTACGTGCCGATCTACGAGCTCGCCTTCCTCTGGGGCGTCGGGCCGCGGGTCGAGGACGCGTGCGTCGATCGCATCAAGGGGTTTTCGTACTCCGGACCCTACGAGGACGTGAAGCTCAAGCCGGGTCGTTGAGCGCCGCGAGCCTCGCCGCGTAGAAGCTCCGCTCGCGCGCGTTGTCGGTGAGCTCGAGTGCGCGGCGGTACTCGGCGGCCGCCTCGGCGGAGCGTCCGAGCCGGCGGAGGAAGTCGGCGCGCGCAGCCGGCAAGAGGTGATAGCCGCGCAGCGAGGCCGCGTCGATGCCGTCGAGGGCGGCGAGCCCGGCGTCGGGCCCGCGCGCGAGGCCGATCGCGACCGCGCGGTTGAGCTCGACCACCGGTGACGGCGCGATCTCGGCGAGCTCCCGGTAGTGCGTCACGATGGCTTCCCAGTCCGTCGCCTCCCACGACGTGGCGCGCGCGTGACAGGCCGCGATCGCGGCCTGGAGCTGGTAGGGACCGGCCCGCGTGATCGGCGCCGCTCGGCCGAGCAAGTCGAGCCCGCGCGCGATCCGCGCTCGATCCCACCGCGATCGGTCCTGATCCGCGAGCAGCACGAGATTGCCATGGGTGTCGGCGCGTGTGGCGATGCGCGACGCCTGCAGCTCCATCAGCGCGAGGAGTCCGAGCACCTCGGGCTCGAGCGGCATCAGCTCGGCGAGCATGTGACCCAGGCGAACGGCCTCGGCGCAGAGATCGTGACGGACCAGCGCGTCGCCGCTGTGCGCGGCGTAGCCTTCGTTGAAGATCAGGTAGACCACTGCGAGCACGGCCGGCAGCCGCTCGGCCAGCTCGGTGCCTTCGGGCACTTCGTACGGCAGGGCTCGGTCGCGAATCGTGCGCTTGGCGCGCACGAGCCGCTGCGCGATCGTGGGCTCCGGCACGAGAAAAGCGTGCGCGATCTCGACGGTCGAGAGACCGCCGACCAGTCTCAGGGTGAGGGCCACGCGGCTGTCCGCGGGCAGACCCGGGTGACAGCAGGTGAAGATCAGCCGGAGTCGGTCGTCAGTTATCGTCTCGGGATCGCTCACGTCCGGACTCCCATCGTCGGCGCCGAGCGTGGCCTCGTAGGCGAGCGCCTCGGCCTTGGCTCCCGCCCGGCGCGCGCGGCGCAGCCGGTCAATCGCGCGTCGACGCGCGGTGGTGAGGAGCCAGCCGCCGGGCCGATCCGGCGTTCCGGTCACGGGCCAGCGATCGAGCGCCTGCTCGAACGCTTCCTGGACGATCTCCTCGGCCAGGTCGATGTCGCGCACCATCCGGAGCACCGACGCGACCACGCGCGCGTACTCCTGGCGGAACGCGTCCGCCACGCGCGCGTGTGCCTCGGGGACCGGCGTGGACTCGTGCTCGCTGGCCGTCACGAGCAACGATGTTACTCGATGCGCCGCTGGTCCTTGTTTAGAGGCGCGCCTCGGCCGCCGGCACAGGCCGGCGGCCGCTACGGCGTGGCGTCATTCACATCGGCCAGACGGGCCGGATCTCGATGGAGCTCCCCTCGCCGAGCGGGATCTTCTTCGCCCATTCGATGGCTTCCGACTTCGAGTCGCAGTCGATCAGGTAGAACCCGCCCAGGACCTCTTTCGTCTCGGTGAACGGTCCGTCGGTGACCTGACGCTGACCGGCCTTGAGGCGGATGCGGCTGGCATCCTCGTCGCCGCGCAGGCGCTCGCCGTGGACCATCTTCTTGGCGGCCATGAGCTCCTCGCCGAAGCGCTGGTGGCCCTTCATGATGGCCTCCATCTGGGCCTTCTGCGGAGGCGGCGCCGACTTGTCGTTGTTGATCAGAAGCATGTAGCGCATGGGTCCCTCCTGTTCGTGGTCGCCGGGGCCCGAGGCCTTCCTGGCGATCCTCATCTATACGACGCCGACACGGGGCCGGAATCGACAGTCACGGGGCGCGTTCCGCTGGTAGGATACGCGCATGCCACCGAGCGCCGTTGACCGGATCCGCGTCACGACCGTGGTCGACAACTACATCGACAACCTGCGCCAGGATGACGCGATCGCCCGCCGCTACAGCGCCTTCGTGGCCGGCAAGATGCCGGATCTTCGGGCCGAGCACGGTCTGGCCCACCTGGTCGAGGTCACCCGGGGTGGGGACCGGTTCACGATGGCCCTCGACTTCGGGCTCACGCCGGACTCCATGAACCACAACTTCCGCGAGCTGGCCCTCGATCCGGCGTCGATCGACGCGCTCGGCCTCTCGCACGGCCACCGCGACCACTGGGGCGGGCTGACCGGCTTCCTGCACTCCTGGCGGCGCCGCCTCCGGAAGGATCTGGCCTTCTACGGTGGGGTCGATCACTTCCGGCCCCGCTGGCAGCAGCGCGGCGAGCGCCGGGTCTACAGCGGGCGTCTCTCGCGCGAGGAGATCGAGCGGTACGAGATCGACGTGCGGCTCGTCGCCAAGCCGACGCCGGTCGCCGAGGGCCTGTGGCTCTCGGGCGAGATGCACGCGACCGAGGAGTGGGAGACGATCCCGTCGAACCTGCGCGTCGAGGAGGAAGGCGAACTGCTCCAGGATACCTTCATCGGCGAGCAGACCCTGGTGGCCAACGTGCGGGACCGCGGGCTCGTCGTGGTCACCTCGTGCTCGCACCGCGGTATCGTCGGCATCTGCCGCAACGCCGTCCGCTTCACCGGAATTCCCCGTGTGCACGCCGTCATCGGCGGCTTTCATCTGAGCGGGCTGGACGACGCGCGCATCACCCGGGTAGTCGACGCGTTTCGCGAACTCGACGTGGAGCACATCGTCCCGCAGCACTGCACCGGGATCGAGGCCATCGGCGCGGTCATGCAACGGCTGCCCGGGCGGTTCACCGCCAGCTCGGTCGGCACGACGTTCGAGTTCGCCGCACCCAACTAGAACAGGAGGCCCGAACATGAGTGAGCCCAAGCAGCTGTTCAGCGCGAGCCTGGCGAAGGACGCCGTCTACAAGACCGGCCTGCGGAGCTTCATGGAATACCGCGATCTCGGCATCGAGAACGCGACGCACGGAAAGTTCCGCGCCCACACGATCCGGATCAAGAAGGAAGCAGGAGGCAACCACGACCTGCACACGACCGGCCTGCATCAGCACAACTGCGACTTCCAGATGTTCTACGTGCTGAACGGCTGGATCAAGTTCGTCTACGAGGACCACGGCGAGCACACCTTCACCAAGGGCGACTGCATCCTGCAGCCGCCGGGGATCGTGCACAACGAGCTCGACTGCTCCGACGACGTCGAGATCCTCGAGATCTATTCGCCGGCCGTGCACGAGACCAAGGTCGTTCGCCAGATGCCGGAGACCGCCGCCGCCGCGCGCTGAGCGCGCCGGGGAACCCGAGGGGACGACCATGCCGAAGGTATGGCGGGTGTACAGCGGCGCGGACGGCAAGTCGCATATCGCCGAGGTGCCGCTGGCGATGAAGCCGTTCGCCGATGTCGAGGGCGCGCACGGTGAGGGAACGCCGATGCAGTCGGCGAGCGGCATCGCGTTTCGCGTCGCGCCGCCGGGCTACGTGCTCAGCTGGCACTGCGCGCCCCGGCGCCAGTACTCGATCTCGCTCTCGGGCACCGCGGAGATCGAGGTCGGCGACGGCACGGTCGCGCGGATCGGACCGGGCGACGTGGTGCTGGCCGAAGACCTGACCGGGCAGGGCCACGTCACCCGGGTCGTCGGGAACCAGCCCCGAATGTACGCAATCGTTCCTCTGACCGACGGGTAGGAGCGAGCTACACGCGCCACCGAGCCCTACAATGCTGCGGTGACCGGCTGGACTCCGACCGCGTTGAGCGCGCTGACATTTGTCTCGACTTTCCTCGGTGGCGCACTCGCGCTGACCACGCGCGCCTCGCTGCGGTATTTCTTCGCCTTCAGCGCGGGGACGCTGCTCGCCGTCGCGGTCATCGACCTCTTGCCGGAGGCGGTGGCGGCTTCGGCGGACGCGCCGGCACATCGCACCGCGGTTTTCTATATCGTACTCGGCAGCTTTATCCTCTTTCACCTGGCTGAACGATACGTGCTCGTTCATCACTGGACCGCCGACGGCGCCGTCCACGCACACGCGGCCGGAGGGCTCGGCGCCTCCGGTCTCGTGGTGCACAGCTTCCTGGACGGGGTCGCCATCGGCGCGGCGTTCCAGGCGGGGCCCAGCGTCGGCGTCGTGGTAGCGGTCGCCGTCATCGCCCACGATTTCGCCGATGGCGTGAACACCATCACGCTCACCCGGCGGATCTCGCATAGCCGGCGGCGCGCGCTGGCGTTCCTGGCCGCCGACGCGGCGGCCCCGATCATGGGGGTCCTGTGTACTGGGCTGATGCGTGTGCCCGAGTCGTGGCTAGCGTTTGGGCTGGCCTTTTTCGTCGGCCACTTCCTCTATATCGCGGCGTCGGATCTCATCCCCGAGATGCACCGCGGGGATCGCTCGTGGCGGGTGCTCGTCGTGCACCTGGCCGGCGTGCTCGTGATCGTGCTTCTCAACCGGCTCGTGCCGGGGTCCTGAAGGGCTATCTCGAGAGCGGGGAGGGACTGCGCGCCGACCCGCCCCGATTGCTCGGCGCGGGTCGGCGTACTCAATTCACTTCAATCGGCCGTTGCACCCTGTAAACGGCGTGCACACCTACGCTGCGATTCTCTCCGCCACCCGCTTCGCCACCTTCGCCTCGATGGCGTGCCGGATCATGCGGCGCGTGCGTTCAACAAACGCGAGCTTGTCCGCCAGGCAGCTTTCAAGGAGCACGCCGACGCCATGGTGACCCGTTACATCCGCCACCGCGACCAACGCGACGTACTCTGCGATGCGAAGATGGGTCAGGTGGACGACCTTCGCCAGAAGGTACAGGTGCTTCGCGACGGGGTTCTGTATCTCGGCGAGTTCCCGGCGAAAATCCTCCACAAGAATTTCATGGAGGCGGGAGGTGACCTTCACGGGCTGTTCGCCGACGAGCTTGAAGGCCTGGTCCAGTGTGGCAACGACCTTCTCTGAGACGAAAGCCCGCGCTTCCAGGGCCTCTTTCACGTCCCGATCCTCGGCCATCTTGCTGATTTCCTGGTAGATCTTGGTACTACGCTCCGCGCCCTGGCGGAGGCCGCTCAGCAGCTGGACGAACAGTTCCTTCGGGTTTTGCACTGACATGAAGCTCTCCTGCTTGTAGGTCTGGTTAAGTTCGGATACTTCTGACT
>CAYVHH010000297.1:0-28310 GCA_964450175.1 uncultured bacterium | reverse complement strand
ATTGCGCACCTCGTGGGCGAGTCCGACGGCCATCCGTCCGGCCGCCGCCAGGGTCTCGCCCCGGCGCACCTCCGCCTCGAGCTGATGAATCCGCGAGAGATCCCGCAGCACCACGACCGCGGCCTCGACCTGTCCGTCGCGGCCGCAGAGCGGCGCCGTCACGATCGAGACGGGCACGCGCCGGCCGTCACCGCGCTCGACGAAGCTCTCGGCTTCGGATCGGCTCTCGCCGGTGGCGAGGGTCTCGCCGAGCCGCCGCACGACCGAGGCATCCGGCGAGAAAACTTCCTTGATATAGCGCCCCTCGGCGCGTCGCGCCGAGCGCTCGGTGAGCACCTCGGCCGCCGAGTTCCAGAACACGATGCGCAGATCGCTGTCGACCGCGATCACCGCGTCGGGCAGCCCGGCGAGGACGGCCTCGTAGTTCATTGGAGCGGGAACCTCGAGGCCGGCTTGGACCGAGGGGGGCCTGAGACAGGGGCGAGCCGGCTCCGACACGCCCGTTCGACCTGCGTCGTCAGCTCCGGCCACATTGCGCGGATCATTCCGCCAGCGCGAGGTCGGGGGCGGCGTTCATCGTCAGCGGCGCGCGCTCCCCGGCCGCGAGGCGCACCGTCCCCGCCGCCGTGATCATCGCCGCGTTGTCGGTACAGAGATTCCGGGGCGGGATGTGCAGGCGCAGCCCGTGCTCGATCGCCGCCCCGTCGAGGGCTTCGCGCAGGGGCGTGTTGGCGGCCACGCCGCCGGTCAGCACGATGCGCTTGATGCCGTGGTGCAGTGCCGCCTTGATGGTCTTGCGGACGAGCATCTTCACGACCGCGGCCTGGAACGACGCTGCGACGTCGGCGATCTCGGCGGCGCCGAGCGGCGCCCGCTGCTTGACGTAGAGGGACACCGACGTCTTGATCCCGCTGAACGAGAAGTCGGCGGCGCCGTCGCTCATCTGGGCGAGCGGAAACGTGACTGCCTTTGGGTCGCCGGCCCGGGCCGTGCGCTCGATCACCGGCCCGCCCGGAAAGCCGAGGCCCAGGAGCTTGGCGACCTTGTCGAACGCTTCGCCGGCGGCGTCGTCGCGGGTCTGACCGACCAGCGTGTACGTGCGCGGCCCCCGCGCGTGATAGAGCGCCGTGTGCCCGCCGGAGACCACGAGCGCCAGAAACGGATGCTCCGGCGGATCGTCGGTGAGGAACGAGGCGTAGATGTGCCCTTCCAGGTGGTTCACCGCGACGAGCGGCAGGCGGTGCACATACGCGAGCGACTTCGCGACCGAGCACCCGACCAGCAGCGAACCCACGAGCCCGGGGCCTTGCGTGACGGCGATCCCGTCGAGATCCGGCAGACGCACACTCGCATCCGCCAGTGCTTTCTCGACGACCGGCACGATCACCTCGAGATGACGGCGCGAGGCCAGCTCGGGCACCACGCCGCCGTATGGCGCGTGGATGGCGTCCTGCGAGGCGACGACGCTCGACAGGATGCGGCGACCGTCGGCGAGCACCGCCGCCGCCGTCTCGTCACACGAGCTTTCGATCCCGAGCACTAGCATCCGCCGTCCCTGGTATTCCTCATCCATCGGCGCAGATAGCAAAGGCGATGCGGCCGAGTCGCGGGCACCCGGCCTCGCATCGCCCTTGATGCGCGCGGCGCGACTACTGCGGCCGAACCTGAGCCTGGGGATTCTGTCCCGGGCGCTGCTGCTCGATGATCCGCATCGTCTTGATCACATCGAGCGCCCGCTGCACCTGCACGTCCTTCTTGAGCTCCTCCGTCGGATCGAGCGACGGCTGCTGCCGGTCCTTCGCCGCCGTCGTGTCCTTCGGAATCTCGACGACGATATCCGGCGTGATGCCCTTGCCGTGGATCGAGCGGCCCTTCGGCGTGAAGTACTTCGCGGTCGTCAGCCGGAGCCCGGAGCCGTCGGACAGCGGAATGATCGTCTGCACCGACCCCTTACCGAAGGTCTGGGTGCCGACCACGATCGCGCGGCCCCAGTCCTGGAGCGCGCCCGCGACGATCTCGGAAGCCGACGCGGAGCCCTGGTTGACCAGGACCACCATCGGCAGGGTCGGATAGGATTTCTTGGCGTGGGCCGAGAAGCGCATGTTCTGGTTCCGGACGCGGCCCTCGGTGTAGACCACGAGCTTACCGTCCTCGATGAACTCCTCGGTGATCTCCACCGCGGCCGTCAGCAGACCGCCCGGATTGTTGCGCAGATCGAAGATGAGCGCCTTCATGCCCGCCTTCGAAGCCTTGTCGAGCGCCGCCGCGGTGTCGCCGGGCGACTGCTCCTGGAACTGGCGAAGCTTGATGTAGGCGACGCCGCCGCCGAGATCGGCCGAGCGCACCGACTGCACGCGGATTTGCTCGCGCGTGATGTCGAAGTCCTTGGGCTCGGTCCAGCCCTCGCGCACGATCGTGATCGACACCTTCGTGCCAGGCTTGCCGCGCATGCGCTTGACCGCGTCGGGCAGCTGCATGTCCTTCGTCACGAGGCCGTCGATCTTGACGATGCGGTCGCCCGTCTGCAGCCCGGCCCGATAGGCGGGCGTGCCCTCGATCGGCGACACGACGGTGAGCACGTCGTCACGCAGAGTGATCTCGATGCCGAGCCCGCCGAAGCTTCCGCTGGTCTCGACCTGCATCTCCTTGTAGCTGTCCGGGTCGAGGAAGGAGCTGTGCGGGTCGTTGTACGGAGGCGCGGACAGGCCGCGCAGAGTCCCCTTGATCGCGTTGTAGACGAGATCCTTGGGCGGGACTTCCTCGACGTACTGGTTCTGGACGATGGAGAGAACTTCGGTGAAGAGCCTCAGCTGCTCGTATGTCGCGCTGCTGTCCGCGCCCTTGCTCGCGACGGATCCCCCGAGCGATAGCGTGAGCACCACCAGCAGCGAGCTGATCACGAAGGCCTTCTTCATGGACGTCCTCTCATCCCGCTAGACTTAGCCACCTTGGCGGAGCCACTGCTCCGGGTCTTGCGGCTTGCCCTGGTAGCGCACCTCGAAGTAGAGCCGCGGCCCGGCGAGAGATCCGGTATCGCCCACCGTGCCGATCCGCTGTCCCTGACGCACGTCCTCGCCTTCCTTCGCCTCGATCTCGGCGATGTGGGCGTAGAGCGTGTAGTACTCGTTCCCGTGGTCCACAATAATCAGGTTACCGTATCCCTTGAACCAGCCCGTATAGATGACGTGGCCGGCGTGCACCGCGAGGACCTCCCGGCCGACCGCCGCCTCGATATCGACTCCATTCCGGAATGTCCGGGTGCCGAACCGCGGGTGCACCTGCGCTCCGTACCCCGTGACGATCCGACCTTCGGTCGGCCAGGGTAAGCGTCCCTTGAGCGCTCCGAAACCGACCGCGGGAGGCTCGATCCCGCCCTTGGGCGGGGGGATCTTCGCCAGCTTCCGTTGCTTGGCTTGCAGCTCGCGAATGAACGCTTCGAGGCGGTTCGACGCTTCCGTCAATTCGCCCACCATGCGTTCGTGATAGGCGCGCTCGTCGCGCACCTTCGCGAGGATTACTCGCCGCTTCCCAACCTCGCGGTCGACCTCCGCCTGCTCGCGCTTGGCGTCTTCGTAGAGGCCCGACAGCTCCTGCTGCTGCGCTTCCTCCCGGCTTTTCCGATCCGCCAGTTTCTCAGATGTACCACGATACTCTTGAATCAAGCGGGCGTCCAGGGCCGCCAGGCTCGCCAGGTGGCGGACGGCGACGGCGCGTGTCACGGGGTCCTCGCCGCTGAGAATGACCGGTAGCGCGCCCCCCTGGGCGTGCACCCGATACATCACGCGCAGCCGCGCCGCCAGCGCATTGGTCTGGCCGGCGCGCTGCTTCTCGAGCCTCGTGATCTCGCCGCGGAAGAGCTGCACGTCGCTCTGCGCCTTCTTGATCCGCGCGTCCAGGCGCGCGACGTCCCCTTTTTTGGCGGCGAGCCGCCGCTCGATCTCCTCGAGCTCGGCCAGCAGCGAGGTCTCGCGCGCGCGCGCCGCCGCCGCGCGCTCGCGCTCCTCCTTGAGCTGCTTCTGCGTCTGCTGGAGCTTCCGCTGCTCGGTCTGGAGGGGATCGTCTCGCTTCGTCTGAGCCGCCGCCGGGACGACCGCGAGCACCAGCAGGGCCGCCGCGAGTGCCGCGCGCCGGCTCATGGCTCGCGACCGGCGCGCGCGAGCCATCCGCCGAGCCCGCCGAGCAGGGTACCGGCGCCGAGAAGGGCCATCACGCCGAGCGGCGTGAAGAACACGAGCTGCGAGAGTCCGAGAGTGAGGTTGACGAGCGGCTCGAGGCGCGGGGCCACCAGGGAATACGTGAGAACCAGGGTAGCCAGCGCCAGCACGGCGCCGGCGAGGCCCTGCATCATCCCCTGGAGCAACAGGGGCAGCCGGATCGTCACCTCGGAGGCGCCGACGAGCCGCATGATCTCGGTCTCGTGCCGCCGCGCGTGCAGCACCAACGTCGTCGCCGTCGTCACCGTCAAGATCGCCGCGATTCCCAGCACGGCGCCGACCCCGAGACCGATCGTCGTCAGCAGCCTCTGCCAGTGCGAGAGCTGCTCGACCCAGTCCACGCTCCCGGCGACCTCGTCGGCCTCCGGCAGCGCCGCCAGACGCGCGACGAGCTCGCGCGCGCCCTCCGGCGTCGCGGCCACGGCCGACGGCGTCACCTCGAGCGACGCGGGCAAGGGATTCGCCGGCAGCTGGTCGACGACGCTCGCGTCCTTGCCGAGCACTTGCTTGAGGCCGCGCAGCGCCTCGGCCTTGCCGACGAAGGTCGCGCCGGCGACGCCGGGAGTTGCGCGGACGCGCTCGAGCAGTGAGGGGACGTCGGCGGACGACGGCTCGCGCTTGAGATAGACGACGATGCGCACCCGGTCGCGCCACTGAGCGACGGCACGGTCCAGGTTGGACGACACGAGCCAGAAGCCGCCGAGCGCGGCGAGCGAGAGCGTGATCAGCACGATGGCGCTGACGGCGACGCGTCCGGCTCTTCTCAGGTCGCGGAGCGCCTCGCCGACCAGGAATCCGACCACTCCGCTCAGCCCTCGTCCTTCACGATGTGGCCGCCGTCGAGCGTCAGGGTGCGGCGCTTGAGCGCCGCAGCCAGCCGGGCCTGGTGCGTGGCCAGCACGATCGTCGTGCCGCCCGATCCGATGTCCTTGAGCGCCTCGATGATCTCGGCGGCCATCGACTCGTCGAGGTTCCCGGTCGGCTCGTCGGCCAGGAGCAGCGGCGGCCGCCTCACGATGGCGCGGGCCAGCGCGGCCCGCTGTGCTTCCCCCTGCGAAAGCTGCGCGGGGTAGGCCTGGGCGCGCGAGGACATTCCCACGGTGCGCAGCGCGTCGAAGACACGCTCGGTGATCTCGCGCCGCGGGGCGCCGAGCACCCGCAGAACGAAGGCGACATTCTCGTAGACGGTGCGCACCGGCAGGAGCTTGGCGTCCTGGAAGACGACGCCGATCGACCGGCGGAGCGCCGCCACGTGCGAGCGCCGCATCGGGACCAGGTCGTAGCCGAGGACCTCGATGTCGCCCTCGGACGGCAAGTCGTCGCGATAGAGGAGCCGGAGCAAGGTCGTCTTGCCGGCGCCGCTCGCCCCTGTCAGCACCACGAACTCACCCTTGGCGATCCGGAACGACACTTCGCGTAGCGCAGGGACCTTCACGGGCCCGACCGAGTACACCTTCGAAACCCGGTGAACCTCAATCATGGCGGGCGGTCCGATTATAGCCGCGGGCTTCAGCTTTGCGAGAGCTTGTCCTCCAGGAGCCGGTTCACCAGGGCTGGGTTGGCCTTGCCCCGCGTGGCCTTCATGACCTGCCCGACCAGCGCCCCCTTCGCTTCCTTCTTGCCCCGTCGGTAGTCCTCGATCGCCTTCTGGTTGGCGGCCATCACCGACTCGATCACCTGGCCCAGCGCGCCCTCGTCGGCGACCTGGGTGAGGCCGTCGCGCTCGACGATCGTCCTGGCGTCCTCGCCCGAGTCGAACATCTTCTGGAACACGTCCTTGGCGATCTTGCCGCTGATCGTCGAGTTCTCGATCAGCCCGAGGAGCCCGACCAGATGGCGCGGCGGAATCGGCGAGGTCTGGATCGCCCGCTCGTCGTCGCCGGGCAGGACGCGGAGGAGCTCCGACATGATCCAGTTGGAGAGAATCTTCGGGCGGTCGCGGCCGGCTCCTGACATCGGGGCCCACTCGCGCAGCGCGGCCTCGTAGTAGTCGACGAGGGCCCGCGACTGGGTCAGGACCTCGGCATCGTAGGCCGGCAGCCCGTACTGGGCGACGGCCCGCTGGCGCCAGGCCCGCGGCAGCTCCGGAAGCCCCGCGCGGATCTCCTCGACCCATCGGCGGTCGATCTGGAGCGGCACCAGATCGGGCTCGGGAAAATATCGATAATCGTGCGCGAACTCCTTGGAGCGCATGGAGCGCGTGTAACCGCGGTCGGCTTCCCAGAGGCGCGTCTCCTGCACGATGCGCTCCCCCGCGTCGAGCGCCCGTGCCTGGCGCCGCACCTCGAACTCGAGCGCGTGCTGGACGTTCCTGAACGAGTTCAGGTTCTTGATCTCGACCTTCGTGCCGAGCGGGGCGCTGCCCCGGGGCCGGATCGACACGTTCGCGTCGCAGCGGAGCGAGCCCTCCTCCATGTTGCCGTCGCAGACGCCCAGGAAGATCAGGACGGCCCGGAAGGCTCTCAGGTATGCGGCGGCCTCCTCCGGTGAGGAGAGCTCCGGCCGTGACACGGTCTCCATGAGCGCCACGCCGGCGCGGTTGAAGTCGACCAGGCTCGCCTGGGCGGTCTCGAGCGTGCCCTCGTGGAGGAGCTTGCCGACATCCTCCTCGAGGTGCAGCCGCTGGATCCCGATCGTGCGCACGGCGCCCTCGACGTCGATCTCGAGGAATCCGTCCTCGGCCAGCGGCTCCTCGTACTGGCTGATCTGATAGTTCTTCGGCATGTCCGGGTAGTAGTAGTGCTTGCGCGCGAAGCGGCACGCCGCGTTGACGCGGCAGCCGAACGCCAGCGCCGTGCGGATCGCGAGCTCGACGGCGCGGCGGTTCACGACCGGCAGCACGCCGGGCATGCCGAGGCAGATCGGGCACGTCTGGGTGTTGGGCCGCGCGCCGAACGTCGTCGGACAGCCGCAGAACATCTTCGAGCGCGTCGAGAGCTGGGCGTGGACCTCGAGGCCGATGACGGTCTCGTACCGGGTCGCCGCGTCGCTCACGTCAGCTCCGGGCGGCGCGACCGCCACGTGGTCGCCTGCTCGTAGGCGTACGCCGCACGCAGCACCCCCGCCTCGTCGAGCGGACGCCCGAGCACCTGCAGGCCGATCGGCAGCCCCGCCGCGCTGAAGCCGCACGGCACCGACACGCCGGGAATGCCGGACAGGTTGCCCGGAATCGTGAACACGTCGTTGAGGTACATCGACAGCGGATCTTCCTTCTCACCGTGCTTGAACGCGACGTTCGGCGTCGTCGGCGCGACGATCAGGTCGACCGTCGCGAAGGCCGCCGCGAACTCGCGCCGCACGAGCGTGCGGACGCTCTGCGCCTTGCCGTAGTAGGCGTCGTAGTAGCCGGCCGACAGCGCGTACGTGCCGAGCATGATCCGGCGCTTGACCTCGGCGCCGAAGCCCGCCGCGCGCGTGCGGCTCTGCATGTCGACCAGATCGCGGCCCGCGACGCGCAGCCCGTACTTGACCCCGTCGTAGCGGGCGAGGTTGGACGACGCCTCGGCGGGCAGGATCACATAGTAGGCCGCCAGCGAGTGCCGTGTGGTCGGCAAGGACACGCGCTCGACCCGCGCGCCGAGCCCCTTCAGCACGTCGATGGCCTGCCGGACGGCGCGCTCGACGTCGGGATCCATCCCGTCGATGAAGTACTCGTCGGGCAGCCCGAGGGTGAGACCGCGGACGCCCTTCGAGAGCTCCGCCGCGTAGTCGGGCACCGGCGCCTGGATCGACGTGGCATCGCGTGCGTCGTAGCCGGCGACCGCGCCGAGCAGGAGGGCCGTGTCGGTGACGTCCTGCGCGAAGGGGCCGATCTGGTCGAGCGAGGACGCCAGCGCGATGAGACCGTAGCGCGACACGCGGCCGTAGGTCGGCTTCATGCCGACGACGCCGCAGAACGCGGCCGGCTGCCGGATCGAGCCGCCGGTGTCGCTACCGTAGGAGCCCGCCGCGAGCCCGCCGGCCACCGCCGCGGCGGAGCCGCCGGACGAGCCGCCGGGCACACGCGTCAGGTCCCACGGGTTGCGCGTCGAGTGATAGGCCGAGTGCTCGGTGGACGAGCCCATCGCGAACTCGTCCATGTTGGTCTTGCCCAGGATGACGGCACCGGCCTCCCGCAATCGCTCGACGGTCGTCGCGTCGTAGGGCGGCACGAAGTGCTCGAGCATCTTCGATCCGGCCGTCGTCCTGACGCCGGTCGTGCACATCACGTCCTTGAGGGCCAGCGGCGCGCCGTCGAGCGGCCCGCGCGGCGCGCCCGCCCGCCAGCGCCGGTCGGACTCGCGCGCGGCGGCCAGCGCCTGATCTCGCACCACGGTGAGGTAGGCGCCCACCCGGCCATCGAGGGCGCCGATCCGCGCGAGATAGTCCTCCGCGACGGCGCTCGGCGTGAGGTCGCCCCGCCGGTAGGCCTCGGACAGCTCGTGGATGGGCCGGTGCATCACTCCTCGATGATCCGCGGCACCCGGAAGAGCTCGCCGCTGGGATCCGGCGCATTGGCGAGCGCGGCGGACTGGGGCAGGCAGGGCGTCACCTCGTCCGCGCGCATCACGTTGACCACATCCACCGCGTGCGACGTCGGCTCGACACCCTCGGTCGGGACCGCCCGCAACGTGTCAAGGTGGGCGAGGATCGAGTTCAGCTGCTCGCGCATCCGCTCGAGCTCCGCGTCGGTCAAGGCCAGGCGGGTCAGGCGCGCGACGTGCTCGACGTCCTTGCGGTCGATCATGACCTCAGAGCTCCTCGAGATGCGCGTACTGGACCGAGAGCCGCTTGCGGCCCACGCTCGCGAACCCGACCGTGACGACGTAGTCGGACCCGTCCCGCTCGATGCCGACCACCAGGCCTTCGCCGAAGCGCGCGTGACGCACGCGGGCTCCGACGCGGAACGGCAGGTCCTCGCCGACCGTCTCGGCGGCCGCGGCATAGGCCGCCGCGTCCTCGGCAAACCCGGGCGGCGGATCACGCCGCGCGTTCAGCGAGACGAGCTGGTCCTCCGGCATCTCCCGGAGAAATCTCGAAGGCTCGCCGACGCCGTAGCCGTGGATCCGGCGATGGAGCGCGTACGACAGATAGAGTCGCTCGCGCGCGCGGGTCACGCCCACGTAGCAGAGGCGGCGCTCCTCCTCGATCTCGTCCTCGTCGTTCATCGACCGGGCGTGCGGAAACACGCCCTCCTCCATGCCCGTCAGGAACACCGCCGGAAACTCGAGCCCCTTGGCCGAATGGAGCGTCATCATCGTGACGCGCGCGCCCTCGTCCTTCAGCTCGTCGATATCGGCCACCAGCGCGACGCCGTCGAGGAACCCCTCGAGCGTCGGGCCGGAGTCCGCGTGCGTATAGTCCTCGGCGGCGGCGATGAGCTCCTCGAGGTTCTCGAGGCGCGCTTCGGCCTCGGGCGAGCGCTCCACCCGCAGCGCGTCACGATACCCCGTCGCGGTCAGCAGGTGATCGATGAAGGCCGGCGGTGTCATCGTGCCGCGCGCGTCGGCCAGGCCGCGGATCAGCGACGCGAACTCCTCGAGCGACCGGCGCGCCTTGCCGGTGACCGCGGCCGGCGGATCGGCGGCGACGGCGAGCAGGCCCCGGCCCGATCGCGCCTCGTCCAGGCGCGCGAGCGTCGCCGGCCCGATGCCACGGACCGGCGTCTGGGTCGCGCGGCGAAAGGCGACGTCGTCGGTCGGGTTGACCGCCAGGCGCACGTACGCCAGGACATCCTTGATTTCTTTGCGCTCGTAGAAGCGGACGCCGCCGACGATCCCGTATGGGATGCGCGCGCGGCGCAGCGCGTCCTCGAGCACGCGGGACTGCGCGTTCGTGCGGTAGAAGACGGCCACGCCGCTCCACGGCACGCCCTCGCCGCGCAAGCCGAGGATCGCCTGCGCGACGAAGTTCGCTTCCTCGTGCTCGTCCCACCCGCGATAGACCTTCGGCGGATCGCCCTCGGCGTTCTCGGTCCAGAGCGTCTTGTCCTTGCGCTGCCGGTTCTGACCGATGACCGCCGAGGCCAGCGACAAGATGCGCCGGGTCGAGCGATAGTTCTGCTCGAGCTTCACCACGCGCGTGCCCGGATAATCCTTCTCGAAGTCGAGGATGTTGCGGATGTCGGCCCCGCGCCAGCGGTAGACCGACTGATCCGGATCGCCGACCACGCAGATGTTCCGGTGCTCGCCGGTCAGCAGCTGGATGATCCGATACTGCGCACGGTTCGTGTCCTGGTATTCGTCGACGAGGACGTGGCGCCAGAGACCGCGGTACCAGGCGAGCGCCTCCGGAACCTCTTCGTAGAGCTTCACGGTCTTCAGCAGCAGGTCGTCGAAGTCGACGGCGCCCACGGCGCGGAGGCGGTCCTCGTAGCGCCCGAAGACGAGGGCGATCTTCTCCTCCCACGGCCCGCGCGACTTCTCCTTGGCCGCGGCGACATCCATCATATGGTTCTTCCAGTAGCTGATCCGCTGGGTGACGCCGGCGGGGGTCGTGGAGCGCTCGGCCAGGTCGAGATCCTTCATGCACTCCTTGACCAGGCTCTCGCGGTCGTCCTCGTCGTAGATCACGAAGTGCGGCGGCAACCCGATGTACTTCCCGTGCTGGCGCAGGATCCGGACGCACGCCGAGTGGAACGTCGCGATGAGCGGCGCCTTCAGCCCGACCGGCAGCAGGAGCGACTCCACGCGGCGGGCCATCTCTCCGGCGGCCTTGTTGGTGAAGGTGACCGCCATCAAGTTCCGCGGCGAGACGCCGAGCTCGCCGGTGAGCCAGGCGATGCGGTAGGCGATGACCCGCGTCTTGCCGCTGCCGGCACCCGCGAGGACGAGGAGCGGCCCGTCGCCCGCGGTGACAGCTTCGCGCTGAGGGGGATTCAGGTCGTCGAGGAGGCGCTTGAGCTCGGCAGGCACCGGTCGATTGTACCGGGCGATCGGGGCCTCGCCAACACGAACGCCGGGCGGCGACGCGATCGCCGCCGGGCCGGGATCGCGCGCTACTCGACCGTGACGCTCTTCGCGAGGTTCCGCGGCTGATCCACGTCGCAGCCCAGGCGCACCGCGATGTGGTACGCGAGGAGCTGGAGCGGGATCACCGTGATCAGCGGCGCCAGCAGGTCGGCGCAGGCCGGCACCTCGATCACGTGCTGGGCCTTCGAGGCGACCGCCCGGTCCCCGGCGTGCACGACCGCGATCACCTGCCCGTCGCGCGCGCGCACTTCCTCGATGTTGCCGAGCATGCGCTCGTAGGAGCCGTCACGGGGCGCCAGGGCGACCACCGGCAAGTTGTCGGCGATGAGGGCGATGGGACCGTGCTTCATCTCGCCGCCGGCGTAGCCCTCGGCGTGGATGTAGGAGAGCTCCTTCAGCTTGAGCGCGCCTTCCAGCGCGATCGGGAACTGGACCCCGCGGCCGAGATAGAGGAAGTCGCGCGCACCGACGAGGTCGCGGGCCATCGCGGCGATCTGACCGTCGAGCTCGAGCGTCTTCTCGACCAGGCGGGGAATTTCGACGAGGTCGTGGATCCGCTTCTTCACGTCTTCGGCGGTGATGGCGCCGCGCTGGCGGCCGAGCCAGAGCCCGAGGAGATACGTCGCGACGATCATCGTCGAGAAGGCCTTGGTGGAGGCGACCCCGATCTCCGGGCCCGCGTGCATGTAGAGGACGCCCGTCGCCTCTCGCGCCAGGGCCGAGCCCACGACGTTCGTGATCGCGAGGATCGGGCAGCCCTTGAGCCGAGCGGCCTTGACGGCGCCCAGGGTGTCGGCGGTCTCGCCCGACTGGGAGATCGCGACCACCAGGGTCTCGGGACCGATCAACGCGTCGCGATAGCGGAACTCGCTGCCGAGGTCGATCTCCGAGGGGATACCGGCGAGCTTCTCCAGCATCGTGCGGCCGAGCATCGCCGCGTGGAACGCCGTCCCGCAGGCAACGAGGACTACGCGCTCGATGCCGCGCACCGTATCCGGCGCGAGGCTCACGTCCGGCAGGACCACGTTGCCGGTCTCGGGCGCGATTCGCCCGCGGAACGTATCGGTGATGGCGCGCGGCTGCTCGTGCATCTCCTTGAGCATGAAGTGCCGGTAGCCGCCCTTCTCGGCCATGATCGGATCCCACGAGATCCGGACGGGCGCGCGGCGAATCGGCTCATCGTCGACCGTCGACAGCTCGACGGAATCGGCGGTGACCACGGCCACCTCGTCGTCCTCGAGCACCACGATGTCGCGCGTGTGGGACAGGATCGCGGGAATGTCGGAGGCCACGAACATCTCGCCCTGCCCGAGCCCGACGACGACACTGCCGGCGCCCTGCTTGGCGGCGACCAGCCGGTCCGGCGCCGCGGCGGAGACGACGCCGAGCGCATACGAGCCCCTGACCTCCTTCAGCGCGGCCTTCACCGCCCGGTCGAGCCGGCCGGAGCTCTTCAGATGGTGCTCGATCAGATGCGCGAGGACCTCGGTGTCGGTTTCCGACTTGAACCGGTGGCCGTCGGCCAGCAGGTGATCCTTGATCTCGAGGTAGTTCTCGATGATCCCGTTGTGGACGACGACCAGCGAGCCGCTGCAGTCGGTGTGAGGATGGGCGTTCTCCTCGGACGGACGGCCGTGGGTCGCCCAGCGCGTGTGCCCGATGCCGAGCGAGCCCGTCAGCGGTCGCTCACCGAGGACGCCCTCGAGCATCTTGAGCCGGCCGGCGGCGCGGCGCACGTGCAAGGTGCCGTCGTTGAGGACGGCGATGCCCGCGGAGTCGTAGCCGCGATACTCGAGTCGCTTCAGTCCCTCGACGATGATGCCGACCGCGCTCTTGTCCCCGACGTATCCGACGATTCCACACATGGCTGACCTCAGTGCTCCTCACGCTTCTTGGCTTTCCGCGCCGCCCAGCCGTCCTTGACGATCTGCTGGGCGCGTCCGACCGCGAGGGCTCCCGGTGGGACGTCCTTGGTGATCGTGGAGCCGGCTCCGACGTAGGCGCCCTCGCCGATCGTGACGGGGGCGACGAGGCTCGTGTTCGTACCGATGAACGCTCGATCGCCGATCTTGGTCTCGTGCTTGTTGACGCCGTCGTAGTTGCACGTGATCGTGCCGGCGCCGACGTTGACGCCTTCGCCCACCGTCGCGTCGCCGACGTAGGAGAGGTGCGGCACCTTCGACCCGCGCCCGATCGTCGACTTCTTGAGCTCGACGAAATTGCCGATCTTGGCCTTCGGTCCGACGTGCGCCAAGGGCCGCAAATGGCAGAACGGGCCGAGCGTCGCGGCCTCGTCGATCGCCGATTCCCGCACCACGCAGTACGGCAGCAAGGTGACGCGCTCGGCGATGCGCGACGAGCTCACGTGACAGCCGACACCGATGACGCACTCGCCGCCGATGGTCGACTGCCCCTCGATCACCACCTGGGGATAGATCGTCGTGTCCGGATCGATCGTGACGGTGTCCTCGATGTACGTGCTGGCCGGATCGAGAATGGTGACGCCGCTCTCCATCAGCCGGTCGAGGATCCGTCGACGCTGGACGGCCGCCACCGCGGCGAGCTGCTTGCGGTCGTTCACGCCGGCGGCCTCGCCGGGATCCGGCGTGACGACCGCGTCGACGCGCGCGCCGGCGCGGGCCAGGATGCCGATCACGTCCGTCAGATAGTACTCGCCCTGGTCGTTGTCGGCCCGTACCTTGTCGAGCGCCGGCCAGAGCCGTGAGGCCGCGAAGCAGTACACCGAGGTGTTGATCTCGCCGATCTTCTTCTCGGCGGCGGTCGCGTCGCGATCCTCGACGATCCGCTTGACGCGGCCCCCCTTGCGTACGATGCGCCCGTAGCCTTGCGGGGCGTCGACGACAGCGGTCAGCACCGTCGCGGCGGCGCGATTCTTTCGATGGTGGTCGACCAGGTGGCCGATCGTCTCCGCGGACAGGAGCGGCATGTCTCCCGGGAGGACGAGGATGGTTCCGTCGCCGCATTCGGCTCGAGCCTGCAGGACGGCGTGTCCGCTCCCGAGCCGCTCGCGCTGGACCACCGGCCGGACGTCGGGTCCGGCGAGCTCCACGACCCCGTCGGCGTTCGGTCCCACGACCAGGACGATCCGATCGGCCAGGGCTCGAGCGGTACGAAGCGGATAGGCGATCAGGGGGCGACCGCAGAGGGGGTGGAGTACTTTGGGCTGCCGCGAGCGCATGCGCTTGCCTTCGCCAGCGGCGAGAATGACAGCGGTCACCTGGCTCATGCGGGTATGAGTCATTCTACCGCGGACCACCCGGGTCACAATCAGGGTTTACCCCAAAACAGCTCAGGTCCGCCCTGACCGGCCGTCGCGAAGATGCAACAAGAGGCGCTCGATCCGCTCCGGAATCGGCGCGGCGCATTCGACCACTTTCCGGAAAGCCGGGTGGACGAACGCAAGCCCCGTCGCGTGGAGGGCATAGCCGTCGAGCGGGATCGGCGAGCGGGTACGGGGCTTTCCGTAGACCGAGTCGCCCACGACCGGGTGGCCCAGCGACGCCAGATGGACACGAATCTGGTGGGTCCGTCCGGTCTCGAGGCGAACCTCCAGGAACGTGAAGTCGTCAAAGCGCTCGAGCACGCGATAGCGGGTGACCGCGCGCTTGCCGCGACCGGCCGGTCGGATCGCCATCTTCACCCGCTCGGTCGGATGGCGCCCGATGGGCGCGTCGACGACCGCCTCGTTGGCGCGCACGCGCCCGTGCACGACGGCAAGATAGCGCCGCGTCACCGTGCGGGCGGCCAGCTGCGCCACCAGATCGTCGTACGCCTGCTGGGTCTTGGCCACGACGAGAAGCCCCGACGTGTCCTTGTCGAGCCGGTGGACGATGCCGGGACGCCGGGGCCCGCCGACTCCGGCGGTGGTCGGCGCGTGCGCGAGAATCGCCGCCGCGAGCGTCCCGTCCGAGCGGCCGGCGCCGGGATGGACGACCATGCCGGCGGGCTTGTCGACGACGAGCACGTGAGCGTCCTCGTGCACGATCGAGAGCGGAACCGACTCGGGGGTCAAGGTCTCGTCGGCGGGAGGCGGCACTTCGATCTCGACGCGCTCCCCGCCGCGGAGCCGATGGGCGGCCTTGGAGACGGCGCCGTCGACGCGCACGAGCCCGCCGCGGATCAACGACTGCAGGCGCGCGCGCGAGAGGTCGGTCAGCCGCTCACTGAGCCAGCGGTCGAGTCTGGCGCCGGCCGACGCGGGCTCGACCGTGAGCACCGTCACGCCTCAGGTGCCTGTGGAGGGCGACCGCTCGATCATCACGATGAGCGCCAGGGCCGCGACGCCCACCGTGATCGCCGAGTCGGCGACGTTGAAGGCCGGCCAGTGCCAGCCGCGAACGTAGACATCGACGAAGTCGACCACCGCGCCGAAGCGCGTCCGATCGATCAGGTTCCCGACCGCCCCCCCGAAGATGAGGCCGATCGCGGACTGCTCACGCCACCCACCGCTCGGCAGGATTCGCAGCGCCACGCGCAGCAGGACGACGAGCGCCACCAGCGAGAGCACGCCGACGATCCAGCGCCAGCCCACCGGGATCCCGGAGAGCAGCCCGAACGCGAGCCCGGTATTCATGACGAGCGTCAGGGCGAAGAAGCCGTCGATGAGGACCACCGGGACGCCCAGGGTCAGGCGCTCGAGCACGATCAGCTTGGCGATCTGGTCGAGGACGACGACGGCGGCCGCGATCGTGACGACGCGCCCGAGACGGGACCGGTCAGCGCGGATCGCCGGAGCCACTCAGCCGCGTGACGATCGGGACGCAGCGCTCGCAGAGCGTGGGATGCTCGCGGCTCTCGCCGACGTGCTCGTTGCGCGTCCAGCAACGCTCGCACTTCTCCCCGCGCGCCCGGTCGACGCCGATGACGAGCCCGGGAATGTCCTGGCTCTCGTAGGTGATGCTCGCACGCGTACCCGAGCGATCGAGGTCCACGCGCGACACGATGAAGACCGTCGGCAGCAGCTCGCGCTTGGCGGAGAGGAGCGTCGGTAGATCTTCCGGAGCGCCCGCGATGCGCACCGCGGCCTCGAGCCCGCTCCCGATCAGCTTCTCGGCCCGCGCGGTCTCCAGCGCCTTGGCGACCTCGCGCCGCACCTCGAGCAGCCGGTCCCAGTCGCGCTTGAGCGTGTCGTCGAGCCACTCCCGCGAGGCGTCCGGGAACCGCTCGAGGTGCACGCTCTCGCTGCGGACGCCCGGCACGTGGCGCCACGCTTCCTCGGCGGTAAACGTGAGGATGGGCGCCATGAGCCGCGCGAGCGCGCCGAACACGTCGAAGCACACGGTCTGCGCCGCGCGCCGGCGCGGATCGTCGGGCCGCGAGGTGTAGAGCCGATCCTTGATGATGTCGAGGTAGAGTGCCGACAGATCGACCGCGCAGAAGTTGTGCACGGCGTGGAAGACGGTGTGGAACTCGTACTCGTCGTAGGCGCGCCGAACGCGGCCGATCAGGCGCGCGAGACGATCGAGGACCCAGCGATCGACCTCGTCCAGCCGCGCGTACGACTGACGGTCCCGCGCGGGATCGAAATCGCCCAGGTTGCCGAGCAGGAAGCGAAACGTGTTGCGCATCCGTCGGTAGGCGTCGGCGAGTCGGTCCAGGATCTCCATCGACACGCGGATGTCCTGCGTGTAGTCCTCGGCCGCCACCCACAGGCGCAGGACCTCGGCGCCGAACTTCGGCAGGACCTCGTCGAGCGAGATCACGTTGCCGAGGGACTTGGACATCTTCCGCCCCTCGCCGTCGACGAAGAACCCGTGAGTCACGACGCTCTTGTACGGCGGCGCGTCACGCGTCCCGACCGACTCGAGCAGCGAGGACTGGAACCAGCCGCGGTGCTGGTCCGAGCCTTCCAGGTAGAGCTCGGCCGGCCAGTGGAGCTCGGGGCGAGCCTCGAGCACCGCTGCGTGGCTGCAGCCCGAGTCGAACCACACGTCGAGGATGTCGGTCTCTTTGCGGAAGCTTTCGCCGTTGCACTTCGCGCATCGGGTGCCCGGCGGCAGGAGGTCACGCGCCTCGCGCGCGTACCACTCGTCGCCGCCGCGGCCCTGCCGGAAGATCGTCGCGACGTGCTCGACGATCCGCTCCTCGAGCAGGAGCGTCTCGCAGCCGGTGCAATAGAACGCGACGATCGGCACGCCCCAGACGCGCTGGCGCGAGATGACCCACTCCAGACGGTGCGCCACCATGTTGTAGATGCGGTCCTCGCCCCACGACGGGATCCACTGGACGTCCCGCTGGATGGCCTCGAGCGCGCCGGCGCGAAAGCCCCGCTTGTTGAGGTCGATGAACCACTGCTCCGTCGCACGGAAGAGCGTCGGGTTCTTGCACCGCCAGCAGTGGGGATACGTGTGGTCGATCGTGCGCTGCGCGATCAGCATCCCCACGTTCTTGAGATGCTCGATGATCCTGGGATTCGCGTCCCACACCGTGAGCCCCGCGAAGTGCTCCACGTCGGCGACGAAGCGCCCGGCGTCGTCGACCGGATTGTAGATCTTGAGGCCGAGCGATTTCCCGAGCTCGTAGTCTTCCTCACCGTGGCCGGGCGCGATGTGGACGAGCCCGGTTCCCTGGTCCACCCCGACGAACTCCGCCGCGGCGATCTTGCCCTCGCGCGCGAGCCACGGATGACGGAACCCGTGGCCGACGAGCTTGTCACCCGTCACGCTCGCGAGCACGGTGTGCTCACGATCCGGGAACAGGCCGAGAAAGTCGTCCAGCAGCGCCCGCGCGACCACGTAGACCTCCTGGCCGCGGGCCAGCGCGACGTAGTCCTGCGCGGGATGAACGGCGATGGCGAGGTTCGCCGGCAAGGTCCACGGCGTCGTGGTCCAGATCACCGCGAAGGCGCGCCGGCCGCCGAGCACCGACTGGAACTCGGCCGGCATTGACGTCAACGGGAACTTGACCCACACCGACGGCGTCTTCTGATCCTCGTACTCGACCTCGGCCTGCGCGAGCGCGGTCCGGCAGTGCATGCACCAGTGCACGGGCTTCAGGTCCTTGTAGACCAGACCACGGCCGACGAAGCGGCCGAGCTCGCGCGCGATGACGGCCTCGTACGCCGGATCCATCGTGATGTAGGGATTGTCCCAGTCGCCGAAGACACCGAGACGCTTGAACTCGCTTCGCTGGATGTCGATGAATCGGAGCGCGTATTCGCGGCACTTGCGGCGCTTCTCGATCGGATCCATCGCGTTGCGCACATCGATGCCGGGTTTGTCGAGGCCGAGCTCCTTGTCGACCTGATGCTCGATCGGAAGGCCGTGGCAATCCCATCCCGGCACGTAGACGGCGTTGAAGCCGGACATCGACCGCGACTTGACGATCACGTCCTTCAGGACTTTGTTCAGCATCGTCCCGAGATGGATGTGGCCGTTCGCGTACGGAGGACCATCGTGCAGGATCCAGGCGGGCCGGCCGGCCGAGGCTTGACGGAGGCGCTTGTAGATTCCGAACGACTCCCACCACGCGAGCATCTCGGGCTCGGTCTTGGGGAGGTTCGCCTTCATCGGGAAGGCGGTTTTCGGCAGATTTAGCGTGGCCTTGTAGTCCATGACCCGGAGCGTCATCGTACCACAGGGCGGGCGGGGAGCTACTTGGGCGAGAGCGTCACCACGCCCTTCGCGGCGTCGATGCTCATGTTGAACTGGTCGAGGAAGTCACGGCCGAGCACGCCGTCACCACCCTCGACCGGCACGTTCTGTGAGCCCACGGACATGCGGCCGACGCGCGCCTCGCCGATCTCGAGGCTGTCGACCTCGACGAACTGCATCCGCCCGCTTCCCGTCGCGCCCGCGACCTCGGCCGTCGTCGTCGGTCCCGTGATGCGCACGCCGGCCGCCTGGAGCGCGCGCGGGCTGATGAGCGTCTTGTCGGAGCCGGTATCGAGCAGCAGCTTCGCGTCCGCGTTGCCGTTGACGCGCACGTCGACCATGATGCGCTGACCCGGCGTGAAGCGAATCGTCGCCTCGCCCGACGCGGGCTTGGGAGCGGCGGCGCCGGGAGGGGCCGTCGGCGGCGCCGGCGCGTTCTTCATGCCGAGCGGCACCGCCTTCGAGCGATAGCGGTCGGGAACGCTGTCGATGCCGTCGGCGAAGTGCGGCACGCCGTTCTCGTCGACCCAGCGGTAGATCTGCGCGTCGGCAGGCACCGTCCACGGCAGCACGAGCAGAATGGCCGTGAGGAGCACCACCAGCCGTCGCATGGCGCGATCATACCGCACAGCGCAGCAGACGATACACGACCATTTCCGCGGCGCCCGCGACCTCGTTGCGCTCGAGGCGCACGCGATAGATGGGCTGGAGCGTCTCCCGGCTCGCGGCGAGCCGCGGGAACCACGCCGGAAAGATGATGAGATATTCAGGGCACGTCTCGGCCACGTACTCCATCACCCCGGTCTCGCCGCGGCGGCGATACGGAATGATCTCCGGCGTCACGAGCCCCATGAGGTCGATGATCTCGCGACGCGAGAAAAAGGCGATCGCCCCGATGTCGTTGAGCGCGAGCCGCGCGGTCTTCGGGAGCTGCGCGTCCACCCAGCGACCGAGGTGGACCTGCATCGCGTTGATGTTCTGAACGGCCCACCCGTAGCGCGTGGCCGCCGGCACGAGCGCTCCCGCTGCAATCGCGAGCCACCCCACCAGCACGGTCGGCCCCACCCACCCGTAGCGTCCGGGCGCTGCGGCCGCGGGGTCGTCGTGGCCACGCCTCCCGAGCGCCGCCGCCAGGACGACCACGGCGAGCGGAAGCAGATGGATCGAGTACCGCCCTTCCTGGAACGCCGGGCCACGGTAGGGCGCGAGCAACGCCATGCCGAGAGGGTGCGCGAGGAGCGCGAGCGCGACCACGCCCCGAGCGCGACCGGCGTATTTCCACGTCAGGAAGAGCGCCGGAACGAGGGCGACCGGCAGGAGCCAGTGGATCGTGGCCAGCCACACGATCCACTCGGTGAAGAACGCGGCGGGTCGCTGGACGAACGTGAGCGCCGCCGGCTCCCGGACGCCGCCCAGCCAGCCGAGGAGACCGCCCTCCACCTTGGCGGCGGCGGTCGCCGGGTACGGCGTGCCGGCCGTCTTCAGGCTGAAGAGGACGGCCGGTGCCACCACGACGAGCGTGACGCCCGCGAACAGCGCGACGCGGCGGATCGTCAGGGGGCGCGCGGCGGCCAGGAACGGGACCAGCAGCAGCGCCTCGGGACGGGCGAGCACCGCCAGTGCCGCGCAGGCGGCCGACGCGAGCGCATGATCGCGCGCGTGCGCGAGGAGCGCCGCGGCCACCAGCAATGCGGCGAGCGAAACCTCCATCCCGGACAGCGCCCCCCAGACGATGGGGCCCATCCACGTGAGCGCGATCGACGCGACGAGCGCGATGTCGCCCCGCGCCCCCCAGGCGAGCGCCGCGCGGCGCGTGACGAGGGCGGCCGCCACGGTCACGACGATGCCGATCGCCTTGGCCATCGCGAGCGAGGGCGAGACGACGAAGGCGCCCGCGCCGAGCAGAAGCGTCCACAATGGCGCGGTCGATCCGGCGATCGGCGTGCCGGGGTTGTAGGAGAATCCCGCGCCGGCGGCGAGGTTGCGCGCGAAGTGCAGGTGGATCCACGAATCGTCGAGCGGAAAGCCGGACGCCCCGGCGATCTGCCGCTCGCGCGCGACGAAGAGCGCGAGCGGCAGCAGGGCCGCGGCGACTACGAGACCGTCAGCGCGCCACCGGGCGAGGACCGCGAGCAACTCACCGCGGCTGGGCACGCGCGGCGCCGACGGCGCGGCGCGGAGGCTGCGCGCGGACGAAGGTGTAGTCCTCGTAGTCGACGGCCTTCTTGCCGAGCGGCAGCACGTAGAGGTAGCGTCCGTGCGGGATCTCGATCTCGACCAGGCCGTCGGGCCGCACGGTCGTCGGACTCCAGTGGTCGACGAACCAGACGAGCCGCTCGACGGACGACGGCAGGTCGATCTCGACCTCGGGAATGGTCGACATGGTCGCCGAGAGCCGCGACGCCCGGAAGCCCGGCACCAGACCGCCGACCTGGAGCTCGTACACCGCGTATTCCGGCAGATAGAACATCGCGTGCCGGAACCAGGGGTACGAACGCGAGTTCCCCTGCTCGGTGATGATCACGGTCGTCTCGCCCGGGTAGAGCCCGCGGATCGAGTCGACGAATCCGCTGACGACCTCCTCGTGCTCGCGCAGCGCCGCGGCGGTGCGACTAAAGATCCAGTCGAACGCTTCGTCCTGCGCCTGGCGGACCCACGGTGAGCGCGGCGTGTCGAAATCGCGTGGAGTCGGTCTCGCCGACACGAAGAACGAGCCGTTGACGAGCACGACGAGCATGACCACCGCGGCGGTCAGCGCGACGCGAGCCCGCGGCAATGGCAAGAGCTCGGCCGCCTGCCCCAGGGCCGTGACCAGGACGCGCGAAAGGAAAATCACCAGCGCCGGGAGGAACGTCAGGACGTACCCGGCCTGCCCGAAATGCACGAGCGTGTAGACCAGCACCGGCGGAACCGTCCACGCGAGCAGGAACGACTCGCGGTGGGTCCAGCCCCATCGCCGGACATACCAGGCGGCCAGGAGACTCGCCGCGGCGAGCGGGCCGAGCGCCACCAGGACGGATTCGAGCAGGTAGCGCGACATGCGCAGGGTGACGTCGAACGGCCCACCGACGATCGACGTCGGCTTGACGACCGAGTCCGCCAGCTCGACCGAGGCGGCGATGTAGCGCTCGAGGCCGCCGGTGAGCCAGATCATCGGCACGAACCAGGTCAGCACCGAAGCGATCAGGATACCGAGGCTGACCAGGACCACGCGGACCCGTCGCGTGCCGAGCGCCACGCATCCGATCCAGAGCGGGAACAGCAACACGAGCAGCGACTGGCGCATGCCGCCCGCGATGCCCAGATACCACGCGGCGAGATACGCGTCGCTGCGGCTCCCATTGAGCGCGCGGAAGCCGAAGTACGCGACCGTCGAGGCGAAGAGCGCCTCGCCCGCGTACGTGAGGCCGACCGATCCGTAGAACCAGAAGAGCGGGCTCACGGCCAGCATCGCGGCGGCGGCCAGCGCAGTCGTCCGATCGTAGACCGCCAGCGCGAGGTAGTACACGACGAAGGTCGTCAGACCGCTGAACGCGACCGCGAGCGCGACGTACGAGGCCGTCGGATCGTGGAGCCACGCGTTGACGATCCGGCCCAGCACGACGTAGAGGATGTAGCCCGGCGGATGCGGCTGGTGCTTGAGGACGTCGTACTCGTTGAGCGCCAGGGCGAACTGCACGGCGTCCCAGTTGTAGAGCAGCCGCGCGCGGTACGGGAGGCGCGAGACGATCGTCAGGAACGAGAGCGCGGCGGCGAAGAGGAAATCCGAACGCGGACTTACGTCTTGTTCTCCTCTGGCTTCTTCGCGGCGGCCGTGGTGTCCTCGGTCTTGGCCTCGTTGACGCCCTTCTTGAACTCCTTGACGCTCGAGCCGAGCGAGCGGGCGAGCTCCGGCAGCCGGTTCGCGCCGAAGAGAATCAGCACGATGACGAGAATGATCAGCAGTTCCTGGTAGCCCAGCCCAAACATAGCGAACTCCTTTCCAGCAACGCCATACCTTACTCCCGCCCTACCCCGTCCGCAAGATGCGCCTTTCTCCGACGCGCGCCGTGACCCGACGCTGGTCGAAGAACTCGAGCAGCGGAATGGCGTATTTCCGGGAAATGCCCAGCAGATCCTTGATGTCGCTCGGACCGATCTCCTTGCGCTCGCGCAGGAGCCCCACCAGCTTCGTCTGGATCGAGTCGAGCGCCTGCGCGTGGAAGAAGAGCGATTCCTTGACGCGCACGAGCTTGCCGGACTGGACGAGGACCTGGAAGAGCTCGTGCTCCTCGTCGCCTCTGACTCCGGCCCGACCCAGCGCGTCCTCGGGGCTGGGCGGGGCGGCCTCGGCGCGGCTGAACTCGCCCTCGACCGTGTCGATGACCCGCTGCTGCTCCGGCGACAGCCGCACCGCGTGGGAGGCGAGCCACACCTTGTCACGCTCGGTCTTGACGACGCCCTCGGCACCGAGGGACGAGAGCAGAAAGGCGAAGACGCGCTCGTCGGCCCCGCCGGCGCGGCCGCGGAGCTCCTCGCGGGACATCCCGGGCTTGAGGGGGTTCGCGCGGTGAAACGCCGTGAGCTCGTCGACGACGAGCCCGCGCAGCCGGCCGAAGCTGTCGGGATGGATGAACCAGTCGCGATCGATGCTGATTACGCGACCGGCCCCCTGCAGACCTCCGAGCAGGGCGCGAAGGCGCTCGGGCCCGAACGGCACCCGCCCCGCGAGCGTCGTCAGGCGCACTCCGCCGGAGCCGACGTGGCGAATGTGCTCCTCCAGCACGGCGTCCGGGCTTCCCGTCTGGAGTAGCTCGAGATGGGCCACCAGCGCCGGCCCTTTCCGCCGGAAGCGCGGCGGATCGACGTCGAGCAGCGTTCCCCCGCCGATCGTCACGATCGGTGAATAGGAGCGTACGACGAAGCGGTCGCCCGGCCGCGCGACCAGTGGCGCCTCGAGGCGGAACCGCGCGAACGCCGTCTCGCCGGGCGCCAGCTCCGCCCGATCGAGCAGCAGCGCGCGCGCCATGATCTCGCTCGTTCCGACGTGGAACCGCACGCGCGTGCGTGTTTTCACGGCTCGCGGCGCATCGGCCAAGAGCTCGAGCGTGCCGTCGACCAGTGTCGACGGCACGAGCGTGCCGGGCAGGCCGACCACGTCGCCACGGGCAATGGCGGTTCGCTCGAGGCCCTGCAGGTTGATCGCCGTCCGCTGTCCCGCCCGCGCCGAAGCCACCGGGTGTCCGTGGGCCTGCAGGCCTCGGATCTTCGCCTCGGCGCGCTTGGGATAGACCTCGACGCGATCGTCGGTCGCGAGAGCGCCCGCGGCCAGCGTCCCGGTGACGACGGTCCCGAATCCTCGGACCGTGAACACGCGATCGATCGGCAAGCGCGGCAGCTCGTCGGTGCCGCGCTGCGGAACCGACGCGGCGAGTGACCGGAGCGCGGCGCGAAGCTCGTCGAGCCCCTGGCCCGTCTTCGAGGACACCGGGACGATCGGCGCGCCTTGGAGGAACGTTCCGCGCACGGCGCCGGCGACGTCTTCTCGAACGAGCTCGAGCCAGTCGGGCTCGACGAGATCGGCCTTGGTCAACGCGATCAGTCCGGCTTTGATCCGCAGCAGGGAGCAGATCGCGAGGTGCTCGCGCGTCTGCGGCATCACGCCCTCGTCGGCCGCGATGACCAGCATGGCCAGGTCGATTCCGCCGACGCCCGCCAGCATGTTCCTGACGAAGCGCTCATGGCCCGGCACGTCGACGATCTCGATCGTGAGGCCCGGCTCCTCGAGAAACGCAAAGCCGAGATCGATCGTGATGCCCCGAGCCTTCTCCTCGGGAAGACGATCCGTATCGGTCCCGGTCAGAGCCTTCACGAGCGAGGTCTTGCCGTGGTCGATGTGGCCGGCCGTGCCGACGACGACGTGCGTCGGGGCCGTCGAGCTCATAGACGCGCCGTCGCGCGGGTCAGCGCCTCCGCCAAGAGGCTCACCTGAGCGGGGAGCACGGTCCGGCAGTCGAGGAAGAGACGATCGTGTGCGATACGGCCGACGACCGGTGGGTCGCCGTCACGCAGCGCCTCGTCGAGCCGCATCGTCGCATCCGCGCTCGTCCCGACGACGAGTGCCGCGGTCGGCAGCTCGACCGTCGGCAGGGCGCCGCCGCCCACCATGGCGTGATCGTCGACGACCTCGGCGCCGAGACGCTGCCGTACGGCGGGAGCGAGACGCCGCAGCACCCGCCGCGCGCGACTCCGCACCGAGGCCAGTGGCTCGGTCAGCATCGCGAGCGTCGGCACGGTCTGCAGCGCCGTGCCCGCCTCGTAGGCATAGAGCGTCGCCTCGAGCGCGGCGATCGTGAACTTGTCGATGCGGAGCGCCCGGTTCCACGGGTTTTTCTTCAGCCGCGACACGATGCTGCGCTTGCCGACGACGACCCCTGCCTGAGGCCCGCCGAGAAGCTTGTCGCCGGAGAACGAGACGAGATCGACCCCCGCCGAGACCGTTTCCTGGACGGTCGGCTCGTACGGAAATCCCCACGGCCGCAGATCCACCAGCGAGCCCGAGCCGAGATCCTCCATCACGGTAATCCCCCGCTCGCGCCCGAGCTCGACCAGCTCGCGAGACGACACCTCGGCGGTGAAGCCGACCACCCGGTAGTTCGAGGTATGAACCTTGAGCAGGAGCGCCGTGTGGTCGGTGATCGCGTCGGCGTAGTCGCGCAGGTGGGTCCGGTTGGTCGCGCCGACCTCGCGGAGCACGGCGCCGCTCCGCAGCATGATGTCGGGGATGCGGAACTCGCCGCCGATCTCGATCAGCTCCCCGCGGGAGACGATGACCTCCCGGCCATGGGCGAGCGTCTCGAGCGCCAGGAGCACCGCGGCTGCGTTGTTGTTGACCACGAGGGCGTCCTCGGCGCCGGTCAGCCGGCGCAGCACGGCCTCGACGTGGCTGTAGCGGGATCCCCGCTCCTTGCGCGCCAGATCGAGCTCGAGGTTCGAATACGTCGTGGCGACCGCCTGGAGCCGCTCGAGCGCGAGCGGGCTCAGGATCGCCCGACCAAGGTTCGTGTGAAGGACGACGCCCTGCGCGTTGATGACGGGGCGCAGGGAGAAGGGCCCGAGCCGGCGCGCGCGCTCGACGACCCGCTCGGCGAGGAGCTCGGCGGTCGCCGGCGGGGTCCGGTCGGCGAGCACGCGACTGCGCTCCTGATCCAGCGTCTCCCGGATCAACGAGGTCAGGCGGGCGCGGGTAAGCCCCTGAGTCCCAGCCTGGCCCGCGAGCCGTCGAAGGAGCTGGTCGACCGACGGCAGGCTCCGGAGCGCTGTCGCGGGGTCAGCGCTCACCGAGTGCGGCCTCGACCTTCTGCCGAACGCGAGCGACGACCTCCTGCGCTTCGTGGCGCCACGCCTGGGCCGTCCATTTCCCCTCACCCGTCTGCCGTCCGCGGCGCACGGCGTCCTCGACGAGCCCCGCCCAGAGCTCCTCGAGATCGGTCGGCGAAAGGCCCTGGCCACGCAACGCGTGGGTCCATTCGCCGGCCAGATCCTCGATGAGGCGGTCCCGCTCGGACGCGAGGCGACGCGCTTTTCGGATGAGATCGGCCAGTCGCGACGGCACGATTACTCCTTCACCAGCTCGCGCACGGCGTCGAGCAGGTTCGCCTCGAACCGGCCCGTCGATGCGCACTGGTAGACGGGCGTCGAGCGCAGCCTGCCGCTCGAGCCCTTGCGCTGCATATGCGTCCGCATTTTCGAATTTACCAGCACGCGGGTCCACGTACCGTTCGGCTCGGCGAACAACGTGAAGGCGACCAATGCCTCGCCTTGCACGAGCTCGCCCCCGACCCGGCCGCAGTCGGCGTAGACGCCGATCGGCGCGATGAAATCGTCGGACGCGATGACACCAGAGTCGCGCGCGATCGCCCGGATCGGCACGTTTTCCCTGGCGAGCGCGCGGACCAAGGCCGACCAGGTGGCGTCGTAACGCGCGGCGACCTCCACCTGGTACGGCGGCGGCGCCAGCGGCGACACATGCAGACCGGAGCAGGCACCGAGCAGGGCGGTCACGCCGGCCAGGGCCGTGAGGCGAACGCCGGCGGCCGGCGCCGGCCCGGAGCCGCGACGCGGCATGGTCCGGCTATTTGTGGTGGTCGATGCCACGGTAGGCCTCGATGAAACGCGTGATGCGGCCCTCGTCGAGCTCGTCCATGGTGTCGAGCCGCGTCCACGCCGTCAGCGCGATTCTGTGCTGCATTCCGGGATACGGCGCGAGAATGACCTGCCGGTCATACTTGTCCACGATGGTCTTGAGCTTTGCGACCAGATCGGGGCACTCACAGTTGTACTGCACGACCACACCGCCATCCTCCAGGTTGTGCACCTGCAGCTCGCGCACGATCGGCCGCGTGTGGACACCCCATGGCGCGATGTATGGAAGATGAGGCCCCGACGTCGGCGGGTCCGAGTTGTACTGCTCGTGAGGGGTCTCGGCGCTCGGGACGTGGAGATTTCCCTGATCCGCGAACTGCACGCCCGGCAGGTTCGCCTGCGCGCGATACGCGAAGTAGCCGACGACGGTCGCCGCCAACACGGTCACCACGACGGCGATGACGGTCCGTCGGCGCTTCACACGCCCGGGTGTCCGTGTGCGCCGATCGCCCTTGGCCATGTCACTCCTTTGGCGGAAGCGTATGGGAGTCGAACCCATCGACCGTTTGTCTAGAACGGTCCACCGGATTTGAAGTCCGGGAGGCCCACCGGGTTCCTAGACGCTTCCGACGCTACAACGCTGGCTCGTTGAAACGGCACGAGTTTACCACTGACCCCATGGACCGGCCTCGCGGCGGGGTCCGAAAGCAGCGGACTGGACCTGGCCTCTCGCGAGCTCGCCCGGGAGCAGCGGGATTTCGCATGGTCCCTGCTACGATGGGCGCGAAGTGACTGCGCTGAAGGCGACGCGGCCGCGAGAAGGCCGCACGGCGGCCTCCCCGTGGGCGCTCGGAGGACTCTCGGTCAGAGGGCTCGCCCTCCGCGTCTACCTGCGGTCCTGGCACGACGAGATCCTCGATCGGGCGGCCGAGCTCTCCTATTATTTCGCCTTCGCGCTCCTGCCGACGCTCTTGTTCCTCACCGCGCTGCTCGGCTTGCTTCCGGTTCCCGACCTCATGCCGCAGCTGATCGGGTACGTCGAGCGCGTGCTCCCCGGGGACGCCGCCTCCCTGATCAAGAAAACCCTGGCGGAAGCCGTCCGCGGCACCAGCGGCGGCCTCGTATCGGTCAGCGCCGTCGTGGCACTGGTGGGCGCTTCGAGCGGGATGCTCTCGATCATGAAGGCACTGAACGCGGCTTACGAGATCACCGATCACCGGACCTGGTGGGAGAAGCGGCTCATCGCGGTCGCGCTCACCCTGGTCTTCTCGCTGTTCACCCTGACCGCCCTGCTGCTGGTGGTATTCGGGGTCCGCCTCGGAGAGGCGTTCGGCGACTTCGTCGGACTCGGGCCCTTGTTCACCTTGACCTGGAAGCTCGCGCAGGTCCCTGTAGTCATTCTTCTGGTC
>CAYVHH010000296.1:0-13111 GCA_964450175.1 uncultured bacterium | reverse complement strand
CGCCTGCACGGTGTCCGCGATGGTCTCCCAGAGCCGCGCCCGGCCAAGCGCATCAACGCCCGACGTGGGCTCGTCGAGGATCAGCACGTCAGGCTCATGCGCTAGCGCCTGCGCGAAGGCGGCTCGCCGCTGCAGCCCCAGCGGCAGCCTGCCGATCGGCACCGACGACCGGTCGGCCGGCAGGGCAAGCGAGCCGCTCTTCCCGATCGGCGATCGGGGCCGGACGCCGAAGACGGCGCCGGCAAACTCCATGTTCTCCGCGGCGGTCAGGTCCTCGTACACATAGGAGCTGTGGGAGACGAGCCCGATCTCGCGGCGCACGAGCTCGGCGTCCTTCGCGCAGTCGTGGCCCGCGACCATCGCGGTGCCGCGCGTCGGGCGCACCAGGGTCGCCAGGACCTTGAGCAACGTGGTCTTGCCGGCGCCGTTGGCGCCGAGCACCGCCACCGCCTCGCCCGCATGGACGTCGAGGTCGAGCCCGTCCAGCACGCGATGGTTGCCGAAGGTCTTGCGGAGACCGGTCACTCGGATGAGTGGCTCGGAGGCCATAGCTGGGAACCGCCCAATTCTCGCGCAGCCGCCGGGAAGGGTCAAGGAAGCGGGAACTTGACTCGGTCGGGCGACCTCCTGCCAAATAGAGGCGGCCGAGCTGACCGTGCGACCGCCGGAGGGTCTGGTTGTTCCAATTCGTGGTAACGCGTGTGTTGTGGCTGGTGCCGACACTGCTGGCGATGGCGTTGGTGACGTTCCTGGTGATGCACGCGACGCCGGGTAGCCCCCTCGACCCGGTCGCGGAGGGCGCGAACCCGCTGTCGCCGGACGCGCAGAAGAACCTGGCCGCCCACTACGGGCTCGACCGGCCGCTCTACGAGCAGTTCGCCATCTTCGTCAGCAAGGCGGTGCAGGGGGATTTCGGCAACTCGTTCGTCTACAAGACGCGGACCGTTCGCGAGGTGATCGTCGAGACGTTCCCGATCTCGCTCCTGCTCGGTTCGATGGCCCTGGCACTCGCCGTCGTCGGCGGCCTGACGCTCGGTATTCTCGCGGCGATCTATCAGAACCGGGGCTGGGATTACGTGTCGGTCACTCTCGCGACCTTCGGCGTCGCCGTGCCGAATTTCGTCCTGGCGGTCTTCCTCATCATCCTGTTCTCGTTCGTCGTCCCGCTCTTCCCGACCGGCGGCTGGGACTCGCCGCGGAACTGGGTCCTCCCGACGATTGCCCTCGCGCTGGCCCCGATGGGGATCATCGCGCGCTTCACGCGGGCCAGCATGCTCGAGGTCATCCGCGCCGACTACACGCTCACCGCGCGCGCCAAGGGGCTGGGGGAGCTGCCCGTCATCTTCAAGCACGCGCTCAAGAACGCCTTCATCCCTGTGGTGACTCTCCTAGGGCCGATGTTCGCCGCGGTCGGAACCGGCTCGTTCTTCGTCGAGTCGATCTTTCGCGTGCCCGGCATGGGTCGCTTCTTCGTCCTGTCGATGACCGGCCGCGACTACCCGATGATCATGGCCGTCGTGCTCACGTACGGCGCCTTCCTGGCCGTGATGAACCTCGTCGTCGATCTTCTCTATGGCGTCCTCGACCCCCGCATCCGGTACTGAGCTCGCCGCGGTGGCAGTCGCCGTGCCGAGCGGCGCGCCGCGGGTTCGCTCGTCGAGCCTGTGGCGCGATGGTGCTCGCCGGCTGCGGCGCAATCGGCTGGCGGTGGCCGGCGGCGTGGTGATCGCCGTCCTCTGCTTCGTCGCGATCTTCGCCGACTTCCTCGCGCCGCTCCCGTACACCAAGTCGAACTTCGGGCGTCTCAACGAGGGGCCGTCTCGCGACTACCCGCTGGGGACCGATCAGCTCGGCCGCGACCTCCTGTCGCGCATGATCTACGGAGCACGCGTGTCCATGCTGGTGGGGCTCGGCGCCCAGGTGGTCGTCGTCCTGATCGGCGTCCCGATCGGGGCCCTGTCGGGCTACCTCGGGGGCCGGGTCGACATGTTCCTCACGCGGTTCGTGGACGTCATGTACGCGTTTCCGCGCCTCCTGTTCGTGATCCTCCTGATGTCGATGCTCGGCGCCGGGCTCACGAACATCTTCATCGCGATCGGGCTGACCGGATGGGTCGGCATCGCGCGCCAGACGCGCGCGCAGGTGCTCGCGATCAAGGAGAAGGAGTTCGTGGACGGCGCCCGGGCGCTCGGCGCGGGCTTCTACCGCCTGCTGGTGCGCCACATCCTGCCCAACGCCCTCACGCCGATCGTCGTCGCGATCACCTTCGGCATCCCGGAGGCGATCTTCACCGAGGCGGCCCTCTCGTTCATCGGCGTCGGCATCAATCCCCCGACGCCGTCGTGGGGCCAGATGGTCGGCGAGGGGCAGCAATTCATCAGATCCTACTGGCACCTGTGCGTGTTTCCGTCGATCGCCATCGCGATCACCATGCTGTCGTTCACGTTCTTCGGTGACGGCGTCAGGGACGCGCTGGACCCCAAACTGAAATAGCAAGGAGACGCAAACATGCGAGTTCCGCGTATCTCGGACCAACAGCTGGATCTGCTGGCGATTCGTCTCGGCGCGATCGGCGTGGGCCGTCGCGACTTCCTGAGGGTCACCGCCGGCCTCGCCGCGATGGGCGCGGCGGGCTTCAACGCGCGCCCCGTGTCCGCGGCGCCGAAGCTCGCGCCCGGTGAAAAGCTCGCGAAGGAGCAGCACCTCCGGTTCGGCGGCGGCAGCTGGTACGAGCAGGACCCGTCGAGCCACGACTTCAACAAGGACCTCTACTGCGGCGGAACGCCGCAGCTCTTTGCCGGGCTCATGAAGTTCAACGTCAACTTCGAGGCGATCCCCTACGTCGCCGAGAAGGTCACGCCCAACAAGGACGGCTCGGTGTGGACGTTCGCGATCCGCAAGGACTCGAAGTGGTCCGACGGCTCGCCGTGCTCGGCGCGCGATTTCGAGTATTCGTTCAAGCGGCAGCTCGATCCCGCGACGGCGGCCCCCTACGCGTCCTTCCTCTACGACATCAAGAACGGCGAGGCGTTCAACAAGAAACAGGTGACCGACGCGAGCCAGGTCGGCGTTAGGGCGAAGGACGACTGGACGCTCGAGGTCACGCTCGAAGGACCGCGCGGCTACTTCCCGGTCCTGTCGGCCTATCAGGCCGCGCTGCCCGGTCACCGCGGCTCGATCGAGAAGTACGGCGACAAGTGGACGGAGGCCGCCAACATCGTCTGCAACGGGCCCTTCGTGCTGGACGCGTGGGAGCACAACAAGGCGGTCGTCCTGAAGAAGAACAAGCACTTCTTCGGCGTCAAGGACATCACGCTCGAGAAGGTGACCGCTCCGATCATTCCGATCGCGTCCGGTGCGCTCCCCTACGAGAACAACGAGATCGATCTGACGCGCTTGCAAACCGCGGATCTGAAGCGGTTCCAGGGCGATCCGAAGATGTCCAAGGAAGTGTTCCGGTTCCCGTATCCGGGCACCTGGTATCTGCTTCCTCAAGTGACCAAGCCGCCGTTCGACAACCTCAAGGTCCGCAAGGCCGTTGCCCACGCGATCGATCGTGAGAACATCGTCAAGGTGAGTCAGGGCTTCGCGATCCCGGCCCACGCCATGATCCCGCCGGGCTTCCCCGGTGCGCTCGACGACAAGAAGACGCGCGACCTCCAGCGCTTCGACCCGAAGCTCGCGATGTCGATGCTCAAGGGCACACCGTTCGAGGGCGGGAAGAACTGGCCGAAGATCACGCTCTCGCTGCGCGACGAGGCGCTCGGCAGCAAGCCCCTCGCCGAGGCGGTCCAGTCGGTCCTGCTGGAGAATCTGAACATGAAGACCGAGCTCGAGGTCCTCGAGCAGCGCGTCTTCCGGGAGCGGCTCTGGAAGCAGGATCTGCAGTTCGTCTGGATCCGCTGGTTCATGGACTACCCGGATCCGCACAACGAGTACTTCGACACCTTCTATGGCAAGAAGACGACCGGCAAGCGCCAGGCGTGGTCCAACGAGGCCTTCGACAAGGAGCTGGAGGTGGGCCGCGACACCAGCGATCCCAAGAAGCGCCTGGCAGCTTACGCGAAGGCCGAGGAGATCATGCAGAACGACGTTGGTTATGTGCCGGTCGCGTGGGTCGTGCGGTACGCGAGCGCGAAGCCGACCGTTCGCGGCCTCGAGAAGAACCGGCAGGGCGAGCTCGTGGTCGACGGCAACATCTACTTCGACATGCTCTCGCACATCTACATGGTGGAGAAGGGCTGAAGGCGACGGCGCGCCGGGGGCGTCCCCGGCGCGCGCGCGTTTCGCGAAGGGCGGGCTAGACTCTCATCGCCCGGAGGCGGGCGATCCGCTCCTCGAGGGGCGGGTGCGTCGAGAACAGCCGCATCAGGGTCTCGCCGCTCAGCGGGTTCACGATGAACAGGTGGGCGGTCGAGGGCGTCGCGTCCGCCATCGGCATCTGCTGGTTCGCCATCTGAAGCTTCTCGAGCGCCTTCATCAAGCCCCAGGGCCGGCCCGCCACCTTCGCGCCGGTGGCGTCAGCCTGGAACTCGCGGGAGCGCGAGACTGCCATCTGGACAAGCAAGGCGGCGATCGGCGCCAGGATCGCCAGCAGGATCATCGCGATCGGGTTGGAGCCGCCCTCTTCGTCGTCACGGCCGCGCCCGCCGAACATCGCGGCCCACTGCGCCATGTGCGCGAGGTAGGTGATCGCGCCGGCCAGGGTCGCGGCGATCGTCGAGATCAGTATGTCGCGGTTCTTCACGTGCGAGAGCTCGTGGGCGAGAACCCCCTCGAGCTCTTCCTCGTCGAGGATCCGCATGATTCCCTCGGTCACGGCCACGACGGCGTGCTCGGGGTTGCGGCCCGTCGCGAAGGCGTTCGGCGTCTCGCTCGGGATCATGTAGACCCGCGGCATCGGGATGCCGGCGCGGGTGGCGAGACGGTGCACGATCGCGTAGAGTCGGGGCGCGGCGGCCTCCTCGATCGGCTGCGCCCCATAGGCGGCGAGCACCATCTTGTCGGAGAACCAATAGCTCACGAAGTTCATCACGACGGCCACGAAGAACGCGACGAGCATGCCTTGGCGGCCCCCGATGGCGCCGCCGATTAAAACGAGCATCACTGTCAGCACGGCCAACAGGAGCCCGGTCTTGAACACGTTTGACATGGTCGAAGCCTAGCAGACGCTCCCAGGGGGGTCAAATCACGCCCTGTTGCGGTCAAATGCCTTGACTTGCAGGCATATCGGCCGATATACTGGCCCGACTTGAGTAAAAACTCGTTTGTTGATGATGATTTAGCGAGCATGATCGTCCGGGTTCCAGATATCCCGACCGAGGGGCTGAGCGTCACGGACGCGAGTGCGCTGGGAACGGTCTATCGCGACCCCGCCTGGCGGCTCCTGGCCGTGAATCTTCGTCTGGAGCGCGACGGCTCGGACGTCTTCGTGACCGGCGAGGTGCACGCGGCGGTGTCGCAGGCCTGCGGGCGATGCCTCGAGCCGTCACCGGCCGAGGTCGCCGCGACCCTCGACGTGCGGCTCGTACCGCGTCCCTCGACGGCGGACAACGTCGAGCTCGCGGCCGATGACCTCGACGTCGATTTCTACGACAAGGACGAGATCGACGTCGGCGCGTTGATCGACGCCGAGACGACGCTCGCGCTGCCCATGAAGCCGCTGTGCCGCGAAGGCTGTCTTGGGCTCTGTCGGGTTTGCGGCGGGAACCGGAATGTGGTCAAGTGCGAGTGCCGAGAGCGCCCGCCGGATCCACGGCTGGCGGCCCTCAAAGACCTGGCCTCGCGGCTTTCCCACTAGGAGAATCCGATGCCTCTGCCGAAACGACGTCACTCGAAGACGCGCGGACGTAAGCGGCGTACCCACTACAAGCTCGCGGCGCCGACGCGCTCCGTGTGCCCGCAATGCCGTGAGACCAAGCTGCCGCACCGGGTCTGCCCGCACTGTGGCTATTACAAGGGGCGGGAGATCGTGGCGGTCGAAGGGACCTAGCCGGCTCGTCACGCCGCCGACCACATGACGATGACCAACGGAGACGGTGCGCCGTCCCGCCTGAAGGTCGCCGTGGACGCGATGGGCGGCGACTACGGTCCGCGCGTCGTGGTCGAGGGCGCGGTGGCCGCCGTTCGGGAGTTCGGTGCGGCCGTGATCCTCGTGGGCGATCGGTCCGCGATCAACCGCGAGGTCGCTCGGCTGGACGCGCAGAGTCTTGCGCTCGAGATCCGCCACGCCTCGCAGGTCGTCGGCATGGCCGAGAGCCCCTCGCAAGCCCTCAGACGCAAGCGCGACTCGTCCCTGCGGGTCGCCGCCGACCTCGTCAAGGACGGCAAGGCCTCCGCCTTCATCTCGGCGGGCAACACCGGCGCCGCGATGGCGATCTCGATGTTCGTCATCGGCGTCCTGCCCGGCGTGGACCGCCCGGCGATCGCCGCGGTACTCCCGAATCTCCGCAAGTTCACGATCCTGCTCGACGCCGGCGCGAACGTCGATCCCAAGCCGATGCATCTCTTGCAGTTCGCGGTCATGGGGCACGTCTACGCGCGCGACATCCTCGGCCTGGACAGCCCGCGCGTCGGGCTTCTGTCGGTCGGCGAGGAAGAGGGCAAGGGCAACGAGCTCACGAAGGAGGCGTACGAGCAGCTCCGGGAGTCGTCGCTGAACTTCGTCGGCAACGTGGAGGGGCGCGACATCTACAACGGCCGGTGCGACGTGGTCGTCACCGACGGCTTCACCGGCAACGTCGCGCTCAAGATCTCCGAGAGCTTGGCCGAGATGATCGGCGCCATGATCAAGGAAGAGCTGTTGCGGGACACTCGGTCGAAGCTCGGCGCGAAGCTCGCGATGCCGGCCTTCGAGCGATTCCGTAAGCGGATCGACTACACCGAGATGGGCGGGGCGCCCCTGCTCGGCATTGACGGCGCCGCCATCATCTGTCACGGTGCCTCACCGGTGAAGGCCATCAAGAACGCGGTGCGCGTCGCGCAGGAGTGGGCGAACGCCGGACTGAACGAGCACATCAAAGCCGCTCTGGAGGCCGAGGTGCAGCGCGGCGGTCGAGAAGGGGGACGTGAATGACTCGAGCGAGGATTGCGGGAGTCGGCGCGTTCCTCCCGAAGCGGATCCTGACGAACGCCGATCTCGAAAAGATGGTCGACACGAACGACGAGTGGATCGTGCAGCGGACCGGCATCCGGGAGCGCCGCATCGTCGACGAGAACGAGGCGACGTCCGACCTGGCCGTGCGCGCGGCGCAGCAGGCGCTCGAGCGGGCCAATCTCCTCCCCGAAGATGTCGAGTTCATCGCGGTCGGGACGACGAGTCCGGACATGATCTTCCCGTCGACCGGCAACATCGTCCAGCACCGGCTCGGCTGCCGGCGCGCCGGATCCGTGGATATGCTCGCGGCGTGCGCGGGGTCGATCTACAGCCTGTCGATCGGCTCCGCGCTCATCCAGTGCGGCAAGTACAAGCGCGTCCTCTGCATCGGCGCCGAGACGCTCTCGCGCATCACGGATTTCACCGACCGCGGGACGTGCGTGCTCCTGGCCGACGCCGCCGGCGCGGCGGTGCTCGAGGTGTCCGAGGACGAGCGCGGGATCATCGACTTCGATCTCTATTCCGACGGCCAGTACTGGGACCTCCTGTACATGCCGGGTGGTGGCTCGCGCAATCCCGCGACGAGAGAGACCGTCGATGCCCGGATGCACTTCGCCAAGATGAAGGGCAACGAGGTCTTCAAGGTCGCGGTCCGCCTGTTCGTGGACTGCGCCGAGCGGATTCTCGCGCGCAACGGATTCACGGCGAAGGACGTCAGCCTGTTCATTCCGCACCAGGCCAATTTGCGGATCATCGAGGCGGCGGCCAAGCGCGTCGACCTCCCGATGGACCGTGTCTTCGTGAACGTCGACCGCTACGGCAATACCGGCGCGGCATCGGTCTACGTCGCGCTCGAAGAGGCCAACGCGGCTGGACGACTCAAGCGCGGCGATCTGGTGCTCATCGTGGCGCTCGGTGGCGGCTTCGCCTGGGGCGCGGCGCTCATGCGGTGGTGACAACGATCACGCCGCGCGTGAGACCGGGCGCGTCCAGCGTGAGATCGGGCGTGTCGGAGCCACAAGCATCTCTCTCAGGCCACCCTCGGTCCAAGCCGACCTCGAGGCCCCCGCTCCAATGACCGTCGCGTTTCTCTTCCCCGGGCAGGGCTCGCAGGCCGTCGGGATGGGCAAGGGCTTCTATGAGATGTCCGCCGGCGCCAAGGCCATCTTCGAGGAAGCCAACGACTCGCTCGGCTTCGACCTCGCGCGGCTCGCGTTCGAGGGACCGGAGACCGAGCTGGCGCTGACCGCCAATACCCAGCCCGCGGTGCTGACCGCGTCGGTCGCTGCCGCGACGGCGTGTGCCGAGCGAGGTCTGCGACCGGCGCTGGCCGCCGGCCACAGCCTCGGCGAATACACCGCGCTGGTCGTCGCCGGGGCGATCCGCTTCTCGGATGCGGTCCGCATCGTGCGCAAGCGGGGCGAGTTCATGCAAGAGGCGGTACCCGTCGGGACCGGCGCGATGGCCGCGATCATGGGCATCGAGCTGGCGGCCGTCGAGACGGTGTGCACGGACGCGGCGCAGGGCGAGGTGGTCGAGATCGCGAACGTGAACTCGGCGCTTCAGATCGTCATCGCCGGGCACCGATCGGCCGTCGAGCGCGCCGTCGCGCTGGCCACCGAGCGGGGCGGGAAGATGAGCGTCATGCTCCCGGTGAGCGCGCCCTTCCATTGCTCGCTCATGGCGCCGGCCGGCGTCCGGCTCGCGCCCGAGCTCGAGGCGGCCAGCGTGACGGATCCGCGCGTGCCCGTCGTCCGTAACGTCGACGCGGGCGTCACGCGCAAGGCCGACGACGTGCGCCCCTTCCTGCTGCGCCAGGTCGCCAGCCCCGTGCGGTGGACCGACTGCGTTCAGCGGCTCGCCGCCGAGGGCGCGACCGCCTTCATCGAGGTCGGGCCCGGCCGCGTGCTCTCGGGACTGCTACGACGCATCCTCAGCGGGGCGAGAGGGCAGTCGATCGAGGATCCGGCCGGCCTCGAGAAAGCGCTGACCGCTGTCGCGAGCGGTGGTGCCGAGTCGCGCTCGTGAAGGGTCCGCTCGACGGCAAGGTCGCGATCGTCACCGGCGGCAGCCGCGGCATCGGGGCCGAGGTCGGCGCGCGGCTGGCCGAGGACGGCGCGGCCGTGGTAGTCTCGGGACGCGACGGCGAGCGGCTGCAACATACCGTTCGCGAATGGGAAACGCAGGGTCGGGCGGTGCTCGGCGTCGTCGCCGACGCGGCGAGCCGCGAGGATTGCGAGCGACTCGTGAGCACGGCGAAGCAGCACTTCGGGCGCATCGACGTCCTGGTCAACAACGCCGGCATGACGCACGACCAGCTGCTGGTGCGGATGACGGACGAGGACTGGGATCGAGTGATGGAGGTCAACCTCCGCAGCGCGTTCTTGATGACGCGGGCGGTGAGCAAGACGCTGGTCAGACAGAAAAGCGGCGGGCGCGTCATCAACATCACGTCGACGGCGGGTGCCATGGGCAACGCCGGTCAGGTGAACTACTCAGCGGCGAAGGCCGGGCTCATCGGGTTCACGAAGGCCGCGGCCCGCGAGCTCGCGCACTGGTCGATCCTCGTGAACGCCGTAGCCCCCGGGCTCATCGAGACCGACATGACCAAAGATCTGTCGGCGACCGCCCGCGAGGCTCTGCTCGCCCAGGTGCCACTCAAGCGCAGCGGAACGGCCCGTGAAGTGGCCGAGATGGTACGATTCCTCGCCGGAGACGGGGCGACCTACGTCACGGGTCAGGTCTTCCACGTCAACGGCGGACTTTACATGTAACTCATCCTTTCCGTGGAGGTAACGGGTTCATGGCGAAGTCAGTCGATGAGAAGGTGAAGGAGATCATCGTCGAGCAGCTCGGGGTGGAGGAGGACGACGTCACTCCGTCGGCGAAGTTCATCGAAGACCTGGGTGCCGACTCCCTCGATACGGTCGAGCTCGTGATGGCCCTCGAGGAGCACTTCGACATCCAGATCCCCGACGAGGATGCCGAGAAGATCGTGACCGTCGGCGACGCGGTCCAGTACATCAAGGACAATTCGTAGACGGTGAATACGCGAAGGGTCGTCGTCACCGGTCTCGGGACCCTCTCGCCGGTCGGCAATACCGTGGACGAGTTCTGGACCTCGCTCGTCCAGGGGCGCTCGGGCGTCGGGATGATCACGAAGTTCGACACCACCGGCTATCCGACCCGTATCGCCGGCGAGGTGCGCAATTTCGACCCGCTGAACTTCGTCGACAAGAAGGAAGCGAGGCGACTCGATCCCTATCTGCAGTACGCGATCGCGTCCGCGGCGCTGGCCGTCCAGGATGCCGCGCTCGACACCGGCAAGGTCGACGGCAATCGGTTCGGCGTCCTCATCGGCTCCGGCATCGGCGGCATCTCGACGCTCCTCGAATCCCATCGGAATCTCATCGAGAAAGGGCCCGACCGGGTCTCGCCCTTCTTCATTCCAATGCTCATCGCGAACATGGCGTCGGGGCTCGTCTCGATGCGCTTCGGCGCCAAGGGCCCGAACTCCGCCGTGGTCACGGCCTGCGCCACGGGCAACCACGCGATCGGTGACTCCTTCAAGATCATCCAGCGCGCGGACGCCGACATCATGATCGCCGGCGGCTCGGAGGCCATCATCGTCCCGCTGACGATCGCCGGCTTCTGCTCGATGAAGGCCATGTCCACGCGCAACGACGAGCCGACGAAAGCGATGCGGCCGTTCGACGCCAACCGCGACGGCTTCGTGGCCGGGGAGGGCGCCGGTATCGTGATTCTGGAATCGCTCGACCACGCGCTCGCGCGGGACGCGCGCATCTACGCCGAGATCGTCGGCTACGGGATGACCGGCGACGCCCATCACATGACGGCGCCCGATCCGGAGGGCGATGGCGCGGCGCGGGCGATGGCCGCGGCGGTCCGAGACGCGGGGCTTGACGTCTCCGCCGTCGGGTACATCAACGCCCACGGGACGTCGACGCCCTACAACGACAAGTTCGAGACGCTCGCCATCAAGCGCGTCTTCGGCGACCACGCGCGGCGCCTGGCCGTCTCGTCGACGAAGTCGATGACTGGCCACCTGCTCGGCGCCGCCGGTGGGATCGAGGCGATCGCGACGGTGCTGGCCTTGCATCACGGCGTGCTGCCGCCGACGATCAACTACGAGACGCCCGATCCCGACTGCGACCTCGACTACATCCCCAATCAGGCGCGCAAGCAGGACGTCGAGGTGGCGCTCTCGAACGCGTTCGGCTTCGGCGGCACGAACGCCACGCTGGCCTTCCGCACCTACCTCAAGTAGGTGGATCCGCTCCGCGTCGCCGAGCTGGAGCGACGGCTCGGCTACCGGTTCCGCGACCCGCGCCTTCTCGAGCAGGCGCTGACGCACGCCTCCTACGCCAACGAACACCCGCCCGCGGCGGATCATTCGCGGCTCGCGTTTCTCGGCGACGCGGCGCTCGCGCTCGTCGTCGCCGACCGCGTGATGGTCGGCGACCCGTCCGCCCCGGTCGGTGTGCTCACGTCCCAGCGCGCCGAGCTGGTCGCCGAGGCGCGGCTCGCCCGCTGGGCCGCCGAGCTCGAGCTCGGAGCCCTGCTCCGTCTGGGACGCGGGGAAGACCAGTCTGGCGGGCGTACGCGCGACTCGATCCTGGCCTCCGCGCTCGAGGCCGTGCTCGGCGCGATCTATGCCGAGGGCGGGCTCGAGGCCCTGCGCGACGCGATCGGGCTTCTGGCCGCGTGGTAGCCTGAAGCCATGCGCTGGTGGCCGATCCGGGCGCGGTGTCTTCCGCCGCCGCCTCCGCCGGACGAGATGCTCGTCATCGAGGATCGGCTGCGCCGGAACGTCGAGGGCGTGCTGGCGATTCGCGACCGCCAGGTCCGCGGAGGGATGGTCGTCTTCCACGGGGATCTGATGACCGAGCCCTCGCGCGCGCTCGATCTGCTCATCGCTCGCTTTCGGCCGCTCGGCTATACGCCGTATCTGCGGGAAGAGCCCGGCGGCGTCGCCGTCCAGGCCTGGCCGGCCTCCGAGACGGCGCCGCCCGGGCGGGTCGGCGTCAATGTGGTCCTGTTCGCGCTCACCCTGGTGTCGACGCTGTTCGCCGGGCTCTCGTTCGTGGGCTCGCCGACGTTCGACGCCCTGCGGTCCGATCGGTCCATGGCGTTCCTGGCCGGAGCGCCGTTCGCGCTCACCCTGCTGGCGATCCTCGGCGTGCACGAGCTCGGTCACTACTTCACCGCGCGCCACTACCGGGCGTCGGTGAGCCTTCCGTACTTCATTCCGGCGCCGTTTCTGTTCGGCACGCTCGGCGCCATCATCCTGCTGCGCTCGCCGGCGCGCGATCGAAACGCGCTGTTCGATATCGCGGCGGCCGGGCCGCTGGCCGGGCTGGCCGTCGCGCTGCCCGCGGCTCTTCTGGGCTTTGCCTGGTCATCCGTCGTGCCCGCGCCGGAGCACGGTTACATGGCCTTCGGTGACTCGCTGCTGACGTGGGGTCTCTCGTATCTGCGGTTCGGCCACATTCCCCAGGGATACATGCTCTTCACGCACCCGATGGCCGACGCGGCGTGGGCGGGATTTCTCGTCACCGCGCTGAACCTCTTCCCGGTGGGGCAGCTCGACGGCGGGCGGATCGCCTACGCGCTGTTCGGCCGGCATCACCGGAAGATCGGCAAGGCGACGGTCGTGGGGTTGCTGATCCTCGGCGCGACCTCGTTCTTCTGGACGCTTCGCATTCCCGGAGCGGATATCGTGTCCGCGCTGGCCTCGTCGATGAACTGGTTCGTGTGGGCGGGCCTGATCTCGCTTTTGGTGGGCTTCCACCACAGCCCGCCGCTCGACGACCTGTCGCCGATCTCGCCGGGCCGTCGTGTCGTGGGCATCGCGTGCCTGATCTTGATGGTGGTTCTGATTCCGCCACCGATCAGTCCACTAGTCTCCGTCCACTGAGGACGGCCCGGAGCGGCGCGCATCGTGACATGAGCCCGCCCGGTACGCTACTATCCGCGTCATGCCGGGACGGCTCG
>CAYVHH010000295.1:0-3985 GCA_964450175.1 uncultured bacterium | reverse complement strand
CGACCTTCGCATCAGCAACGTGGTCGACGTGCCGAACTACGTCGTGTCGGCCCTGATTCCCGAGGCGATCTTCGGGGGCTGAGCGCCGGCAGCCGGCCGGCGGCTCGTGACGAGAGCCACCGGCCGATCACCGCGTCGTAGCTACTTCGGCTGGGGAACGATCCGCAGATAGGGCTTCGGCGACTTCCAGCCCGCTGGATACGTCTTCTTCGCCTCGTCGTCCGACACCGCCGGGACGATGATGACGTCCTGACCCTGCTTCCAGTTCACCGGCGTGGCCACCTTGTGCTTGCTCGTGAGCTGGCAGGCGTCGAGGAGCCGGAGCACTTCGTCGAAGTTGCGGCCCGTCGACATCGGATAGGTCAGCATCGCCTTGACCTTCTTGTCCGGGCCGATGATGAACACCGAGCGCACCGTCGCGTTGTCCGCGGGCGTCCGGCCCTGCGAGGTGGTGCCGGCGCCTTCCGGCAGCATGTCGTAGGCCATTGCCACCTTCAGCTCCGGATCGCCGATCATCGGATATGTCACGGCGTGACCCGACGTCTCCTGGATGTCCTTCGCCCAGCGCTGGTGATCCGCGACCGGATCGACGCTGAGACCGATGATCTTGCAGTTGCGCTTGTCGAACTCGGGCTTCAGGCCGGCCATGTAGCCGAGCTCGGTCGTGCACACCGGCGTGAAGTCCTTCGGGTGCGAGAAGAGGATCGCCCACCCCGAGCCGATCCAGTCGTGGAAGTTGATCTTCCCCTGGGTGGTCTCGGCGTTGAAGTTTGGTGCTTCGCTGTTGATCCGCAGTGCCATGTGTTATGCCTCCGCGTTGCTGGGTCAGTGGTGAACTCAGTAGCCGGTCGCCATGCCGAAGAGACCACAGCATACGCCCGGGGCCGTACGCGCCGCAACGCCGCGGTCAGCCGCGCCGGCGCGCGAGCCGCGCCCCGGCGCGGGCCCCGGCGGCGGCCAGGAGTGACGCGAGCCGCGCGAGCGCCGGCTGGCGGCGTGCGCTCGCCCGCCAGAGCAGCGCGACGGGCAGCGCCGGCACTCGCGCGGCCGCGCTCACGACGCGGTCCGCAGGCGCCTCCGCCAGCGCGAGCGCCGGCACGAGCCCGACGCCGAGCCCGCCAGAAACATACGACAGGAGCAGCGACACGCTCGGCACGTCGATGGTCGACACGGGCCGGATGCGCTCGTCGGCGAAGTACTGGTCGAGCAGCGCTCGGCCTCGGCTCTCGGCGGCCAGCCGTAGCACGGGCTCGCGGCGCACCCGCTCGGTCAGCGGCGTGCGATCGCGGCCGCGCCGCGGTCCGACCCACACGAAGGGCTGATCGAAGAGATGGCGCTCCTCGAGACCGCGCGGCGCCTCCTGGCCCGTGACCACCGCGAGATCCACGTCGCCCTCGGCGACCAGGCGCACGCTCGCGCGTGAGTGCGTGGTGACGATCTCGAAGCGCACCGGCGGCTCCCCGTCGAGCAGGTCCCGCAGCACCGGCGCCAGCAGTCCCTTGCCGAGATAATCGCTGGCCGCCACCCGGAGCGTGGTGGCCGGGCGCCCCGCGAGCTCCGCAAGCTGGCCGAAGGCCGACTCGGCGCCGCTCCAGAGCTCGCGCACCACCGGCAGCGCCGTCTCGCCGGCGGCCGTGAGCCGCACGCCGCGCCCGGCGCGCTCGAAGAGCTTGATGCCGAAGTGGGTCTCGAGCTTTCGGATCTGCTGGCTCACGGCCGATGACGTAATGCGCCGCTGCCGCGCCGCCGCCCCCACCGAGCCCGTGCGCGCGACGGCCAGCAGCGTCTCGAGCGCGGGAAAGAGCGCGGCGTCGACCATGAAGCGTAGCTTACCATTCGCTACAGAACGTTTCACTGGACTACACGGTTGGCCTGAGGCAGCATACGCCCGCCCGTAGAGCTCAGAGGAGGAGTCGCATGGCCAAGACGTTGCTCGACAAAGTGTGGGACGCGCACACCGTCCGGACCCTGCCGTCCGGGCAGACCCAGCTCCTGATCGGCCTGCACCTGATCCACGAGGTGACGACGCCGCAGGCGTTCCAGATGCTCCGCGATTCGAAGCTGAAGGTCCGCATGCCCGAGCGCACCTTCGGCACGCTCGACCACATCATCCCGACGACCGATCAGGCCCGCCCCTACGCCGACCCGCTGGCGGAGGAGATGGCGGTCCACATGATCCGCAACATGAAGGACTTCAGCCTGCCGCTCTTCGACATGTCGACGGGCAAGCAGGGCATCGTGCACGTCATCGGGCCCGAGCTCGGCCTCTCGCAGCCGGGCATGACGATCGCGTGCGGCGACAGCCACACCTCGACCCACGGCGCCGTCGGCGCCATCGCGTTCGGCATCGGCACCACGCAGGTGCGTGACGTGCTCGCGACGCAGTGCCTGTCGATGGCCAAGCCGAAGCTGCGTCAGGTGCGGGTGGACGGCGCGCTCGCCAAGGGCGTGTATGCGAAAGATGTGATTCTGGCGATCATCAACACCCTGGGAGTCAAAGGCGGAGTCGGCTATGCGTATGAATACGCTGGGCCGGTGATCGATCGCATGACGATGGAGGAGCGACTGACTGTTTGCAACATGTCGATCGAGGGTGCCGCGCGCTTCGGCTACGTCAATCCCGACGCGACGACGATCGACTATCTGCGCGGCCGGCCGTACGCGCCCGCGGGGGCCGCGTTCGACAAGGCCGCCGCGTGGTGGAAATCGGTCGCGACCGAGCCGGGCGCCTCGTTCGACGACGTCGCGCGCCTCGACGGCAGTGCCATCGAGCCGATGGTGACGTGGGGCATCAACCCGGGCATGTCGGTCGGCGTGAGCCAGCGGATCCCCGCGCCGGAGTCGGCGCCCGAGGCCGATCGGTCGACCTTCCGCGAAGCGCTCGCGCACATGAGCTTCCAGGCGGGCCAGCCGATCAAGGGCGCCAAGATCGACGTGGCGTTCGTCGGCTCGTGCACCAACGGTCGCCTGTCCGATCTGCGTATCGCGGCCGAAGTGGCCAAGAAGGGCAAGGTCGCCAAGGGCGTGCGCGCGCTGATCGTGCCGGGCTCCCAGCAGGTCGCCAAAGCCGCCGCGGGCGAGGGGCTGCCGGAGATCTTCCAGAGCGCCGGCTTCGAGTGGCGGAAGGCCGGCTGCTCCATGTGCCTCGGCATGAATCCCGATCAGCTGGTCGGGCGCGAGATGAGCGCGTCGTCCAGCAACCGCAACTTCATCGGCCGGCAAGGCAGCCCGACCGGGCGCACGCTCCTGATGAGCCCGGCCATGGTGGCCGCCGCCGCGATCAACGGCGCCGTCGCCGACGTGAGGGAGATCCTGAAATGAGCACCGTCGACTTCAAGCGCCGTCAGATCGTCGGCAGAGGAATCCCCCTGCCCGGCAACGACATCGACACCGACCGCATCATCCCGGCGCGCTTTCTCAAGGAAGTGACGTTCACGACCATGGGCGAGCACGCGTTCGAGGACGCCAAGAAGCAGAACCCCGAGCATCCGTTCAACTCGCCCGCCTACAAGGGCGCCTCGGTGCTGGTGGTCGGCCAGAACTTCGGCTGCGGCTCTTCGCGGGAGCACGCGCCGCAGGCGCTGATGCGCTGGGGCATCGCCGCCATCGTCGGCGGCTCCTTCGGCGAGATCTTCTTCGGCAACTGCCTGATGCTCGGCATCCCCTGCCTGCGCGCCTCGCAGGAGGATCTCGAGTGGCTCCAGCGCGAGATCGGCCGCTCGCCGCAATCGCCGGTGGCGGTGGACGTGGAGAAGCAAGAGGTGAAGCTCGGCGCCCGCACGATCAAGGCGACCATCCCCGACGGACCGCGCAATCAGCTCGTGCAGGGCACCTGGGATTCGACGGCGGTGCTGCTGGAGGCGGGCGCGGCGATCGAGACGACGGCGCGGAAGCTCCCGTACGTCGCGGGCTTCTGAAATACGCTGCCTCACGCAGAACGCAGAACGCGCTGAGCCCGCGGAGAATGCGTTTCGCTTGCGGCGGC
>CAYVHH010000294.1:0-5047 GCA_964450175.1 uncultured bacterium | reverse complement strand
CCGGAGGGCGTCCGCGATCTCGTCGTCGACTCGCTGCTCGAGCCCGTCCTCGAGGAGGTTGCGCTTCTCCAGATAGCCCCGGAAGCGCGTGAGCGGATCCTTCTGCTCCCACATCGCGACTTCGGCATCGCTCCGATACTTGGTGGGATCGTCCGCCGTCGTGTGCACGCCGAGCCGATAGGTCACGCACTCGATCAAGGTCGGCCCGTCGCCGGCGCGCGCCCGGTCGACCGCTTCGCGCGCGGCGGCGTAGACGGCGAGCACGTCGTTGCCGTCCACCTGGATACCGGGCAATCCGTACGCGAGCGCCTTCTGCGCGATCGTGCGCGAGTGCGTTTGCTTCTTGAGCGGCACCGAGATGGCCCACTGGTTGTTCTGGCACACGAAGACCACCGGAACGTGCCAGACGCCGGCGAAGTTCATCGCCTCGTGGAAATCGCCCTCGGAGGTCGCGCCGTCGCCGAAGTACACCATGACCACCGCGTCGTCGCCCCGGTACTGGGCCGCGTACGCGAGGCCGACCGCGTGGGGAAGCTGGGTCGCGACCGGGATCGTGATCGGCAGATCGTGCTGATCGGGTGCCGGCTGGCCGCCCTCTAGACGACCGGAGAAGAAGAGCAGGAGCTTCTCGATGGGCCAGCCCCGCCAGATCATCGCCGCCGTCTCGCGGAAGGACGGGACCATCCAGTCGGTCGGCCGCAACGTGAAGACGCTCCCCATCTGGGACGCCTCCTGGCCCTTGATCGGCGCGAAGGTGCCGATGCGTCCCTGTCGCTGCAGTCGCACCATCCGTTCGTCCAGCCGGCGGCCGAGCAGCATGGAGCGATAGAGCGACCTCAGATCCGTGTCGGCGAGCTTGGGCTCGAGCGCGGTGTCGAGGTTGCCTTCACTGTCGAGGATCGACAGGTATTCGACCTGGAACCTTGGTTCGAGGGCGATTCTGGGCATGGTCGGCCCAAACCCATTCTAACGCCCGGGACCCCGAACGCTACTTCTTCGCAGCGGCTCTTCTGGGGGGGGCGGGGGCGGCGGCTTCCTCGGTCCGCTTGGCCTTCGCCAGCGGCCGCTTCTCCCCCGAGGCGACCCGCTTGGCCAGACTTTCCTTGAGCGCCTCCATCAGGTCGATCACCTGAGCGCGCGGCGCTTCGGGCGCGGCGACGGTCACTTCCTTGCCCTCGACCTTCTGGTTGACCAGCTCGAGGACCCGGTGGCGATACTCGTCCTCGTACTGCTCCGGGCGGAACTCGTCGTTCGACAGCCCGTCGATGAGCTGGCTGGCCAGGTCGAGCTCGCCCGGCTTGATCTTCGCGGACTGCCCGCGGTCGATCTCGCCGAAGTCGCGGACCTCGTCGGCGAAGTACATCGTGTGGAGCATGAGACCGCCCTGCGCCGGGCGGATGAGCACGAGGCTCTCCTTGCCGCGCATGACGAACTTCGCCAGCGCGACCCGTCCCTGCTTTTCCATCGCGTCGGCCAGGAGGCGGTAGGCCTTGTCGCCGCCCTTGTCCGGCCCGAGGAAGTACGTCTTCTCGAAGTAGATCGGATCGACCGACTTGAGCGGCACGAACTCGGTGATGTCGATCATCTTCGACGCTTCGCCCTCGAGCTTCTTCAGCTCGTCATCGGCCACCCGCACGTACTGGTCCTTGGCGAACTCGTAGCCGCGAACGAGCGACGCGCGATCGACGACCTCGTTGCACACCGGGCAGAACGTTTGCTGCTTGATCCGCGAGCCGCACTTCGCGTGCAGCATGTTGAACGCGACGTTCGCCGACGAGGCCGCGGTGTACATCCGGATGGGAATCGACACGAGGCCGAACGAGATCGTTCCCGAGCCGAGCGAATGCGGCGCCATGGTTTGCACGATAGCACGTTGATCCCTATGATGCGCGAAGGGTCGATCACACCCATGGATAGCGTTCCCGCCACCGTCGAGCGGCAAGATGTCGGGGCTCCCGAGCCCAGGCGGCGGCCGTTCGTCGGACTGGTCACGATTCTTGCGGCGCTCGTGCTCCTCACCTTCATCGGCGTGATGGTGTCGATCCAGTTCTCCGGATCGCGCGTGGAAGGGGAGTCCGAGCCCGAGCGCGCGCTCGCGCTGATCGTCGGCCGGACGATGGACATCGACGAAGCGGTCAGCCGCGCGCCGTGGTGGGAGCAGTTCGCGTACCGCGTGCTGTCGACCGATCCGGCCGAGGACCTCGAGGAAGGCATTCGCTGGTACGACGAGCTCTCGGCCACGTCATTCGATCCCGCCGTCGACCTGCACCTGGCGATCCTCGAAGGCGAATCGGGACGAATGGACAGCGTGCAGCGACGCACGGACGAGTGGAAGCGCCGCCCCGACCCGCTCCCCGCGTTCGCGCTCCTCGTCGTCGGCGCGTATCTCGACGACGCGCTCGACGACGAGATGGTCCCGAACATCTCCGGGGCGCTCGCCGAAGCGCTCGAGCCCGGTTGGTTCAGGGACCGGATCGCGACCCGCCTGGCGGTGCGCGCCGGCGACCGCGATCTCCTGGCCGCGGCGACCGCCGCCCAGGACGAGCGTTCCACTCGGCTGCTCGCTCGCACGCGCGCGACCCTCGCGATGGAGGTCGTGCTCCTCGTCGTCGCACTCGTCCTCCTCGTTCGGGTGGCCGTGCGACGCCGCGTGTTCGATCGGATCGGTGTCGGCGTGCTGCCGCCGGAGTGGCGTGGCCGCGACGGAATCCGCGTGCTCATCTGGGGGGGAGCGATCGGCGCCATCGTCCTCTTCGGATCGTCCTTCGTGCCCGAACGACCGTATCTGCGCGTGCTGATCGGCGCGACGACGAACCTGTCCTTCGTGCCGCTCATCTTCTTCGCCTGGCGCTTCTTGATCCGACCGTCGGGGCACACGCTGCGGGAGAGCTTCGGGCTCGTGCCGACGTCGGGCGGCGCGAGCCGGCTCGTGCTCGTCATCCTCACCTTGCTGGCGCTCGGCCAGCTCGGTGAAGGCGTGATGGACCTGGCCGGGCGCTGGCTCGGGCTCTCCGCGCACTGGACGGAGTGGTTCGATCGCGATCTGGTGTGGGGATCCCGGGCGGTCGTCGGCATGACGATCTTCGACACGGTCATCCTCACGCCGATCTGCGAGGAGATCGTCTTCCGGGGCCTGCTGTTCGCGACCTTGCGCCGGCGGTTCGGTCTGGCTCCGGCCGCGGTGCTCAGCGCGGCCATCTTCGCGGTCGCGCATGGCTACGGCGTGCTCGGATTCGCGGCGGTCTTCTGGAGCGGAATCCTCTGGGCGTGGTCGTACGAGCGGACCGGCAGCCTGCTCCCGTCGATGGCGGCCCACGCCGCCGACAACCTGATGGCCTCGCTCTCCGTCATCCTGGTCCTGCGTGGCTAGTCGAGACCTCCAGGAGTATCGGCGCAAGCGCGATCCCGCCGCGACCCCCGAGCCCTTCGGTGGGCCCGGCCCGCCCGGCGGGAGCCGGTTCGTCATCCACAAGCACTCGGCGCGGCGGCTCCACTACGATCTGCGGCTCGAGATCGACGGCGTGCTGAAGAGCTGGGCCGTGCCCAAGGGGCCGTCGGTGCGCGCCCACGAGAAGCGCCTCGCCGTGCACGTCGAAGACCACCCCATCGAGTACGCCGACTTCGAGGGGCTCATTCCAGAGGGCAACTATGGGGCCGGCCCGTCCATCGTGTGGGACGCCGGTCGCTTCCAGCTCCTGAAGCCGGAGCCGGCGCGCGAGCAGATCGAGCGCGGCAAGCTCGAGTTCGAGCTGTTCGGCTTCAAGCTGCGCGGACGATGGACGCTCGCCCGCATGAGCGGCAAGGGTCGCGACTGGCTCCTGCTGAAGAAGTCCGACGAGTACGCCGGGGAGACGGAGCCGACCGAGCGCTATCCGGAGTCGGTCCTGTCGGGACTCACGATCGAGGAGCTGCGCGACGGCGCCGGCCGAGTCGAGGCGCTGCGCCGCCGCCTGACCGAGCTCAAGGCCCCGCACGGGCACATCACGCCGAGCGGCGATCTGCTCATGCTCGCGACCCTGGTCGAGGCGACGCCGTCGGATCCGGCATGGCTCTTCGAGATCAAGTACGACGGCGTGCGTGTGCTCGCCTCGCGCGCCGGCGACGAGATCGAGCTCCGCGGGCGGAGCGGCCAGCTCGTCACCACGCGCTACCCGGAGGTGGCGGCCGCGCTGCACGCGCTGCCGCTCGAGAGCTTCGTGCTGGACGGCGAGATCGTGGCGCTCGACGAGCGCGGACGCTCGAGCTTCCAGAAGCTCCAGGAGCGCATGGGCCTCACCCGTCCCGCCGACGTCGAGCGCGCGCGCGGCGAGGTGCCGGTGCGCGCCGTCTTCTTCGACGCGCTCGGGCTCGACGGCCGCGACCTGCGGCGCCTGCCTCTCGAGGCGCGCAAGGAATGCCTGAAGCTCCTGATGCCGCCGCGCGGCGTCGTCTACTTCGGCGATCACGTGCTGGCGCACGGCGCGGATTTTCTCGCCGCCGCGTGCGAGCAGGGGCTGGAAGGCGTGGTGGCGAAGAAGCGCGACAGCCCGTACGTGGCGCAGCGATCTCGGGACTGGCTGAAGATCAAGTGTCAGCTCCGGCAGGAGTTCGTGATCGGCGGCTACACGGTGCCCCAGGGCACGCGGGCTCGCTTCGGCGCGCTGCACCTGGGTCTCTACGACCGCGGTGAGCTCGTCTATGTGTCGAAGGTCGGGACAGGATTCGACGTTCGCGCGCTCGAGAACATCAGCGGGAAGCTACGTCCGCTCGAACGGCGGACGTCGCCCTTCGCGCGCGGCACGCCGACCGGACGTGGCCATCACTGGGTCGAGCCGCGGCTCGTGGGTGAGGTTCGGTTTACCGAGTGGACGCGCGACGGCGGGATCCGGCATCCGTCGTTCCTCGGGTTACGTGATGACAAGCGTCCGGAGGATTGCTTGCGCGAGACGCCGGTGGTGGCGCGTGGGGCGTGGGCCGAGGCGGGGGGTGTGGGTCGGGCTGCGTCACCCGCTCGCCCGCGTTCCGCGGCCCTTCGAGCCGCGGGCGGGACGAGGGGGTCCCACTCCGC
>CAYVHH010000293.1:0-3696 GCA_964450175.1 uncultured bacterium | reverse complement strand
GGCGGTCGCCGCGCTCGGACTGTCGCCACTGGTGTGTGTCCTGCTGCTCCGGGATTCGAGCCTCTCGACCGTCATTACGTGGACCGCGGTGGCCACCGGCGTCACGACACTGCCGTCGCTGCTGCGAATCGCCCGCTGGATCTGGAGTCAAGTCGGGCCGAGTCCATTCCGCGAAGCCGCGGTCCTGCTGCGGTACGGCCTGCGCAGAGTGCCGGCCAGCGCCCTCGAGCCGGCTCTCGATCTGACCTTGCCGTGGATGGCCGTCGTATCGGGTGCGGGCCTGATCGGCGCTGGCTATCTGGCGATCGGCCTGGCGCTGATGAGGCCACTCAATCCGATCAGCGGCGCCTTGAGCCAGGTGCTGATCCCGGCGTCGGCCGCCGCGATCGCGCGAGGAGACTTTCAAACGCATGCAGCCCGGGCTCGCCAGGTTGCCCAGTGGGCTCTGCACGGCGGCACGTTCGCGACCTTCCAGATGGTCATCTGGGCGGACGTGCTGATTCGAGTCTGGCTCGGCCCGGAGTACGGCGCAGCGGCCGGGGTCGCGGCGATGGTGTGCTTGTCGCTGACCCCCTCGTTCCTCTTCGCCTGTCTCAGGGGTCTGATCGACGGCGAGACAGAGCGAGCGGTGAATACCCGCAACCTCTGTGCCGCCATCCTCGTCTTCGGCGCCGCCTCGGCACTCCTGGGCTGGCTGCATCTGGCCGGTATGGCAGCCCTTGGCCTCGCCTACCTGCTGTCGCGCGTCACGCTGGCCGCCCTGACCTTGCGGTACGTCGCTTGTGCCTATGGCGTGAGCTTTTCGGCCCTGCGCCCCTGGGCTGCGCTGGCATCGGGCGCACTGCTTGGTGCCGGCGCCGTCGCGCTGCGGAGTCTGCTTCCCGCCCAATACAGCGCTGTCGAAATGATCGTGTACGTGCCGCTCGCGGCACTCGTGTTCATCGGGAGCATGACGGCGACCGGGATGGAATGGACGCGCCCGTTGCGACGCCGCCTGTGGGCGACCTCGTGAGAGCCGCGCTGTCGTCGCCGTGGCTGAGCTCGCTCGCCGTCCTCAACGTGCTCGTGCTCTCGGCAGGTATCGTGGCGCTGGCGATGCCCGATGTGCTGAGCCCGGTCGACATCTGGTTGACCGTGCTGGTCATCGCGTATTTCGCGGCGCTCTGGTATCGGTACGCCACCCATCCCCGCGACCTCGTCGAGATGGATACGGTGTTCCTCGTCTTCTTCGGTATCTACGTGGTGGTTCCGGTAGTGGCGTTCTTCTGGCTGGCGGTCGGAGACGTGCCGCGCTTCATCGGCCTGGTACTCCACCTCGAGTCCGGCATCATCGGTGTCGCGCTCACCGCCCTCTTCGCCTTCTTGTTCGGCTATTCGAGCCCCGCCGGACCCGCGCTCGCCGGACTCATGCCGCGTTCCGATGGCGACTGGACGCGAGGCGAGGGTCTCGCGATCTCGTCGGGACTCCTGGTCCTCGGGACCGCGCTGGTCGGCACCCTGGTCGGGACCGTCGGTGTCGAGACACTGGTCGAGTCGGCGTACGCGCGGGGATACGAGGCCATCGCGGGACTCGGCGTTCTGGCTGCGGGCGTGATGCTGGCGCAAACGGGACTCGTCGTGCTGTATCTGACGACGGCGGAACGGAGCCGCCGCGCGCCGATCCTTCCGTGGGTCCTGTTCTCGGTCTTCGCCCTGCTCATGCTGCGTATCGGCCGTCGCCGCGTGGTGCTCGAGACGATATTGGCGCTCCTAGTCGCGCATCACTTCTCAACGCGCCGGATCCGGCTACGAACGCTGGTTATCGGCGCGGCGCTGGCGCTGCCAATATTTGCCGCGGTGGGGCTCGCTCGCGCCTATCTCGCCGAAGGTTTCGGCGGCATCCTGACGCGTCTGGTGGAGCAATTCGGTCTCGACGAGCTCGTCAATCTGATGGCCGAGCCGGTCACGGTCCTGCTCGCGCTGACCGAGACGATCTATCAAGTTCCGGCGCAGGAGCCATTCTGGCTGGGCCGGAGCTTCGTCGACGCCTTCGAGATCCTGATTCCGCTGCCGCTGCACCCGGAGCGACCGATTGCGCCGAGTCAGTGGTTCGTCAACCTGATCGATCCGGGGATCGCGGCCGCTGGAGGCGGATACAGCTACGCGTTGCTGGCGGAGGGGTACCTGAACTTCGGTATCCTGGGGGCGGCCGCCGTGGCCTTGGTCGAGGGAATCGTGGTCCGGGCCTCCGTGACCTATCGACGTCTCGCGCCGTTTAGCAAGAGCCGGATTCTCGTCTACGCCGTCGTCGTATCGCTGACGATCATGATGATCCGGGGCGATTTCGCCTCCCTCCTGAAAGCGGGCATCGTCGGCTCGCTGGTCCCCGCGGTGCTCGTCGCGGCGTGGCTCGGCCGTCGCCGGCGATTGCCGTCGCCGACCATCGAATCGATGACCGGCGGGGAGCGCTGAGCCCGTGTGCGGTATCGCCGGGGCCGATCGACGCGCCCTGGACGCAGGAGGCCCGGACGTCTCCAAGATGCTCGGGATGCTCCAGCATCGCGGCCCCGACGACTCGGGCGAATGGCGTGGCGTGATGTGGCGCCTGGGCATGGTTCGGCTCGCCATCATCGACCCTCGGCGGGGACTCCAGCCGATGACGAGCGCAGATGGGCGGTGGTGTCTGGTCCTGAATGGCGAGATCTACAACTTCGTCCGGCTCCGCGCCGGTCTGGCGTCACGAGGCGTCCGGTTCCGGACCGCCTCCGACACGGAAGTGCTGCTCGAACTGATCGCCGAGCGCGGGGTCCCCGGCGCGCTCGCGTCGGCCGAGGGCATGTTCAGCTTCGCCGCGGTCGACATCCCCGCCGGCGATCTGTGGCTGGCTCGTGACCGGTTCGGCGAGAAGCCGCTGTACGTCGATCGGCGCGATGGCTTCGCCTTCTGCAGCGAACTCGCGCCGCTCGTGCTCACGGCCCGCTCGGCCCGGCGGCCGTCCGCTCGCGGGCTCGCCGCGATTCTTCGGGCCGGCTACCCCTGGCCGGGGATCAGCGCCGTCGAGGACATCTCGGAGCTGCATCCCGGGACCTGGCTGCGGCGTTCGTCCGCCGGAGCCGAAGAGTCCGGGCACTATTGGTACTTGCCCGACCGCGTCGACGAGGAATGTGGCCCCGTCGAGCGGTGCGGCTCGCAGATCCTGGCCTTGCTGGACGCCAGTGTCCGCGAGCGGCTGGTGGCCGACGTGCCCGTCGGGCTCTTCCTGAGCGGCGGGATCGACTCGAGCGCGATCGCCGCCTCCGCCGTTCAGGCGACATCGAGCATCGCCGCGGTCACGGTCGGATTCGATGACGTCGCGCACGACGAACGGCCGCTCGCTCGGCAGACGGCCGCCCGCCTCGGGATCGAGCTTTACGAGGAGGGCGCTCAGACGGCCTCCTTTTCGGAAGTCGTCGTCGACGAGCTCTTGCAGCATTTCGGGCAGCCGTTCCACGACACGAGCGCGATCCCGACCAGGTCGGTGTCGCGGGCGGCTCGGCGTCACTTCCGCGTGGTGCTGTCGGGTGACGGCGGCGACGAGCTCTTCGGCGGCTACCTGTCGCACCTGCGGACGGACCGCCTCCGGCGTCTGGGAGGAGGCTGGTTGGGCGCGCGTGCCTCCGGGGTGCTCTCCCGCATGCTTCCAGACCATGGGCCATGGGAAGGAGTTCAAAGGGCTTT
>CAYVHH010000292.1:0-3903 GCA_964450175.1 uncultured bacterium | reverse complement strand
AGGGCTTTCTCGCGACCTTGCCCGAGGTCGAGATCAAGAACGAGCAGGGCCGAGTCGTGTGGACGCTTCGCGACTATGCTTTCCTCGCCGACGAGCACGCGCCGGCCACCGTGAATCCGAGCCTCTGGCGTCTGGCCCGGCTCAATCTCAACCACGGCCTGTTCCAGGTGACGGACCGGATCTACCAGATCCGCGGCTTCGACATCTCGAACATGACGCTGATCGAGAGCGACCGCGGCCTGATCGTCGTCGACCCGCTGATGTCGACCGAGGTCGCCCGTGCTGGACTCGAGCTCTACACGCAGCACCGCGGGCGACGCCCGATCGTCGCGGTCATCTATTCGCACAGCCACACCGACCACTACGGCGGTGTGCGGGGGGTCGTCGACGAGCGTGACGTGCGCGCCGGCCGGGTCGAGATCTGGGCACCCGACCGGTTCATGCAGGAAGTGGTCTCCGAGACCGTGCTGGCCGGCACCGCGATGGTGCGCCGCGCGCAGTTCCAGTTCGGGGCCACGTTACCCAAGGGGCCGCGCGGCCAGGTGGACACGGGCCTCGGCAAGGCGACCTCGCGCGGCACCGTGACGCTCATTCCGCCGACCCACATCATCGACAAGCCGATCGAGACGCACCGGATCGACGGGGTCGAGATCGTGTTCCAGCTCACGCCCGAGACCGAGGCGCCCGCCGAGATGCACATGTTCCATCCCGGCCTGCGGGCGCTGAACCTCGCCGAGAACGCCACCCACAATCTGCACAACATCTATCCGATCCGCGGGGCCCAGGCGCGCGACGCCAATGCGTGGGCGAAATACCTGAACGAGGCGCTCGACCGATTCGGGCCGGACGCGGACGTGGCGTTCGCCCAGCATCACTGGCCGGTCTGGGGCAACGCGCGCGTGCGCGACTTCCTCGGCAAGCAGCGTGATCTGTACAAGTACCTGCACGATCAGACCGCGCGGCTCATGAACCACGGCTACAAGGCGGCAGAGATCGCCGAGCGCCTGGCCTTGCCCAAGAGCCTCGGCTCCACGTGGCACGTGCGCGGCTACTACGGCACGCTGAGCCACAACGCGAAGTCGGTCTACCAGCGCTACATCGGCTGGTACGACGCGAATCCCGCCAACCTGAATCCCCTGCCGCCGGTCGAGCGCGGGCGGAAATACGTCGAGTACATGGGCGGTGCCGACGCGGCGATCCGGCGGGCCCGCGAGGACTTCGCGCGGGGCGAATACCGCTTCGTCGCCGAGGCGATGAGCCACGTCGTCTTCGCCGATCCGGCGAACAACGAGGCGCGGCAGCTCGGCGCCGATGCGCTCGAGCAGCTCGGCTATGCGGCGGAATCGGCGACGTGGCGCAACGCGTACCTGCTGGGCGCGCTCGAGCTGCGGCGCGGCGTGCCCGCCGCGGTCGCCCGCGCGCCCGTGAGCCCCGACGTGGTTCGGGCGATGAGCCTCGACCTGTTCTTCGACTACCTCGGTGTGCGGATCAACGGCGAGAAGGCAGAAGGCCGGCGGATCGTCGTCAACTGGGTCTTCTCGGATCTCGGTCGGAGCTACGCCGTCAACCTCGAGAACTCCGCGCTCACCTATCTGGCGGATCGGCGCAGCGAGCGCGCCGACGCGACCGTGACGCTCGAGCGGACGGCGCTGAATCGGCTGGTGCTGCGGGACGTCGCGTTCGCGGACGCGGTCGAGCGTGGGCTCGTGCGAGTGGAGGGCGACACCTCCAAGATCGACGAGCTGTTCGCGCTGCTCGACGACTTCAGCCTGATGTTCGAGGTGCTCGAGCCTAAGCGGGAGCCGCCCGCCGCTCCAGGACGGCCTGGATCATGACGATCCTGCCTTCGTCCCGGTTCTTCTGACCCGACCGCGCGATCGCGTCGACCGCGTCCCCCATGACGATCCGCTGGATGCTGTGCGCGGGGCTCGCCGCCCCGGTGCTCGGTCCAGCGGCCTCGGCGGTGACGTCGTCCCACGCGCGGACCTGGAACCCCGCGGCCTCGATCACCCGGCGCATCTCGCCGGGCGCGCGAAGGAAGCTCGATCCGGCGTCGCGGGCCCACATGACCGGGAACAGAATCGGCTGGACGGGACCGGCCATCGGCTCCTGCAGCGCGAGCAAGCCGCCCGGACGGAGGGCCCGCGCAAAGCCGGCGTAGAGCCGCTCCTTGTCAGGGATGTTCATCCCGCTGTTCTGGGTCCACACCACGTCGAACGGCTCGTCCACGTCGAGCGCCAGCGCGTCGCCGACGCGATGGGTGACGCGATCGGCGAGCCCCAGCCGGGCGGTCAGCGCGGTCGCTGCCTTCACGTACGATTCGGTGAGATCGACCACCGTGACCCGACAGCCGTACTGAGCGGCCAGGGTCCGCGCGGGCCCGCCCAGCCCGCCGCCGACGTCGAGGACACGCATACCCGGCTGGAGCCGGGCCAGGCGCGCCAGGCGCTCGGTGGCGCCCTTGCCGCCGCTGTGAAACTGATCCGCCGGCGCCAGATCGTCGACCGTCAAGGCCTCGGTGTTCTTGCCGGCGGCGGCGAGCGCACCGAGGATCGCGCGCTCGATCCCGTCGCGCCCCCAGTAGGCGTTGGTCGCGCGCGCGTTACTCCCGTCCATGCCGTGCCGTCCTCGCCGATGCCTACCGGAGCGAGGGCTCGCCGGCGAACGCGGGCCGCACCTCCTCGGCGAAGCGACGCAAGGTCTCGAACCCGCCCGTGCTGTTGAGCAGCACGTACTCGGCCCCGAGGTCGCGCAGCTTCTGCAGCTTCACGGCGATCTCGTCCGGCGTGCCGTAGAGCGCACCCGCCTCGGTCGCCTCCATCGTGTGCGCGTAGGTCATGATCGTCGAGGTGTTCTGCCCGTCCGGCCGTTGCGCGAGGTTGTGGACGCGCTCGCGCGCCGCCATGCGGGTCTCGAGCGCTTTCTGGCGCTCGGCCTCGTTCCGCACGACGTTGACCGATCGGGTTACCGCCACCTGCATCGGATCGAACCGCCGGCCGCGCGCTTCGACTTCGGCCTTGAAGAGCGCGATGCGCTCGCCGATCTGCTCGATCGACGCGAACTGGTCGAGCAAGAGGTTGTAGCCGAGCTCGGCCACCTTCTTGATCGACTGCGGCCGCCCGGCGCCCATCCACAGCGGAGGATGCGGCTTCTGCGCCGTGGGCGGCTCGACGACGACGTTGTCGAACTGGAAGTACTTGCCGCGATGCGACCAGGGTCGATCCGACGTCCACGCCTTCAGCATCACCTCGAGACACTCGTCGAACCGCTGATCCGCCTCTTCCATCGGAATGCAGAAGCCGGCGAACTCGTTGTGCCGGTAGCCCTGGCCGATGCCGAAGTCGATCCGGCCGCCCGACAGCAGATCCATGGTGGCGACTTGCTCGGCCAGCAGCACGGGGTTGTGCCACGGCAAGGTGATCACGGCGGTGCCGAGCCGCAGGGTCTTGGTGCGGGCGCCGACCCACGTCAAGAGATTCAACGTCGCGGAGATCTGACCGAAGCCGGTAAAGTGATGCTCGACGACGAAGGAGCTGACGTAGCCGAGCGCCTCGGCCCGGACGTTGTTCTCGACGAACTCCTTGAAGCCGGCGCTGCTGTCGACGTCCGGGCCGCCGCGCTTCGCCTGCGCGCTGCCGAAGAGGCCGAAACGCATCAGGCGGCTCCGTTCTGCTGGAACCACGCACGCAGACGCTGCCAGCCGTCCCTGGCCGCCGTCTCGCGGTAGCTCGGCCGATAGTCGGCGTGGAAGCCGTGCGGCGCGCCGTCGTAGAGCACGATCTCCGACGGCTTCCTGGCGGCTTTCAACGCCGCCTGCATCTTCTCGACGTCGGCGTTCGGGATGCCCTGATCCGCCCCGCCGTAGAGGCCCAGCACCGGGGCTTTCAGGCTGTCGACCAGGTC
>CAYVHH010000291.1:0-5515 GCA_964450175.1 uncultured bacterium | reverse complement strand
ATGCTGTTCGGCACCGGGCTCGCCTTCTTCCTGGGCAAGCCGTACGTGCAGCCGAAGGCGCCGACCTTGCCGGCGATCCCGCTCGGTGCATGGAGCGACTCGCCGCAGATCCGCGCGGCGCTGCAGGTCAACCCGCTGTTTCTGATCGGCCTAGTGCTCGCGATCGGGCTCGGCTGGGCGTTTCGCAACACGCGCTGGGGTCTGGTGGTCCGCATGGTCGGTGACAGCTCGGATGCCGCGCGCGCCATGGGCTACGCCGTGCCGCGGGTGCGAACGCTGGCGACCGCGCTCGGCGGCTTTCTGGCCGGCGTCGGCGGCTCGTTCTTGTCCCTGTATTATCCGGGGAGCTGGAGCGAAGGCCTGTCGAGCGGTCAGGGACTGATGGCGGTGGCGCTCGTGATCTTCGCGCGCTGGAATCCCATCCAGTGCTTCTACGCCGCGCTGCTGTTCGGCGGCGCGGGATCGCTGGGTCCGGCGCTCCAGTCGGTCGGCGTCACGTCCGGCTACTATCTCTTCAATGCCGCGCCGTACGTCGTCACCCTCGGCATCATGGTCGCCACGTGCTCGCCGCGGCGCACGCTGTCCGGCGCTCCCGGTGAGCTCAGCATCAATCGCTAGCATGAACGCGAGTCCAGCCCGGGCTATTCATGAGCGATCCCGCGTCAAGTCGGGCGGGGCCTGTCGCAGGGCACGGCCCGGGTTGGCGGCGCACGTTCACGCCATGTTCTTGCTCAGGACGGAGGAGGAATGACTGAGGCGGCGCGGGTGGTTGAGCGGTATGTGAAAGCGGAGCCGTATCCGTGGCCGTATAACGGGGATCTGCGTCCGGAGAACACGGCGGTCGTCGTGATCGATATGCAGACCGACTTCTGTGGGATCGGAGGGTACGTCGATCGGATGGGCTACGATCTTTCGCTGACGCGGGCGCCGATCGAGCCGATCCGGGCGGTGCTGGCGGCGGCGCGGGCCGGCGGGTTTCACGTGATGCACACGCGCGAGGGGCACCGGCCCGACCTGTCCGACCTGCCGGCGAACAAGCGCTGGCGCTCGCGGCGCATCGGCGCCGGGATCGGCGATCCCGGGCCGTGCGGGCGCATTCTCGTGCGCGGCGAGCCCGGGTGGGAGATCGTGCCCGAGCTGGCGCCGAAGCCCGGCGAGACCGTCATCGACAAACCCGGCAAGGGCTCGTTCTGCGCGACCGACCTCGAGCTGATCCTGCGAACGCGCGGCATCCAGAACCTCGTGCTCACCGGGATCACCACCGACGTCTGCGTGCACACGACGATGCGCGAGGGCAACGATCGCGGCTTCGAGTGCCTGCTGCTCGAGGACTGTACCGGCGCGACGGACTACGGCAACTACCAGGCCGCGATCAAGATGGTCACGATGCAGGGCGGCGTCTTCGGCGCCGTGTCGCGCTCCGCCGATTTCATCGCGGCCATCCGGGAGGCGGCTTGATGGCGAGCGCCGGCGCGCCGGCGGGCGGACAGCGCCGCGCGGTCGCGGTCGAAGTCCTCGGGATGACCAAGCGCTTCGGCGCGTTCACCGCGCTCGACAGTGTGTCGCTGCGCGTCGGGGCGGGCTCGTTCATGGCGCTCCTGGGCGAGAACGGCGCCGGCAAGAGCACCCTGGTCAAATGCCTCGTCGGCTATCATCGCCCGGATGCCGGCGAGATCACGGTGGGCGAACGCCAGCGCGATATCCACTCGCCGCACGACGCGCACGCGCTCGGCATCGGCATGGTCTACCAGCACTTCACCCTGGTGCCGAGCATGACGGTGGCCGAGAACCTCGTGATGGCCCGCGACGAGGTGCCCACGATCGTCAACTGGCCGGCCGAGTGGAGCCGGCTCACCGCCTTCATGGCCACCGTGCCGTTCACGCTCGACCTCGATCGGCCGGTCGCGCGGCTCGCCGCCGGCGAGAAGCAGAAGGTCGAGATCCTGAAGCAGCTCTACCTCCGCCGCCGATTCATGATCCTCGACGAGCCGACGTCCGTGCTCACGCCGGCCGAGGCCGACGAAGTGCTCGGCATGCTGCGCGCGATGACGCGCGCCGGCACGCTCACCGTGCTGATGATCACGCACAAGCTCCGCGAGGTGATGGCGTTCGCGGACGAGGTCGCGGTGCTGCGGCGGGGCAAGCTCGTCGGCAAGGGGATGACGGCCGAGCTGACGCCGGCCGTACTCGCGCAGATGATGGTCGGCGCGCGCGAGATCCCGCAGTCGCACGCGAAGAAGACGGCCGCTCCGCGCAACGGAGGCGTGCCTCCCCTGGTCGTCCGGGATCTGCGGGTCGAGAACGACGCCGGACAGCTCGCGGTAGAGGGACTGAGCCTCGCGATCGGCGCCGGCGAGATCGTCGGCATCGCCGGCGTCTCGGGCAACGGTCAGCGCGAGCTCGTCGAGGCGCTCATCGGCCAGCGCCCGACCGACGGCGGCGAGATCCTCGTGGGCGGTGAGCCCTTCCACGCGACGCGCGCCGAGATCCGCCGCCATCGCGTGTTCAGCTTGCCCGAGGAGCCGCTGCGAAACGCCTGCGTGGCCTCGATGAGCGTCGCCGAGAACATGACCTTGCGAAACTTCGACCGGCCGCCGCAATCGTCGGGGCCGTGGCTCCGGCGCGGCGCCCTCCGCGCTCAGGCCGAGCGCTGGATCAGCGCCTTCGGCGTGAAGACGGAAGGGCCCGACGCGCCGATGGCGACGCTCTCGGGCGGCAACGTCCAGCGCGCGGTGCTGGCGCGCGAGCTCTCCGAGCCGGTGTCGGTGCTGATCGCCGCCAATCCGGTCTTCGGGCTCGACTTCGCCGCGGTCGCCGAGATCCACGACCGGATCCTGGCGGCGCGCAACGCCGGCGCGGCCGTCTTGCTGGTCAGCGAAGACCTGGACGAGCTGCTCGAGCTCTCCGACCGCATCGTGGTCATCTTCGACGGGCGCATCGTGCACGAGACCGCCACCGCGAAGGCCGACATCGCGGTGATCGGCCCGTGCATGGCCGGACACCACGCGGCGGCGCCGGCGCTCTCACCCGCCCGTGCCTGAGATCGCAGCGAGGCCGTACGCCTTTTCGTTCGAGCCGGCGACCACCGCGCTGGTGGTGATCGACATGCAGCGCGATTTCATCGAGCGCGGCGGCTTCGGCGAAGCGCTCGGCAACGACGTGAGCCGTCTGGCCGCGATCGTCCCGACCGTGCGCGATCTGCTCGGGTGGGCGCGCGCACACGGCCTTCGCGTCATCCACACGCGCGAAGGCCACCGCCCCGATCTCGCGGACTGCCCGCCGGCCAAGCGGCAGCGGGGCCGTCCAGCGTTGCGGATCGGCGATGCCGGCCCGATGGGTCGCATCCTCGTCGACGGTCAGCCCGGCAACGACATCGTCCCGGCGCTCGTCCCGCGCGCCGGGGAAACCGTCATCGTCAAGCCGGGCAAAGGCGCCTTCTACGCGACTCCGCTCGGCGAGCTGCTCCAGTCGAATCGGGTGACACACCTGATCCTGGCGGGCGTCACGACCGAGGTCTGCGTGCAGACGACGATGCGAGAAGCGAACGACCGCGGGTACGAGTGTCTGCTCGTCGAGGACGCGACCGAGAGCTACTTCGCCGAATTCAAGCAGGCGACCCTCGCGATGGTTCACGCGCAGGGCGGGATCGTCGGCTGGACGGCGCCGTTCGCCGCCGTGCGCGCGTCGCTGCCGTGACGGGACCGCGGCAGCGCTCATAGAGAGTCTTCGCTCGGCCGCTCATCCTGCTCGCCTCGACTCGGTGATCGGCGGCACGGTGCGCCGCAGATCGAGGCCGGCGATCTCGTCGAGCGCATCGCCCCAGGGCGGTGCGATGAAGGTGATCAGCGATGGATCCGCCGGGACCGAGGCCTCGGTCGGTCCGGACCGTTAGTCGGTGTTCAGGATGTCGATACGCAGCCCTAGAGCGCCGAGGTTCGCCCGCGTGAGCCGAAACGTCCACGTTCGTCCTCACCGACCGGCCCGAAGGAATTGCTCGACCTCTTTCTGTGCGGAGGCGGCTGCCTCTCGCTGGTAGCCGATGCTGGCGAAGCCATACTTCATCTTTGCGGGCAGCTCGGGCACGTCAAAGGCGTGCAGGGCCCCTGGATACACGACGATCTTGACCGAAGCCGGGGCGGCCACCCGCTTTGCGGCCTCCAGGCACAGCCTGGCCGGGGTCATGTCGTCGTCGCCTCCCAGAAGCATCAATACCGGCAGCGCCGTTTTCCACGGTTCGAGGGCTCGGCAATCAGGGTAGTACACAACGGCACGCGAGAAACCCGGCGCCGTCTCCGCGCGCCGCATCAGCGCCGCCAGCACCGCGCGGCCACCGTACGACCATCCCATGGCCGTGATACGCGAGGGGTCCACCCCCGCCTGAGACCTGAGCCACGCCGCAGCCGATATGAGATCCCGCGCCGCCTCGTCGTGGGTGATCGGCCCGGCGCAGGTCTTCAAGCCGCGACGACCGAGATAGTCCACAAAGATGACGACGTGGCCGAGGGCGCGCAGACGTTCGGCGCGGCGTTCGTACAGCGCTGGCGCGAACTGCGGAGCGAAGCCGTCGCATCCCGAGACAAGGGCGACCGCGGGATGGGAACCGGGGGCGTCAGGCCGGAAGATACGGTACTTGACGTCCGGAGTCTGGGCGAAGCTGAAAGACCCGGAGAGAAGCAGCAATGCAATGCCTGCGCGGAGGACATATACGATTCCCGCAGTCATTTCCCACCACGCACTGCTGCCTCACTCCACGATCTGATCCGCCTGCGCCAGTATGGTCTGGGGGATCGTCAGCGCCAGCGCCTTGGCGCTCTTCGAGTTGATGACCAGCTCGAACGTGGTGGGCCGCTCGATCGGCAGGTCGGCGGGCTTGGCGCCCTTGAGGATCTTGTCCACGTAGGTGGCGGCGCGGTGGAAGTTGTCGGAGACCTTCGCGCCGTAGGACATGAGACCTCCGTCGTCAACAAATTCTCTCTGCGCGTACATCGCGGGAAGGCGATTCTTCGCGGCAAGCTCCGCCACCCGTTTTCGGTAGGTGACGAACATGACATCCGCCAAGACGAGGAGTGCTCCGGCGTGCTTCGCCCTCATTGCGGCGAAGGCGCCATCGAGGTCACCGAGACTGCGAGCCTCCAGGGGCTGAAGCTGCACGCTCAGCGCCCGAGCGGCGGCCTCCGCCTCTCTCAACGCGAGAGCGTTGCCTGGCGTCGCGGGATTCCAAAGCGCGGATACTCGGGAAGCCTTCGGGACGGTCTCCTTGAGCAGCTCAAGTTGCTTTCCGGCTATTTCTGGTCCCAGCGAGCTGGTCAGCCCCGTGATATTTCCCCCAGGCCTCGCCAGACTGGCGACGAGCCCCAAGGAAACCGGGTCGTTACCTCCCACAGTGACGAGGGGAATCGTCGTGGTCGCGTTCTTCGCTGCCAGAGCCGTCGGCGTCGACCGGACGACGATGAGCTCCACGCCGAGACGAACCAACTGTGCGGCGAGGTCGGGCAGTCGCTCCGCCCTCCCCCCC
>CAYVHH010000290.1:0-8764 GCA_964450175.1 uncultured bacterium | reverse complement strand
ATCGCTTGGCGGGAACGGGTCCCGCAACCCCTCCCCTCACGCGCCCGCCGGCACGCTCCCTGTGCGGACTACCTCGTCGATCGCGATCGTGCGCGATCGTGTCAGAAGCGGCCCACCGGGCGCGCTCGCTGCTTCCGGCGGCGTGCGACGCTTCCTAGAGCTGGAGGAGGACGATGCCGGCCAGGGTCAGGGCGATGCCCGCCAGGGCGCGGAGGGTGAGGCGCTCGTCGAGGAAGATCACGGCGAGAGGGATCGCGAACATGGGAGCGGTCGACGAGAGAACGGAGGCGACGGCGACGCCCGCGTGCTTGACGCCGGCGACGAACATGACGGAGCTCACCGACGTGATCGCGCCCAGAACGAGGATGCGGACCTGCACGGCCCGACTGCTCATGCGCAGCGCGCGCGGCGCCGAGCGCGCCCATGGCGTCAGCCAGAGCATCATCGAGGCGACCGGCAACCGGATCGCCTGCGCGGTGACCGGCCCCATCTCGGACAGCGGCGGCTTCACGAGGACCGTCGAGACCGCCCAGGCGAGCGACGCGAGCGCAGCGGCGCCGACCCCGAACCAGAAGCGCTCCTCCGGCGCGCGCTCGGCCCACGGCGCGACGATGAGGACGAGACCGGCCATCGTCACGAGCGTGCCGACGGCGACGGGCACCGTGACCGGCTCGTTCAGGAACACCGCGGCGATCACCGCGGCGCCGAGCGGGTAGGTCGTCGAGATCGTCATCGCCCGGCCGACGCCGATGAAGCGGGTGCTCTCGAAGAACACGGTGTCGCCGAGCGCGATCGCCGTGATGATCGAGAGACCGAGCAACAGCCAGGCGCTCGCCGAGATCGTCGTGAAGGCGTCGGTGCCGACGGTCGCGAACACCCAGGCGACGAGGAGCGTCCCGCCGATCGTCGAGCGAATCGCGTTGACGCCGACCGAGCCGAGCTCGGACATGAGGGAGCGCGCCAGGAGACTGGTCACCGCCCACGCCACCGCCGAGCCCAGGGCCGCGAGGGCGCCGAGCGTCGGGTTGTCGATCACTTCGCGAACGACTTCACGCGGCGTGGTCCTCCTGTGGGGTCCGCTGCGCGGCGACTGGACGACGGTCTCGCGAACGCCGACTATCATACGGTGAAGCTCGTCGTTTACCTCGCGGTCTTCGCCGGCGCGGTCGCGGTGCTGAGCCTCGTCAGCTTCTGGCTCGCCGTGCGGCCGCCGCGCCTGGCCGTTGCCCTCGCGCCCGCCGACGTCGGGCTGGCGGTCGAGAGCGTCACGATCACCGCCGACGACGGCGTGCGACTCGCCGCCTGGCTCCTCCCGCGCGCGGGTGCGCCGGCGATCGTGCTGCTCCACGGCTACCCCTCCGAGAAAGCCGACCTGCTGCCGATCGCCGCCGCGCTGGCGCCGCGCTTCACCGTCCTGCTGCTCGACCAGCGCTACTTCGGCCAGAGCGGCGGGCGCGCGACCACGCTCGGCTTGCGCGAGCGCGGCGATCTACGCCGCGCCGTCGACGTGCTCGCCGCGCGGGGATTCGGCGCGGTCGGTGTCTTCGGCTTCTCGCTGGGCGGCGCGGTCGCGCTCCTCACCGCGGCCGACGATCCACGCATCCATGCCGTCGCCGCGTACGCGCCGTTCGCGGACCTGCGTTCGCTCGGCTACGAGCTGTACGGATGGCTCGGGTGGCTCAAGTATCCGTTGGTTGGGCTCCTGCGCGGCTGGTCCCTCGTGTTCTTCGGCCACGACGTCACCGCGCTCTCCCCCGAGCGCGCGGCCGCGGCGCTCTCGGTCCCTGTGCTGCTGGCCGCGAGCCGTGAGGACGAGCAGATCCCCTTCGAGCACGCCGAGCGCATCCGGCGCGCGCTCGCCGGCAATACTCGCAGCGAGTTCATGTTCGCGGATCACGGTCGTCACGGCGAGCTGCCGCGCGGGTTCGAGGCGAGCCTCGCCCGGTTTTTCCTGCTATACGTGAGGTAGCGCCATGAGTGTCGACGTCCTGGACCACCGGTTCGCCGAAGTGAACGGGATCCGGCTGCACGACGTGACCGCCGGCCGCGGTCCGCTCATGGTCTTCGTCCACGGGTTCCCCGAGTTCTGGTACGAGTGGCGGCGGCAGCTCGTCGAATTCGGCCGCGATCACCAGGCCGTCGCCCCCGACATGCGCGGCTACAACCTCTCCGGGAAGCCGGTCGATCTATCGCCGTACCGAGTCCCGAACATGGTCGAGGATCTCCGGGCCTGGGCGTTCGCGATCGCGCGGATCGAGCGCTTCGTTCCCGACCTGAGGATCGAACGAATCCCCGACGGCTCCCACTGGGCGGTGAACGAGCAGCCCGAGGGCGTCAATCGGCTGATCCGTGATGTCCTCGGCCCACGGCGGGCCGCGGCGGCGAAGGAGGCGCGATGATCATCGGGGTTCCACGCGAGATCAAACCGGGCGAGCAGCGCGTGGCACTGACTCCGGCTGGCGCGCGAGCGCTGGTCGAGGCCGCGCAGGGCGTAGTCGTCGAGCGCGGCGCCGGTGCCGGGAGCGGAATCCGCGACGAGGAATACACCGCGGTCGGCGCCGAGCTCGCCTCGGTCGACGAGGTCTGGCGGCGCGCCGAGCTCGTGCTGAAGGTCAAGGAGCCGCTCACGCCCGAGGTCGCGCGGCTCCGCCCGGGCCACGTGCTGTTCACGTATCTGCATCTGGCGCCGGCGCCGGAGCTCACCCGCGGGCTCCGGGACTCGGGCGCGATCGCGATCGCGTACGAGACCGTCCAGCGCGCCGATGGAAGCCTGCCGTTGCTGACGCCGATGAGCGAGGTGGCCGGACGCCTGTCGGTGCAGGAAGGCGCCTTCTATCTGGGCCGCGGACACGGCGGCCGCGGCATCTTGCTCTCCGGGGTGCCGGGCGTGCCGCCCGGCAACGTCGTGATCCTCGGGGCCGGGGCCGCCGGGCTCAACGCCGTCAAGACCGCGGTCGGCCTCGGCGCCGACGTCTCGATCCTCGACATCAACGTCGACCGGCTGCGACACGTCGACGATCTCTTCCGCGGCCAGGTGGTCACCTTGATGTCCAACAGCTTCAACATCGAACAGGCGTCCCGTCGTGCCGACCTGCTGATCGGCGCCGTGCTGCTCGCCGGCGCGCGGGCCCCGGTGCTCGTCACCAAGGAGATGGTGGCGCAGATGAAGGAAGGCTCCGTGATCGTGGACATCGCGGTCGATCAGGGCGGGTGCGTCGCGACCATCCATCCGACCACGTTGCTCGATCCCGTCTACCTCGTCGGCGGCGTCGTCCACTACGGCGTTGCCAACATGCCGGCGCTCGTCCCGCGGACGTCCACCTTCGCCCTCGCGAACGCGACCCTGCCGTATGTCCTCGAGCTGGCGACGCGGGGAGCCGCCGCGGCCGCGCGCGCCAACCCGTACCTGGCCAAGGGCATCAATGTCTGGCACGGCAAGGTCGTCCATCCCGGCGTCGCCGAATCGCTCGGCGAGACCGCGACGCCGCTCACGGCGGTGCTCGGCTGAACACGCACGTCGGGACGTCCGGGTACAACTACCCGGAGTGGCGGGGGACCTTCTATCCCGAGAAGCTCCCGGCCTCCAAGATGCTCGCGTACTACGTCGAGCGATTCACGACCGTCGAGATCAATGCGACGTTCTACCGGATGCCGAGCGCGAAGACGGTCGCGGGCTGGGGAGCGGCCGCCCCCGCCGGGTTCACGTACGTGCTCAAGGCGCCGCAGCGCATCACACACTTCGGCCGGCTTCGCGGAGTCGACGAGCCGCTGCGTGATTTTTGCGACGCGGCCCGCACGCTCGGTGACAAGCTCGGGCCCTTGCTGTTCCAGCTCCCGCCGAACTTCAAGAAAGCGGCCGAGCGGCTGGCCGAGGTCCTCTCGACCGTGCCCGACGGATTCCGGGTGGCCTTCGAGTTCCGGCACGAGAGCTGGTTCGACGACGACGTGTACCGGCTGCTGCGCTCGCGCAATGCCGCGCTCTGCATCGCCGACACCGAGGACGGCACCACGCCGGCGATCGCCACCGCCGACTTCGGCTACCTCCGGCTCCGGGCCGTCGAATACCGCGACGATGATCTGCGGCGCTGGCTGGCGACGATCGATCAGGTCGGCGCCGGGTGGCGCGACGCCTACGTGTTCTTCAAGCACGAGGACTCGGGCTCGGGGCCGGCGCTCGCCCGGCGCTTCCTCACGCTCCGCGAGTCGACGCAAGCCCTCGCGTAACACCGGTCGGCCGCATCGACGCTCGTCGAGTTGCCGGCCGCGTCGGCACGTGCTATAGCAGTCGCCGATATCGGGCTCCGTAATTGATACGCGATTTCTTCCTCGGCTTCATCCGGATCCACGTGCTCCATCACGCCGCGGAGCAGCCGGTCTACGGCCTGTGGCTGATCGAAGAGCTCGGCCGTCACGGGTACGCCCTGAGCCCCGGCACCCTCTACCCGATCTTGCGCGACCTGGCCGACGGCGGATACCTGCGGCGCGAGAGGCGACTCGTGGATGGTCGGGTTCGCAAGTACTACGGGATCACGGCTCGAGGGCGGCGCGCGCTCTCCACCGCCCAGACCCGCATCGCGGAGCTGGTGGGCGAAGTACTCGAGCCCTCGCGCCGCCGCCGGAGTGCGAATCGCCGATGAGCGACGGTCACGCGGCCGCCGGCGTCGAGACGGACCGTTCGGGAGGCGGCACCGCCTGGCACGTGCTCGAGGTGTTGTGGGTGGCGACCCGCTTGGGGCTGAGCTCCTTCGGCGGACCCGTGGCGCATCTCGGCTACTTCCGGGACGAGTACGTCGTCCGGCGCCGGTGGCTCGACGAGGCGACGTACGCCGATCTCGTCGCGCTCTGCCAGTTCCTCCCTGGCCCGGCGAGTAGTCAGGTCGGCATCGCGGTCGGCGTCATGCGCGCCGGCCTGCCGGGTGGCATCGCGGCGTGGCTCGGGTTCACGCTGCCCTCGGCCATCGCGCTGGTCGGGTTCGCGTACGGCCTGCGTGTCCTCGAGGTCGGCGACGCAGGCTGGTTGCACGGACTCAAGGTGGCCGCCGTCGCCGTGGTGGCCTTCGCCGTCTGGGGCATGGCGCGTGCGCTCGCGCCCGATCGCGAGCGGGCCACGATCTCGATCGTCGCGGCCATCGGCGCGCTCGCGTGGCCATCGGGACTCGCGCAGGTCACCATCATCGTCGCCGCCGCGCTCCTGGGGCTCCGCCTGTTGCCCGGCGCCGCGGCGTCGGGGAGCGCGGGGCGACGGGTGCCCGTCGGGCGTCGACTGGGCGCGACGATGCTCGCGCTGTTCTTCGGCCTGCTGGTGGCGCTGCCACTGGCGCGCCGGCTCGCGGGCAGTCAGGCGCTCGCCCTTTTCGACAGCTTCTTCCGCGCCGGCTCGCTGGTGTTCGGCGGCGGCCACGTGGTGCTGCCGCTGCTCCAGGCGGAGGTGGTGCCGCCCGGGTGGGTGACCGCCGAGCAATTCGTCGCCGGCTACGGCGCCGCCCAGGCGGTGCCGGGGCCGCTCTTCACGTTCGCCGCGTATCTGGGCGCGGTGATGGGGCCTCCCCCCAACGGCCTCGCGGGCGCGGCGGTCGCGCTCGCGGCGATCTTCCTCCCCTCCTTCCTGTTGGTGATCGGCGCTCTGCCGTTCTGGAACGACGTCCGGGGGAAACCCGCCTTCCAGGCGGCGCTCCGAGGGATCAACGCGGCCGTCGTCGGGCTGCTCCTGGCCGCGCTCTATCACCCGGTATGGACGAGCGCCATCCGGGGTCCGATCGACGTGGGCCTCGCACTCGCGGCGTTTGGCCTGCTGGCGCTCTGGCGGGCGCCGGCGTGGCTCGTCGTCGTATTGGCGGCAGGCGGCGGCGCCCTCATGTCGGTGCTCGCGTGGTGAGGGTCGCGGTATCGGGCGGATGGAGGAATCGAATGCGTTCACGCGCGCGTCTGGCGTTCGTGCTGGTGGTGGTGTCCGTGATGGCCGGCGGAGTCGCTCGGACCGGTACGGCACAACCCGCCGGGACGTCCGGGAACGGGGCGGCGGACGACCAGGCGGCCGAGGTGACCCGGCTGAAGGACGAGATCGAGCGCTTGAAGGCGCTGGTGCCTGACCAGTCGCACGTGATGAAAGATGTCGCCTATCACTTCTCGAACCTGTGGTTCGCGGGCCAGGCGCAGAACTGGCCACTCGCGGGCTTCTACCTGAACGAGACGCGCTCGCATCTCAGATGGGCGATACGGGTCCGACCCGTGCGCCGGACCACGACCGGCGATCTCGATCTGCGGAGCATCCTCGACGGCCTCGACCGCTCGCTGCTGGCGACCCTTCAGAAGACGATCGAGGGACGCGATACCGCCGGCTTCACGAAGGCGTATCGCGACATGTTGAGCGGCTGCTACAGCTGCCACCAAGCTTCGGAGAAACCCTACCTTCGACCGCGCGTGCCGGACGCGCCGGAGGGGCGCATGATCGAGTTCTCTCCGGCGGGAGGCGGGGGTTGACCGAACCGGTCGTGCGCGGCGACGCAAAGGAGGGACGAGCATGTCGATGACGTTGAGAACACTGGCCATCCTGATGGCCCTCGTGAGCACCGCCTGGTCGCTGACGTCCCCGCCCGTCGGCGCGATCCTGCAGCTGCTTCGTGCCGGCGGCTATGTCATCGTGTTCCGCCACGGCGCCACGCATGACGACCAGGCCGATACCGATCCACTGAACCTCGACAACGTCGCCAAGCAGCGCCAGCTGAACGACAAGGGTCGCGCCGACGCGAAAATGGTCGGCGACGTGTTCAAGGCCGCGGCGATTCCGATCGGGAAGTCGTACTCCAGCCGTTTCCAGCGCGCCGTGGAAACCGCGCGGCTGATCGGCGGCAAGGAGCCTCAGGCCACGCTCGACCTCTCCGAGGGCGGACTGGTCGTGAGCCCCAACGAGAACAACCGCCGCACGCAGGCGCTGCGCGCGCTCGTGGCGGTGCCGCCCGATGCCGGCACGAACACGCTCATCGTCACCCACAAGCCGAATATCCTCGACGCGTTCGGCAAGGACTGGTTCGAGATCAAGGAGGGCGAGGCGTCGATCTTCAAGCCCGCAAACGGCACGTACGTCATGGTCGCCCGCGTCCCGATCACGCAGTGGGCGGCGGCCCTCAAGTGACCACCGGCGGCGCGTCTAGTCGAGGGACCGCCGCAAGTCGTCGAGGGTTCCGAGGAACGCGTCGAGCACCGGCGTCTTCGGCTTGTCGCGCCGGAGCACGATCCCGATCTGGCGGAACAACGGCGGCGCGAGCTTCACTGCGCTGAGCCGCCGCGCCCGAACGTCGGCTTTGGCCGCGAACCACGACGTCACCGAGAGCCCGAGCCCGGACTCGACGAGCTTCTTGATCGCCTCCGTATTGCCGAGCTCCATGGGCAGCGCCGGCGCGACGTCCCCGCGCTGAAACCAGTTGTCGATCAGCCGGCGCAGGGTCGCGCCGCGCTCGAACAGGATCAGGGGCTCGCGCGCGAGGTCGGCCGGCGTCGCGCGGGGGCGCGGCCATCGCCGCCGGGGCGGCCCGATCGCGACCAGCTCGTCGCGATGCAAGGCCGCCACGACCAGCTCGCGCTCGCGGACCGGCAGGCTCACGATCCCGACGTCGAGCTCGTTGGCCACGACCGCCCGCGTGATCTCCGGGGCGTTCCCGGTGACGACGACCAGCTCGGTCTGCGGATAGCGCGCGCGGAACCGGCGCAGCGCGGACGGTAGGAGATAAATGCTGAACGACGCACTCGTGCCGAGCCGGATGCGGCCGGCCACGATCCCTCGCAGCTGCTGGACCAGCGCGAGGCCGCGCTCGAGCTCCTGCATCGCGCGGCCGGCGTGCGCCAGGAGGAGCTCACCGGCCTTGGTCGTGTAGGTCCGCTTGCCGACGCGCTCGAGCAGCGGCAGGCCAAGCTCCTGCTCGAGCTGGCGGACCTGCATGCTCACCGCCGGCTGTGTGAGTCGAAGCTCGCGCGCCGCCCGGGAGAAGCTCCCGTGACGTGCGACGGTGGCGAGCGTTTGCAGGTGCGTGAGCTGGACGTTCACGTCGGCGGACTCAAGAAATACCTGATCATAATGATCAAGACAATTGATTTTACTGATATGCGCCGGCGCGGCATGATGCCACGCATGGACTCGAGCTTCTACGTCCTCGACGTGCTCGCGAAGGATCGCCTTGACCGCGCCCGGCTCGATGCGGGGCGCCGGAGGCTCCTTCGCCGAGCTGAAGTCCTGTCCGCCCCCGCGCACGCGTAACGCCGCGCCGGCCGGTCGCGTCCACGTGCGCGCAGCCCGCGAGACGGACCTCGGGTCGATCGCCGCGATCTGGAACTACGAGGTCCTCTGCACCGTGGCAACCACGGACACGGAGCCCAGGGACCCAGCCGCCCAGCGCGAATGGTTCGCTCGGCACACCGAGCGGTATCCCGTCGTCGTGGCCACGATCGCCTCGGAGGATCCCGAGCGGGACGGCGACGTCGTCGCCTATGGATCGCTCTCGCCGTACCGGCCGAAGCCGGCCTTCGCGCGAACGGTCGAGGATTCCGTCTATGTCGCGCGGGATCGCCGCGGGCTCGGGCTCGGCGGCCTGATCCTCGCCGAGCTGATCCGGCGCGCCCGCACGCTCGAGCACCACTCGATCGTGGCGCGGATCACCGCCAAGAACGCCCCGTCTCTGCGCCTGCACGCGCGCCACGGCTTCCGGCGGGTCGGCGTCGAGCGCGAGTCCGCGTTCAAACTCGGTCGCTGGCACGACGTCGCGATCCTGCA
>CAYVHH010000289.1:0-4443 GCA_964450175.1 uncultured bacterium | reverse complement strand
AGCCCGCGCTCGCGCAGATCGCGTGCGAGTTCGGCCGCGACGTCGTCACCGCCTCGGGCGCACTCGACCGGAAGAGGCTCGGCGCGATCATCTTCGCCGACCCCGAGCGCCGCCACCGACTCGAGGCGATCACTCATCCGGCGATCCGCGACCGGTTCCTGGCGCGCCTCGACGAGCTGGCCGAGCAGGGCTTCGTGGGCATCGTGGTCTTCGACGCGGCGGTCATGATCGAGAGCGGCAACTACAAGAACATGGATCGCCTGGTCGTGGTGGTCACGGACGACCCGACCCAGATGACCCGGCTCCACGGACGCGACGGCACCGCCGCCTCCGAGAACCGACGAAAGATCGACAGCCAGATGCCGCTCGCCGAGAAGGCCAAGCTGGCCGACTACGTGATCGACAACTCCGGCGGTCGCGACGCAACCGCCGAGCAGGTCCGGCGGGTCTTTGCGGCGCTCATGGCCGAGCTCGAGTCGCGCTCGGCGGTGTAGCCGCCGCGCCGTTACCGTCCGGCGAGCCCCCGGGAGATCACTTGCCTCACCGGCCGGAACTCGACGATGCCGAGCTCGACGAGCCGGCACTCGAGCGGCAGGGGCACCCGCCCGGCGATCGCCAGTGCGCCGGCGAACTGACCCGGCTCCATGTCCGTGGCGAGTGTGCAGTGAGGCACCCATGTGCCCGGCCGGTAGTGATCCCACGAACCCCGGCCGAGGCGATCGAATCGACGATGAAATCCGGCGTGGAGATCGAGCAGATCTGTCGTGACCGTGGGCGCGAGAAAGACCGCGACGCCCGGAAAGAGACCGACACTCGCGAGTGTCAGCCGAACGGGCGCGGTCTCCGCGGCGAACCGAGTCACCACGGCTTCGGCCCTCTCGTGGTCGATCGTGTCCCAGATGCCGAGCGTGAGGTGTGGACGGGCGCCCGATCCCGCGACATACCCGATCCCCGCGTCGGCCAGCTCCCGCCAGGCACGCCGAACGGCGGCAGCGGATCGCAGGTCGAGCGCGAGCTCGACGGCGTAAGGCATCGGCACGGATCATGACCAAGCGTCGTGCGCTCGGCCAGCACTTTCTTCGCGATCCGACGATCGCCCGCGCGATCGTCGATCTCGTTGCGCCGACCGAGCCCGACCTCGTCGTCGAGATCGGGCCGGGAGACGGGGCGTTGACGGGCCTTCTGGCCGCCCGCGCCGGCCGTGTGATCGCCCTCGAGATCGATCGACCGCTGGCCGCGGCTCTGCGTGCTCGGATGCCGACGGTGGAGGTTCTCGACGCCGACGCCCGGACGTGGGACTACGCCGCGCTGGCGGCGCCCGAGGGCGGGCGCGTCCTGATCCTCGGCAACCTGCCGTACAGCGTCGGGAAGCCGATCCTCATGGCGCTGATCGAGGCGCGCGCCGCGATTCACGAGATGGCGCTCATGCTCCAGCTCGAGGTCGCCGAGCGCGTCGCCGCTACGCCCGGCGGTAAGACCTACGGAAGCCTGTCTATCTTCACCCAGCTCCACTGTGACGTGCGCCTGGCGTTACGCGTCCCGCCGGGCGCATTTCGTCCGCCACCCAAGGTCGACTCGGCGGTGCTCCATCTGCGCGTGCTGCGCGAGCCGCGAGTTCCGCTGGCCGACCCGCGCCGCTTCGAGCGCGTCGTCCGGGCGGCATTCGCGCAGCGCCGGAAGATGCTGGCAAACGCGCTAGGAGCGGGCCTCGGCCTGCCGCTCGACGTGGTGCGCCGTTCGGCGGCGGCCGCCGGCGTCGACCCGACGCGCCGAGCCGAAACGCTCACGCTGTCCGAGTTCGCCGCGCTGGCGACCGGGCTTCCCTGACCGGGCTCCCGCCGGGCGCGCGTCCGTTCGTCCAAGCAATTTCCGGCCGTTCGCCGCGGCTTGAGTCGACGCGCTGGGCCGGATACCAGACCTAGTGGGAGCGCCGAGCCATCCGGAAACTAGCGTGGTTACTGATTTTTTCGGCCCACGTTCGGCCCAGTATCGTTATCATGGTCGTAATGCAAGGACGCTCTCAAGCCGCTGCGGGGCTCCTGGCGGCGAGCATCGTCGGGCTCGCGGTGTCGTCCTATCTATATGTCTGGCCCGGCAACGCCCGGGCTCCGCGCTGGCTGTCCGCACCCAAAGCCGAAGCGCTCGTCGTCCCCGCGTACCCCGTCACCGTTCGAAGCGTCGAGATGCGCCGCGGCGACACACTCGCGCAGGCGCTCACGCGGGGCGGGCTGCAGTCGCGCAGCGCCACCACGCTGGCCACGCAGTTCGGAAAGAACGGCGCCGACCTCAGAAGGATCCGGGCGGGCGCCACGATCGAGATCACCTGGAATTCCCGGAACGAGGCGACCCAGGTCCGATACGAGGCGAGCCCATGGCTCTCCTTCGCCGCTCGTCCCGCGAACGGCAGCTGGCGGATCGGCCGGGCCGAGACGGTCCCCGAGCTTCGGGTCGAAGCCGTGAGTGGCGTCGTCCAGCGGTCCCTCTTCGACGCGGTCGAGCGGACGGGCGAGTCGGCGCGGCTCGTGCTCGCCCTGGTCGACATCTTCTCCTCTGACTTCGACTTCACCGCCGACACGCGCGCCGGCGACCGGTTCCGCCTGCTGGTCGAGAAGCGCTACGCCGGCGACGCCTTCGTCGACTACGGCCGGGTCCTCGTCGCGCAGTACGCCAGCGGCGGCAAGACGCTCACGGGCGTCGGGTTCGATCGCGGCGTCTCGCACTTCGCGCACTACGACCTGGCGGGTCAGTCGCTGCACAAGAGCTTCCTCAAGTCGCCCCTCGAGTTCACGCGCATCACCTCGGGCTTCACCTATGCCCGGCCGCATCCGATCCTCGGCGGCGTGCGCCCGCACCTCGCGATCGACTACGCGGCGCCGGTCGGCACGCCGGTCCGCGCCGTCGCCGACGGCGTCGTCGTGCGTGCCGGCTGGAACGGCGGCAACGGCATCCAGGTGCACCTCCGTCATCGGTCGGGCTACGAGACCCAGTACAACCATCTCTCGCGGATTCCGTCCGACATCCACGTCGGCACACGCGTGCGGCAGAAGCAGATCATCGGCAACGTCGGCGCCACCGGGCTGGCGACTGGCCCGCACCTCGACTACCGCATCGTGCATAACGGTACGTACGTGAATCCGCTCAGCGAGAAGTTCATCCCCGGCGAGCCCATCTCGCCTGCCTTGCGGGCCGACTTCGTGCACCAGTCGCGGGAGCTCGTCGCGCGCCTCGAGACCGCCGCGCCGTTCTGATCTGAACGGGGCGCGATCGGCCCCTCGAGAGCCGCTCCTCCGTCGAGCTTCGCCGCCGCTCGTTTCTGCGCCCCCGCGGACCACCCTCCGGGTCGATTCAATAGCTCGGAAGCCAAGTATTCCAGGGAGTTGACGCTCGCCGGGCCCCTGCCGCTCCGCTCCGCGAAACTACGGTGAACTTGGGGGCGGATGGTACGATCATGCCGCTCAATCGTGAAAGGAGTTCCGTGGAGCCCGTTGTCCGACTGATTCCCCTGGGAGGTCTCGGCGAGATCGGCCTCAACATGATGCTGATCGAGTCCGGCGAGGACTTGATCGCGGTCGACTGCGGGCTCATGTTCCCCGACGACGAGCTCCCGGGTATCGACCACGTCATCCCCGATTTCTCGTACGTGCTCGGCCGGCGTGAAGCGTTCCGCGCGGTCGTCCTGACCCACGGTCACGAGGATCACATCGGCGCGCTGCCGTACTTGCTGCGCGAGGCGCCCGTGCCCGTGTACGGCACGGCGCTGACCCTGGCGCTCGTGGCGGAGCGGCTGAGGGAGCACGGGCTCGTCGAGACGGCGGACCTTCGCGTGATCCGGCCGCGCGACCGCATCGAGGCTGGCTCGCTCGGCGTCGAGGCGATCCGCGTCACGCACTCGATCGTCGACGGCATCGGCTTGGCGATCGACACGCCGGTCGGGATCATCGTCCACACCGGCGACTTCAAGCTCGACCCGAGCCCGCTCGACGGTGAGCCGCCGGACTATCGGCGCTTCGCGGAGCTCGGAGAGCAGGGTGTGATGGTGTTGTGCTCCGACTCCACGAACGTGGACCGGCCCGGTCACACCCGCTCGGAGATGGACGTGGGACACGCGCTCGGGGCGCGCTTCGACACGGCGACCGGACGCATCATCGTCGCGACCTTCGCTTCGCACATCCATCGGATCCAGCAGGTGCTCACCCTCGCGGCCCGCGCGGGGCGGCGCGTCGCGCTGCTCGGGATGAGCATGCAGCGGAACGTGGCCATCGCCGCCGACCTCGGCTACCTGCGTGTGCCCGAGAACGTCCTGGTGGAGCTCGAGGACCTCGCCGAGCTGCCCGCGGATCGTCAGGTGATTCTCTCGACGGGAAGCCAGGGCGAGCCGCACTCGGCGCTGGCGCTGATGGCATCCTCGGAGCACAAGTACGTACGCGTCGAGCGCGGCGACCT
>CAYVHH010000288.1:0-5710 GCA_964450175.1 uncultured bacterium | reverse complement strand
ATCTGGGAGAACGGCTTCATCCGGGCGTGCGGGCCTCGGGTGGAGGAGCCCGGGCTCACACGACTCTTGGCGTTCCCTACTCTGGGCCGCTCGAGGACGTCCGCTTGAAGAAATAGCTCCCGGGGTTGGCAAGAGCCCTTCCCCCGATCGCTCCCGTACCGGCTTGGCCTGACCATCGTGGTCGGCCTGCTTGGTGGGCTGCGGTAAGCATTACTGGAGCAAGCCCGGTGCCGGCCCCAGCAACTTCTCACGAGAAAGCGACGAGGGCGCGCGCGAGAACGCGGTGCAGTTGAGCGCGAGCAAGGACTGCGGGGTCGCGTCATTGCCGACTTCTACAAAGACTGCCTGAAGTCGCGCGGCTGGATCCGGGGACAGCAGTTCGATCCACCGCCGACCGGCCGGTTCCGCGGCATCGAAGACGATGGTCCGATGCGGCTTCAGACGCCCGAGCCCGCATCTCAGCAAGTCGCGCCGCAAACGCCGGCCCCGGTGCCGCAAACGCCAGCCCCAGCGCAAACGCCGTCGCCGCCCCAGCCCCCGCCCACGCGGTAGGTGTACGCAGCTGGCCCGCGGGTCATCAGGCGCGCGGACGGCCGCGTTCCTGAACGATGCGGCCGCCCACGATCGTCATCTCGGCCGTGATATCGCGGATCCGATCCTCGGGGCACGTCAGCGGATCGTCCGATAGCACCGCCAGATCGGCGAGCTTGCCAGGCTCGATCGAGCCTTTCTGGTCTTCTTCGAACGTGACGTAGGCTCCCTCTAGCGTCGCGGCCCGGAGGGCGTCGGTGCGCGAGAGACGCTGCGCCGGAGCAATGACGCCGTTCGTGGAGCGATCGAGGCGGGCCACCGCCTGCCAGATCGGAAGGAACAGCGTCGGCGGCACGTTGTCCGTGGCGAGCGCCACGTGGACGCCGGCCTCCTTGAGTCGGCGCAGCGGCACGATCGAGTCTTCCGCGTTCGACCCGACCTGAGCGCGAAAGAAGGCGCCTTCTTTGTAGAGGTACCGATTGGTGTGTGTGGTCAGGACGACGCCGAGGTCACGAATCCGTCCGATCTCGTCCGCGGTGAGGAGCCCGATGTGCTCGATCACCCAACGACGATCCCGAATGGGCACGACGCGATTCACCTCCTCGTAGAGGTCGAGCAGGCCCACTCCCATGCTCAAGATGCGGATGTCTGCTCGCGCCGCACCCAGGAGAACCGACTTGAGCTGCTCGCGCGGCAGCGCCGCGTCGGAGGAGAAGCCGGCCCAGCCGGTATAGGGCATCGCGCCGGCGCGAACGATGGCGTCCGCGGTCGGATTCGCCTCCGCGACGAGGCCCGCTACCCGGAGGAACGCATCGCCGCTGCCTCGACCGGCGATGCGCGGCGTCCACGCCGCGAGCCGCGATGCGATCGTCCCTTCGTTCGCCGCCCCCCATGAGGGACTGACCGTGAGATGGGCTCGGACCGTCAGCTCGTTTCGCCGGGCCGCGTCGTCGTAGACGCGCATCACCTCCTCGGCGACGCCGTGACCTTCGACGACGCTCGTCGTACCGGTCGAGTTGTAGATCGTCATCGATTCGCGAAGGCCACGCACCCGGTCCTGGTGCGTGAAGCGCGGCGCCGCCGCCATCAGCGAGAGCTCGACGACCGGGATGTACGTCTGCTCGACGAAGACTCCCGTCGGCTCACCGGCCGAATCCTTCTCGATCCGGATCCCGTCCCACGGCGCCGCCGTCTGTCGGGTGACCCCCGCGAGCCGGAGCGCTTCGCTGTTGGCGATTGAGACGAGCGGCAGTGTGTGCCGCCAGTAGCCCCAGATCGAACGGATGTAGACGGGATTTCGCGGCGCCACGCGGTCGAGGTCGCGACGCGTGGGGAATCGCTGCTCGCGGAGGTTCCCGGGGACGTCGAAGTAGTACGGCGGATCGCCGAGCGGCATCGTGACGATCCAGTCACCGGGCTCGGCTGCTTTCACCAGGAGCTCGATGCGCTGCAGCACGTCGTCGATCGAGCGCGCCCCGGCCAGCGACGGGTACCGCGTCTTGAGCCCCTCACGATCCATGTGCGCGTGGGCGTCCACGAGCCCCGGCACCACCGTACGACCGCGCAGATCGACCAGCCGAGTGCCGTCGCTCGCGAGCCGACGGAGATCTGTACTGGCGCCGATTTGGGTGATGCGATCCGCGGTGATCGCGACGGCCTCGGCAACGTGGAGGCCGGGATCGAGGGCGACGACGTTCCCGCCGTAGAGAAGCAGGTCGGGGCCGCTCACGAGCAGTAATCGGGCGGGTTCACGGGCACCCCCATGATACAAATTTATAAGGTGATAGATTTTCACACCTTTTCCATCACTGCGCGCGATCGCGAGACCGGTGCGTTCGGCGTCGCCGTAGCCACCGCGCGACCGAACGTCGGCAGCCTCGTGCCCTGGGTTTCTCCGCGCGGCGCCATCGCCACGCAGGCGCGCGTCAACACCGATCTGGGCCGGCAGGGGCTCGCGCTGGTCACCCAGGGGGTGCCGGTCGACGTCGCGTTGAGCGCGCTCCTCCGAAAGGACGGCGAGCGTGAGATGCGTCAGGTGCACGGCCTCGACGGCGATCGCGCCTTTTGCCACACGGGAGCCAGCTGCGTGCCATGGTGTGGCCACGAGCAGGCCGACGAGTTCACGATCGCCGGCAACATGCTGGCCGGCCCGGACGTGATCGCGGCGATGGCCCGCGCATTTCGCGCGAGCGCTGGCGAGCGGCGTGACCTGTCCGACCGCCTTCTGCTGGCGCTCGAAGCGGGACAGGCCGCCGGCGGCGACAAGCGCGGCAAGCAATCGGCGGCGCTCCTGGTGGCGGCCGTCCGCGACCCGCGTATGTACCACAACCTCCGCGTCGACGATCACGCCGATCCGGTCGCCGAGCTCAGGCGAGTCTGGGCGGTCGTCGTCGCGCATACGAAGCAGATTGAAACCGAGTATGGTCCCGCGGCGCTCCGGCTCTTCGGCCGGGTCAAGTATTGAGGGGGGTCGCCATGAAGCTCCGCGCGATGCTGTGTCTCGTCGGGCTGGTCGCGCCGGCGGTGGCCTCGCCGGCCGAGGCGAAGACGTACCGCTGGGTGAACGATCAGGGCATCGTCACGTACTCGGACCAGCCGCCACAGGTCCGGCCGGTCGAGGGCGAGCGAGAGGCCCTGATCACCGAAGCCCTCGAGATCTCGGGCACCAAGCAGGCGCTCGACACGATTCCGGCGCACATTCGCGCCCAGTTCGACGCGCGTCAGACGCCGCTCAAGCCCGAGGAGAAGGCGCGCGTGGTCAAGATTCTCGGCGACGCCTTTCGGACCGACGTGCTCTACGGCGCCGTCCGCGCCGCCTTCAAGACCAACTACGATCCGTCGCGGATGGGCTTCGTGATCGGGCAGCTCCGGACGCCGCTGTTTCGAAGAGTCGCGGCGCTGGAAGTCGCGGCCAGCGAGCCGGGGGCCAAGCAGGATCTCGAGCGGTTTGCGATCGGACTCCAGGGCGACGTTCCCAAGCCGGCGCGCGTCGCCCTCGTTCAGCGGTACGAGGCTTCGATGCGCAGCGCGGAGCTCCAGATCGAGATGGCCGTGGTCGCCTTCAGGGCCGTCACACGTTCGCTCGAGCCGGTGCTGCCGTCCGAGAAGCGACCCACCGCGCGGGAGACGGACACCGCGGAGCGGACGCTACGAGCGCAGCAGGACAGCCTGGTCCGCGCGGCGCTCGTGCGCTGGCTCTACACGTTTCGGTCGTTGACGGACGAGGAGCTGGGAGAGTACGTGGCGTTCGGCGAGACCGACGCGGGGCGCTGGTTCCTGGCGACTCAGCGGAAAGGCTTGCTCGACGCGATGCGGACGGCGATGGATGCGGCGGCCCGACAGATGGCCGCCGCATTTCCCGTGAAGCGTTAGCGCGCCGGCCGCCGCTCTTCGAGGAGCTTCAGGAACCGCGGATCCTTCTTGAGGTTGACCAGCGACGGATCGAGGCTCAGGTAGTCGAACTGATCGTAGCCGAGATCGAGCGCCTTGTTGAGCCACGTAAGCGCCTGATCGGCGTCGCCGAGCCTCGCATAGACTCGCGCGGCGTTGTACGCGGCCTGGGGATCCTTCGGCTTGGCGTCGGCGCCCTGGACCGCCGAGGAAACCTGGTCCTTGCGCTCCTGCAGGACGCTCTTGTTCTTCAGCATCGCGTCGAGGTTGGCCTTGGCCGTGGCGTTGTCGGGATCGCGCTGAACGAGATCCTCGTACTCGCGGGCAGCGTCTTCGTAGAGTCCCTGCTTACTGTAGAGGTTCGCCAGGTTGTTGCGGACGATGGCGTTCTTGGGATCGAGCTCGAGGGCCTTGCGATAGGCGGCAACCGCCTCCTCGGTCCGTCCCTGCCGGTCGTACGCGTACGCGAGATTCGACTGGATGACGGCGGACTTCGGCGCCGCGTCAGCGGCTTTCTGGAGCTCGGCGACCGCCTCGTCGAACTTGCCGTCCTTCAAGAGTGCCGCGCCGCGCGCGTTCTGCTGGGCGGCCGCATCGGCGGCCTTGTCCTGAGCCCGAGCGGCGCCCGGCAGTAGCGCGCAGAGCGTCAGCGCGATGAGCGCGAGCTTCTTCACTGGATTCGCTCCCGCCAGGAGCGGACCTGCTTCAGGAAGGTCGGCGCCGGGATTGGGTTGCTCGGGAGCTGCTGGTTCGTCGTCGCGGTGATCGCCGACGCCGTGGCCATTCCCGAGCCCTGAGGCGGCGTGAGGATGACGACCGGCATCGACGCGATGCCCTGGCCGATCGTCGTCGAGCGGGTTACGGAGGAGTCAGTCGTCGAGAGCGCGGTGCCCGTGGAAAAGTCGATCGCCGCATAGCCGGTCTGCATCTGGACCGAGTACAGCTTGGCCGTCCCGCCGCCGCTGGTGCACGTGACGGTGCTGGTGGGCGTGAACCCGGAGAACAACACGTCCATATTGAAGACGTTCGCCGGGTCGAGCACCTTCTCGTTGGTGCCCAGTCTGAAGAACCAGCCACCCGTCGACGTGCCGTTGGTCGACGTCACGTCGAAGAGGTTGCTCTCCGACAGCGCGGCCCCGTTCGACATGTCGGTCGTCTCTTTGATTCCGTAGAACCGGTTCGATGCCGTCGCGTTCGGATGGTTCCGGTCGCCCGTGCCGAGGAAGATCCAGAGGTTCATCGAGGTGTCGTAGGCCAGGACAGGGGCGCCGTAGAAGGCCTGAGTCGGATAGAACTCACCGGCCGCCGGCGGGTTGGTCTGGCTCGGCGCCGCGGTGAAGAGCCGCTTCCCGGCCCAGCTCGTGGTCGCGTTGGCCGACACGTCGAACTTCCAGAGCTGGCCGCCGGTGTCGCCGATGTACACCCGATCGACGTAGCCGTCGTTGTTCAGGTCGACCGCCGTCGAGTTCTCCGTGAGGCTGAAGTTCATGTACTGGCGATCATCCGACGTGCCGTCGTTGTAGTACTGCCAGAGGCTCGTGCCGTTCGAGAGGTCGACGGCGAAGAACGCCTTCCCGTGGGCGTTGTTGCTCGCCGTGTCGTACCCGCCACCGAAGAACGCGACGAACTTGTCGACGCCGCCGAGCTTGACCTTGCCGATCGAGGGCTCGGACCACGTTTCGGCGATCTTCGAGTCGGTGAAGCTCCACAACCACTGGGGATTGGTGGTGTCAGTGACGTCCAGGGCGTAATAGAACGGCCCACCGCGCCGCAGACCGAAGACCACGAT
>CAYVHH010000287.1:0-8480 GCA_964450175.1 uncultured bacterium | reverse complement strand
GGCAGCGCCGGCGGCCAGACGATCTTGTAGTGCGTCTCGAAGCAGCTCCGCCGGTCGGGCGTGTGCACGTACAAACGGCCGCCTCGCCGCAGCACACGCACCATGTCGGCGAGCGCGCGGCGCGCATCGGCGACGTGTTCGAGCGTCGAATAGCAATAGACGATGTCGAACGTCTCCGACTGGAAGGGGAGCGCCTCGGCGGCCGCGATGAGCACACGACCGCCGCCTTCGCGGAGCCCGGCCAGCCTCACCGCCTCCACGTCCGTGTCAACGCCCCACACGAGGGCACCGGCCCGCGTGGCCGCCGCGTTGAAGCCGGCGGCGCCGCAGCCGACGTTGACCAGGCGCCGCCCGGCCAGCGGCGAGCCGAGGGCCTCCTGCAGCCGCGCGACGCGCCGGTCTTCGTAGGCCGCGTCGTCCAGACGCACGGCGACGAGCTCGCGCCACCCGGGGATCCCGAGCGTGTCGCGGTAGTAGCGCGTGTAATACGCCTCGAGCCCCGCGGGCGCCACGCGTTCAGTAGATAGGCTTGACGTACCGGCCATAGATCTCGTCCCGAATCGTCGCGTGCAGCGGTACCTCGGCGTCGAGCTCGCGCTCGAGGAACGCGATCGAGTCCGCGCGCTGCGCGGCCGCCTCCGCCAGGTTCTCATCGCCCGCGTCGTCGACGAAGTTCAGGTGCAGGGTCCCGCCCGGCTTGAGGTGGTCGGCGAGGTGCCGCACAACGTCGAGCGGATTCACCACGTGCTCCAAAACGTCGAAGCATGTGATCACGTCGTACGATTTCACGAGCGGCAGATCGTGACCCAGCCCCGGCTCGCGCGCCTCGACGTTGGGATGCGCGCGGAACCGCCAGCGTGCGAAGTCGAGCGCCGGGGACGCCACGTCGACGAGCGTGTAGCGCCAGCGCGGGAAGCGCAGGCGCATCCATGCGGTGACCGGTGCCACGCCGCACCCGTACTCGCAGAAGTCGCCGGCGGCTCCAGACCGCCGAAGCGAGTCGGCCACGACGTGGAACGACTCGTTGCGATGGTAGTACATCTGCCGGAGCACGAAATAATCGGTCTCGGTGTAGAACGAGCGATAGTCCGTCTCGCCCGTCCGCGGCTTCCGTCCCCAGAGCTCGGCGGCCTCCATGCGGCGCACCGTGTAGCGGACCCAGAACTCCTGGATCGTGATGCCACGGTAGTAGGCGGAGAGCTCCCGGAGCCACCCGCGGTTGAGACCGAGGCGGTCGAGGATCTGGAGGCGCCGGCGGTCGAGGCGGTCGCGCCAGTGCGTCATCGCGCGACGTTAAAGGCTTGCCGCTCACCGGACGGCCGGGGTAGGCTGGCCCGATGATGCGGTCCCTGCGGTTGCTGGCCCGGACGCTGGTCGGCGTCGCGCGGCCACGCGCGTACTATCTGCCGTGGCTCGCCCGTCCCGATCTCGAATGCGTGCTGCTGCTCAACAACATCGAGGCGCGGTTCAATCCCGGCGAGAGCCGCGGCCCCTTCCCTGTCACGATCGTCCAGTACGATGCCGAGGGCACCGCGCTCAAGCGCTACGACGCGGTTCTCGCCGACTGCACGGACACGGCCGAGATCCGGCTCGACGCGGTGCCGCGCGGCTACGGGTTCGTCACAGTGAACGCGCCGGGCGTGCAGTCGGACCTCTACGTCACCGTCTCCGACGGCGAGACCTACGCGGCAACGCACGGCCGGCACGAGTTCCTCGAGCGCTATTCGCGCCGGGCCCGCGCGCTGCACGCGGTCGCCGGCGCCGCGTGCGCTGCCCTCGGACGCTCGTTCGGCGTCTTCGTGCGCGATCAGTACGTTTACGTCGGACGCGACGCGTCCTCGCACCTGCTCCTCCTCAACCTCTCGAACGTGATGAACCGCGTGCGCGTCGAGGCGACTACGGGCGACGGCGCGCCGCTGGGCACCGCGCTCGTGGCTCTGTCGCCGCACGGGTCGCAGCTCTTCGATGTCGCGCGGCTCGGCGAGCGCCCGGCGGTCGGCATAGCTGTCCGCCGCGTCCGTCTGGCCGGCAACGCGTGGTTCAACCTCTATGTCGTGGGCACGGGCGTACGGGATCTCGATGGCCCTCTCTCGCTGATGCATGTCAAGTAAAGCCCTGGCCGCCCTGCTCTCGGCAACGTTCTGGGAGCCCGGCTACGACCATCGTATCGAGCTGGTGCACCAGCGTGGCCCCGGCGCGCGTCGCACGCTCGCAGCGCTCGATGTCGAGGCCTACGACGCCGAGGGCCACCGCCTCGCGCATGTGCCCGTCGACCCGCGCCAGGAGATGCTGGATCTCGACGCGGCGATGCAGGCGGTCGGGCTCGGCGAGACGCGCACGATGGTGCTCCTCGACGCGCGCTACGACGAGCGGGTGTTCCCCTACCGCCCCCACCACTACGCCTTCCTCCACCGGCACGCCTCGACGGCCCCGGCGCTCTACTATGCGGTCAATGCCGTGCTCGGCGGCGTCCCGGACCGTATCGGCGCCGTCGGGATCAACAACTTCGAGAGCTACCTGTTCCGCCGCGACCCGTTCGCCGCGCGCTACTCGCTCCTGCTCGGCAACGTCTCGCGCTTCGTGGACGCCGAGGCGCACGTGATCACCTATCACGGCGACGCGCGCACGAGCCGTGATGTGCGCCTGGGCCCCAAGGCGCACGCCGAGGTCGAGCTGCCGGCGGAGCGGGATGGCACCCGGCTGAGCCGGGTCGAGGTGAAGGCGGTCTTTCGCCTGGCCAGCTACGTGGTCGCACGGAAGGCCGGATCGGGCGAGCTCGTCCTCTTCGATCACCTCTTCGCCTACAACCGGTGAGACGGCCGTACCCCGTCACCGCGCCACCCTGGCGAGAAACGCGACGACGCGCTCCCGCTCCTCGGCGGTGATCCCCACCGACGAGGGCAGCGACACGCCGCGAGCCCACAGGCGGTCCGCCACCTCCACGTGCCACACGCGCTCGCCGGCGAGGACCGGCTGGCGATGGAGCGGATAGAAGAGGGGCCGGAACTGGATGCCCTCCCGGTTCGCGGCGGCGATCAGCGCGCGCGTGTCGCCGTAGCGGGCCGGGTCGAAGGCGGCCGAATAGAGCCAGAACGTCGCGAAGCTATCGGACCGCTCAGCGAGCGGCGTGGCACCGCCGAGCCTCGCCAGCGCGGCGCCGTACACGCTCGCCGTTTCCCGCTTGGCCTCGATGAACCGATCGAGCTGCTCGATCTGCGCGACCCCGACCGCCGCCTGAAGGTTGCTCAGCCGGTAGTTGAAGCCGATCTCGTCGTGGACCCACTCAGGCCCGGGCCGCCGCGCCTGCTGGGTCAGCGCGCGGACCCGCTGCGCGAGCGCCTCGTCGTGCGTGAGCACGAGTCCGCCCCCGCCAGTCGTGATGATCTTGTTGCCGTTGAACGAGAGGCACCCGATCCGGCCGTGCGCACCGACCCGTCGGCCGCGGTAGCGGGCCCCGAGCGCTTCGGCGGCGTCCTCTACGACCGCGAGCGGGTAACGCTGGGCCAGCACGAGGATGGGGTCGAGGTCCACGGGATGGCCGTAAAGATGGACGGGCAGCACGGCGCGCACGACGCGGCCGGTGTCCCGGTCGATGACGCGGCCGTCCCGCACATCACACTCGCGCTCGAGAAAGTCCGTGAGCTTTTGCGGATCCATCCCCCACGACCGCTCCTCGCAGTCGAGGATCACGGGGTGCGCGCCGCAATAGCGAATCGCGCCGGCCGTCGCGATGAACGTGAGCGCGGGGCACAGCACCTCGTCGCCGGGCTCGACGCCCGCCACCAGCAGCGCGACGTGAAGCGCCGCCGTGCCGGTGGCCGTCGCCACGCCGTACGGCGCGCCGACGTACGCCGCGACCTCACGCTCGAAGCGCTCGACGAAGGGGCCTGTGGCGAGCCAGTTGGTGTCCAGGCACTCTTTGAGGTATTTCCATTCGTTACCGCCCAGGTGCGGCTCGGCGTTCGGGATCACGTCGCTCACGCGCCACCCCCGGCCGTGCCGCGCGCGTGCGACTCGCGGTACCAGGCCACCGTCTCGGTCACGCCCGTCTCCAGGGTAACCTTGGGCGAGAACCCGGTGAGTGTGCGGAGGCGGGCGATGCTCGGGCAGCGCCGCGCCACCGATCCACGGGGTGCCGGCCGCGCTTCGATCCGGGGCGTGCGGCCCGTCGCGCGCAGCACGAGCTCGGCAAGATCACCGATGAGCGTCTCCTCCGCGTCGTTGCCGATGTTCACCACGCCGCTGGCGTCCTCCGACTCCATCAATCGGATCATCGCCTCCACGGCGTCGGCGACGTGGCAGAATGCGCGCCGCTGCTCCGGCCCGTAGACACGCAGTGGGTCCTCGCCGCCGAGCGAGCGCAACGCGAGCTCGGGGATCACATGATCGCTGCCCATGCGCGAGCCGTAGACGTTGTGGAAGCGGCCCGCCACCCACCGGATTCCGTGTGCGTCGCCGTAGTGGCGTACCGCCGCCTCCCCCAGAATCTTGCTGGCCGCGTAGGCGAACCGCGGATTACCGATGTCCCCGATGACCAGCGGCACGTCCTCCGGCGTCGGCACCGGCACCGTGCCGAGAGCGACGCCGCCCGCGTAGACCTCGCTGGTGGACGCGAAGAAGAGGGCCGGCCGAGAGGGCAGCGCGGCGATCCAGTCCAGCACGTGGAGGGTGACGAGCGAGTTCACCCGCACGACCCGCGCCGGCGCGCCCTCAGTGTTGCGCACACCCACCACCGCCGCCAGCAGATACACCTGGTCGACGTCGCGCGGCAGATTCGCCACGGTTTGCGGATCGGTGAGGTCGGCCTGAATGAGCCGCACCCCCGGCCGGGCGAGCAGCACCGCCAGCTCGGCATCCTGACGTCCGCGCGACCGATCGTCGACGAGCGTGAGTGCGTGGCCGCCTTCGTGCGCCAGCCGGCGCGCGAGGTGCAAGCCGATGAAGCCGGCGCCGCCGAGGAGCAGGATCCTAGCCATAGCCGATCCCGGCATAGCGGACGGCTCCGGCATTCCTGACAGCGCCTTCGTCGAGGATCCGCCAGCAGTCGAACACGACGGCCGGCTTCCGGAGGCTCGCCAGCAGCGGCGGAAGATCGAGCTTGCCGTAGTCCGGGTGGTTGGTGATGACGAGCACCCCGTCGCGATCGCGGAAAGCCTCCTCCGGCGAGCAGGCGGGGACGCCGTACCGCGCGAGGACCTCGGGAGCGACGAGATAGTCGTGTCCGCATACCTCCAGCCCAGCCGCCCGAAGCACGTCGAGTATCGATAGTGACGGCGCTCCGCGCATGTCATCGGTCGGCGGCCAACCCTTGTAAGCGAAGCCGAGCAGTGCCACGCGCGCCTTGTCGAGCGTTCCGCGCGCCTCGCGCACGAGTGTCACGAAGCGGTTCGCGACATGGGCCGGCAGGTGCTCATTGAGCTGCCGCGCGCGGTCCACCAGCCAGGGGTCGTGTCCGACCGCGCGCGCAGAATCCAGCAGGATGTAGGGGTCCTTCGTGAGACAGCCGCCGCCCACGAAGCCCGGCCGGGCGAGGTCGGGTCGCGGGTAGTCGACGTTCGCGGCCTTGATGACCTCGAGCGGGTCGAGGCGCCAGCGCTCCGCGAGCAGCGCGACCTCGTTGCCGAACGAGTAGATCAGGTCCGTGTGGCAGTTGTTCACTAGCTTGACGAGCTCCGCCGCCTCCAGTGAGGACACGGGGACCACGCGGGCCGTCAGCCGGCCGAAGAGAGCGGCGGCGGCGTCCCGGCTGGCGTCGTCGAGACCGCCGACGACCTGCGGCAGCGCCTGCAGCTCCCGCAGCGCCTGCCCCTGGATCGTCCGCTCGGGGGCGAAGGCCAGCCGCACGAGCGCGTGGCGCGCGGAGAGCTCGGGCAGCACGATCGCCCGCGTCGCGCCGACCGGGACCGTGGAGCGGACGACGACGAGCGTGCCCGAGGCCGTCGTGGCGGCCACGCTGCGAGCGGCCGCACGCAGGTTCTCGAGCATCGGGGCATGGGTGGCCGGGTCGACCGGCGTCGACACGCAGATGATGACGGCGTCGAGCGGCCCGGCCGGCAACTCGTCCGTGACGTGCAGCGTGCGGCCGACGCACTCGGCGAGCGCCGCCTCGACGCCGGGCTCGAATAGGTGTGGCTTGCCCTTGGCCAGGCTCTCCACGACATGGCGCTCGCGGTCGCAGCCGAATACCTCGATCCCGCGCTGAGCGAGGGCGACCGCCAAGGTGATGCCGACGTAGCCGAGGCCGACGATGCCGACACGGATCATTCGAGCAGCCCTCGCGCGACGTCGTCGTTCGCGCGCTCGAGGTCATGGTGGCGCCCCACGTCGAGCCAGTACTCGCGGATCACGTAGCCGGCCACCTGCCGGCCCGTCGCCAGGAGCTCCCGGATGAGGTCGGTCGCGTCGAAGCAGCGGTCGGGCGGGACGGCGTCGACGGCTCCCGGCGAGAGCACATAGATGCCGGCGTTGATCGGAAATTCCTTGCGCGGCTTCTCCTCGACGGTGAGCACGCGCGTGCCGCGGAGCGTGAACTCCCCGTAGGGGATGTCCACCTGGTGCAGCGAGACGCCAACCGTGAGGGCGCAGCCGTCCTGGCGACCGTGAAATTCCCACATCGCGCGGAAGTCGCACTTAGTGAGAATGTCACTGTTGACGACAAAGAAGGGCGCGGTCGGCCGCTCCCTCAGCAGCCGGAGCGCGCCCATCGTGCCCAGCGGGCGCGGCTCCTCCACGTACTCGATCCGCACGCCGAGCTGCGCGCCGTCCCCGAGCCGGTCGCGGATCATCTGCGACTTGTGCCGGACCGCGAGCACGACGTCGGCGATGCCCGACTGACGCAGGCGCCCGATGAGGATCTCGAGGATCGGCCGGCCGCCGACATGCAGCAGCGGCTTGGGAGTGTCGTCGGTCAGCGGCCGCAGCCTCTTGCCCTCGCCGCCGGCCATGATCACCGCGCACGTCGGCAGCGGTGCCGACGGCGTCTGCAGCTCCTGGAGCGTGAGCAGGTCGACGAGCGTGCCGTCCTCGGCGACCAGCGGGAGGTGGCGCAGCACGCGGCTGCGCATGACCGCCAGCGCCGCCTCGCGCGTCACGTCAGGTGGCGCGATCACCGGCTTGCGGTTCATCGCGTCGTCGACGATCCCTTCCAGTGTCAGACCGCGCAGCAGCGCACGGCGCACGTCGCCGTCGGTGATCACGCCGGCGAGACGCCCGTCGCTGTCCGTAACGAGCGCGATCTGCCGTCCGCTGCGCGTCATGCGCTCGAGCGCCTCGCGCAGGGTCGTCCCCGCGCGCACCACGATCGGGGCGAGCCGCGTCATGCCTCCACCGCCCGCTTGCGCACGAGTCGGTCGCCCAGCTCGACCTCACGCAGTACCCGAACGATGCGCCGGGCCGCGCCGCCGTCGCCGTAGGGGTTCGTCGCGGTCCGGAGGGAGTCGCGAAACGACGGCGTCAGCGCCGTATCCAGCGCGCGTAGCACCGCGTCCCGGTCGGGATCGGCGTCGATGACGTTGCGACCGCGTAGCCGCCCTTGCTGTCGCGTCCCGACGTTGACGACGGGGAGCCCGAACGTCGGGGCCTCGATGAGCCCACTCGACGAATTGCCGACCATCACGTCGGCGTGACGGAGCAGCGACAGGTAGAGCCGGTCACCCAGGCTTCTGGCCAACCGCGCCCGACGGTGGCGCGCCGCGAACTCCTCGAGACGCTCGATGATCACCTGGCCGGCGGTGTCCGCGTTGGGGTAGGTCAGCACACACGCGACGTCGAGCTTCTCGACGGCCGCCAGCACCTCATCGATCTGATGGCCCGCGGCATGGTACTCGAGCGTCACGGAATGGAACGTCAGGATCAGCCAGCGCTCGTCGCGCGACAGACCGAGCGCCGTGGCGACCTCGTCTCGGGTCAGCGAGGCGAGCGCGGGGATCCGATCCAGGCCTGGCGCACCGGTCGTGTGGATGCGCCACGGCTCCTCGCCCATCGCCGCGATCCGGCGCGCGTGGACTTCCGCCGAGGCGAAGTGCAGATGCGCCAGCTTGGTGATGGCGTGGCGGATCTGGTTGTCGATCGCGCCCTCGGAGAGCTCGCCCCCGTGCACGTGCGCCACCGGAAGCGCGAACGGCAAGGCCGCCACCGCGGCCGCGAGCATCTCGAACCGGTCGCCGAGCACGACCACGAGGTCTGGCGTGAGCTCGGCGTACGCCCGCGCGAAACCCGATACTCCGCGTCCCATAGAGGCCGCCACGGCGCGCGGCGTGTCCTCGGGCTCGAGCATCTCGACACGCGCCGCGATCGACCAGCCCGCTGCCTCGATCTCGCGCACGGTCAGCCCGAAACGCTCGGAGAGATGCATACCGGCGACGATCAGCGAGAGGCGCAGCCCCGACACGCGGAGCTCCTCGAGCACGGGGAGCAGGTGTCCCCAGTCGGAGCGGCTCACGCTGACGACAGCGATCGAGCGCGCGGCGCTCATGGCTCGC
>CAYVHH010000286.1:0-4657 GCA_964450175.1 uncultured bacterium | reverse complement strand
ATCAGCCTCAAGACACTGCACAACAAGCTCCACAAGTACAACGCCTGAGGCGCATGCGTCTGACGCTTCGCGCGCGGCAGGTCCTGGCGCTCGCCATCGTGGTCCTGCTCGTCGTGGTGGCGTCGACGATGGCGCATCTGGCGAACGTGGCCCGGCTGGCGCTCGGGGCCGCGGCGGACGAGGGCGAGCTGATGGCGCGCCAGCTCTATCATCAGAGCTCGCGCGTCATCGCCGCCTCGCCGACGCCCTCCCCCACGCTCCTGCAGCAAGATTCGGGCATCCGCGCCCTGCTGGAGGGCATGATCGGGTACTCGCACACGGTCGTGTACGCGGCCGTGGTCGATCCGAGCGACCGGATTCTCGCCCACAGCAATCCCAAGCTCGAGGGCGAGATCCTGCCGCCGCGCGAGAGCGTCGAGCGCCTGAAAACCCGGTCGACCCTCGCCATGGTCGCGTCGCTGTTCGGGCAGCCCGAGGTGTACGAGGCGCAGGTTCCGATGCGCCTGGGCGAGCGCCCCTTCGGCACCGTTCGCGTGGGCGTCTCGACCAGCCTGCTCAAACAGGAGCTCGCGCAGGCCGCGCTCTATAGCCTGGCGGTCGCCCTCGTCGCGCTCGGCATCGCCGTCGCGGTCGGGCTCGTCGTCGGCCATCTCCTGCTCCAGTCGCTGCGGAAGATCGCCAACGGGATGGACCGGCTGGCCCGGGGCGAGTACGGCGCCACGGTCGAGCTCACGCGCGACGACGAGCTCGGCGAGCTCGCAGCGCGGGTCAACCAGCTCGGCGAGCGCGTTCATGCGGAGCAGTCGCACTGGCAGAACGACCGGGCGCGGATGGAAGGGATCCTCGATAGTCTCGAGGACGCCGTGATCGTGCTGAACGCCAAGCGCGAGGTCGTGTTCTGCAATCAAACGGCCGAGGGGCTGCTCGGCCAATCGTTCGACGCCCCGGAGGGCGCGCTCGCCGGTCTCTTGCCGGCCGACCACCCGCTGGGGCCGGTGGTCACCGAGCTGTTCGACGCCGGCATCGAGCGTCGAAACTCCGCGGTGAAGGTGCGGTGTCCCGACGGGCAGTCTCGCGAGCTCGCGGTGTCGAGCTATCGTATTCCCGAGGGCGAGCGAGCGGGTGGCGGCGTCCTCGCGCTCCGCAACCTCGAGCCCGTCCGCGCCGTGCAGTCGCTGGTGACGTACTCGCAGAAGCTCGCGGCGCTCGGCCGGCTGACCTCGGGGGTGGCGCACGAGGTGAAAAATCCGCTCAACGCGATGCGCATTCACCTCGAGCTCTTGAAGGCGCGTCTGGGCGCGAGCCAGCCGGCGGTCCGCGAGAATCTGGACGTGATCGCCCAGGAGATCGTCCGGCTCGATCGCGTCGTCCAGGGTTTTCTGAAGTTCGTCCGCCCGGAGGAGATCCGGCTGGCGCCGGTCCGCGTCGAAGCGCTGGTGTCCGAGATCGCGCGCCTCATGGCGCCCGAGGCGGCGCGCGCCGGAGCGCGCATCACCGAGAACCTGGCGCCGGAGCTGCCGCCGGTCGCCGGCGACCCCGAGCTGCTCCAGCAGGCGCTCACGAATCTGGTGACGAACGCGATTCAGGCGATGCCGAGGGGCGGGACGGTCACGCTCGGCGCGCGCCTGGGACCGGACGGCTCCGTCGAGATCCGCATCGCCGACGAGGGGGTCGGCATTCCGGCGCAGGACCTCGAGAAGATCTTCCGCCTGTACTTCACGACCAAGTCGCAGGGGTCCGGCATCGGGCTCTCGATGGTGTATCGGATCGTGCAGATGCACGACGGCCGGATCGACGTCGAATCCGAAGTCGATCGCGGCACCCTCATGATCCTGACGCTTCCGGTGGCGTCGGGCAGCGTGCCGATGTGACGAGGCGCGTTCTTCTTCCGGCGTCGGTGCTGCTCCTCCTGTCCGGGTGCGCCGGGAACGATGCCGTCGTCAAGAAGCCGGCGGCTCCGGCGCCACCGCCGACCGCAGCCAGTCCCGCGCCGACGCCGGCCGCGACCGCGGCGTCCAGGTCCTCCGCGACGGCGCCGGTGGGCGTCCTCCGGCCCGAAGTGCCGCCGGCCCAGGAGCAGAAGCTCCTCGAGAGCACCCAGCAGAATATCGTCGACGTCGCGCGAGCGCTGGGGGATCTCGAAGGTCGCGCGCTGAAGCCGCCTCAGCAAGAAACCCTGCGCACGGCGAAGAGCTTCCTCGATCAAGCCCGCAGCGCCCTCGATCAGAAGGACTACCAGCGCGCCGCGAACCTTGTCAGCAAGGCGCGCGCGCTGACCGACGACCTCGCCGGCGCAGCCAAGTAACTCGTACGAGGTAGTTTTTTCACGCCCCGGGGCGTGGAGCATCCCGAATCGGTCGGCGGCTCACGGTTTCCGCTACTTGCCGATTGGCGCCCCTGCGGTCGAGCCGGGCACGCTCGTTGCTCCTGGAATGGCCGGGAGCTGACCATGCCGCTGAGTGTCCTCGTCGTCGAGCGAGAGCGTCATGCCCGGGAAGGGCTGCGCGAGCTTCTGTGCGCGGACGGTCACGACGTGAAGCTGGCCGAGGATATGTGGGCAGGCTTCGCGTCGATCTTCGCGCGCTCCCACGACCTGCTGTTGCTCGACGACAACGTGCAGTCCGATCGGCACGTCACCTTGAACGTGCTGGACCTTCTCCGCTTCGCGCGCCGCTACGAGCCCCACACCCGCGCCATCGTCATCACCAGCTTCGATGACGATGCCCACGGCTATCGGGCGGAGCCGGGTGTCGTCGCCGTGCTCCTGAAGCCGGTCGAGCTGTCGCAGCTGCGGCTCGAGCTGGCCGACCGGGCGCACGAGTCCCGCCGGCGGTGACGCGGCCGCGGCCCGAGCCCGGCGGCGCTCGCGTCCCCTTGACTGACGGCTCCCCGCCCGGTTAGGCTCGCGGCGACCGCTCGCGCATATCGCCTGCCGACGTACGACGTCGCCCGATCGGCGCGACGACGGCTGATCCGGCGCGACTCTCCACGCTGCGGAGGAGGCAGATGATGCTCTCGAGAAAGACTTGGGCTCGCACCAGCCTGCTCGCCGTCGTCCTCCTCGTCGCGTTCGTCTTCGGGGCCGCGGCGGCGCCCTCGGGCCCGCCGATCAAGATCGGCGGGACCCTGGCGCTCACCGGTCCGCTCGCGGCGACGGCGCTCCTGCACAAGATCACCGCCGAGATCTACGTCGAGGAGCTGAACCGCGGCAACGGTCTGCTCGGCCGCCCCGTCGATTGGATCCTGCTCGACGATCAGTCCAAACCCGAGGTGACGCGGAGTCTCTACGAGAAGCTCATCACGGTGGACAAGGTCGATTTGCTGATGGGCCCGTACGCGACGGGCGGCATCATCGCCGCGATGGGCGTGGCGCAGCGCTACCAGAAGCTGCTCATCCATCACAGCTTCGGCATGCCGCATCTGGCGAAATACGACATGCAGTTCCCGGCGGCGCCGTTCGGGCCCGAGCCCAACAAGACGGTCCCCGGAATCGTCTTCGACGCGATGGCTTCGACCGCCAACCCGCCGAAGACGATCGCGATCGTCACCAGCAAGTTCCCGTCGGCGCAGTTCCAGTCGGCGGGCGCGCGCGACGTCGCGCCGCAGCGCGGCCTCAAGGTCGTGCTCTATCTCGAGTACGAGTTCGGCACGCGCGACTTCGGCCCGATCGCGGCCCGCATCAAGGACGCCAATCCGGACCTTCTCTGGGTCGGCGCGCTCGGCCTCGACGGGAACCTCGTCCTGGAGGAGCTCAAGCGCCTCGATTACACGCCGCGCCGCCACTATCACTTGTTCCCGGCGCCGGGCCCGATGGCGATGGCGCCGGAGGCCAAGCTCGCGCTCTCGAACACGTTCTTCGAGGAGCATCCGCCGTTCACGAACAATCCCGTCGCGGCCAAGTTCGCGACGCTCTACCACGAGCGCGCGGCCAAAGCCGGTGTGCCGTACACGAACGTCGACACGCAGGCGGCCGGCTCATACGCCGCGTGGCAGATGCTCGAGGCGGCGGTCACCGCGACCAAGAGCCTCGACGACAAGGTGCTGGCCCAGTGGCTCAGGAAGAATCAGGTCCAGACGATCGTCGGCCGCTTCCGCTTCGACGGCCCGAACAACTACGGCGACGATCTCTCGAAGGTGAAGCAGGTGCAGGACGGCAAGTGGGTCGTGGTGTGGCCGAAGGAGTTCGCGGCGCCCGGAGCCCGGCTGCTTCCCCCGTGAACAGAGGAGCGATGCGCTGATGGGCGAGTTTGGAATCGGTCAGGGAATCAAGCGAGTCGAGGACGTCAGGCTCCTGCGCGGCAAGGGCCGCTACCTCGACGACGTCAACGTCCCGGGTCAGGCGCACGCCGTGATCCTGCGCTCCGTGCACGCGCACGCCCGGATCCGCGCGATCGATTCGGCGGCCGCGTTGCGCGCTCCGGGTGTGCTGGCCGTCTTCACCGGCGCCGACGTCGAAGGGCTGGGCACGATGTCCATGACCCTGAAACGCAAGCGTCCGGACGGCGGCCCGATGTTCGCCCGCCCGCACCGCGGTCTGAGCCGCGATCGGGCGCGCTATGTCGGCGATCCGGTCGCCATGGTCGTGGCCGAGACGCGGGCGCAGGCCGAGGATGCCGCGGACCTCGTCCGGATCGACTACGAACCTCTGCCCTCCGTG
>CAYVHH010000285.1:0-7994 GCA_964450175.1 uncultured bacterium | reverse complement strand
AGGACGGTGTGGTTCGCCAGCCCGACGATCACACCTTCCCGGAGCACTCGGCCGACCGGATTCTCGGCGGGCCGGCGCGACTGCTCGTTGATGATGACCAGGACTTCTTCGAGCCCGCGTCCGACGGCCTCCGCCTCCCTCCACCCCGTCAGCGCTTCGGCCACGCCGTTCAGCAAGGTGATGCGCCCGCGTTCGTCGGTGGCCAGCACCGCGTCGCCGATGCTGGCGAGCGTGACTCGCAGGCGCTCCTCGGAGATCGCGATCGCCGTCGCGACCTCCTCGGCCGTCGCCCTGGCCGCACGTTCGCGATCCCGCTCGCGGCCCACCTTGCCCAGCGTCGCGACGGCGGCGACCACGATCGCCAGTGCGAGCACCAGGCTCCCGCCGATCGTGAGGGTGGCGCGCCGGCCCTGCTGCGCCTGGAGCGCGACGCGCTCCGTCAGGAGCGCGCCTTCCTCGGCCTGCATCCCCTCCACGACGGCGCGGATCTCGTCCATGATCCGCTTGCCCTCGCCGGTGAGCACGACACGGGAGGCCTCCCGAGGACGGCGACTCGCGCGCGCCGTGACGGTCGAGCTCAACTCGGCTAGCTTCTGCTGGCTCAATGTCTCGAGCCTGGCGATTCGCTCCTGCTGTCGAGGACTGTCGCGGGTCAGGCGCCGGACTTGCTCCAGCTGTTGCGGCAGGCGGGCGCTCGCGGCGTCGTAGGGCTCGAGGTACGACGCGTCACCGGTGAGGAGAAAGCCTCGTTGTCCCGTCTCGGCGTCGGTGACGAGCGACAGGACCCGCGCGAGGTTCGTTTGAACCGCGAGCGTATGCTCGACCTCGCGATTGGCCTCGCGGAGCTCGACCAGGCGGTGGTATGCCGCACCTCCGGCGACGACGAGGAGGACGGCCGCCAACGCGAAGCCGACTACGCTCAGACGCCGGGCGATCACTTGTTGCAATTACGGTCCGCGCCCCGGAGAACCGTATCATGCGTCAGCGTTGCGCGCGAGCGGCGCTGGATCCGCTACTGTCCGTCGTACGCCTTCTTCAGCGCATCGACGTGGAGCTTCTTCATCTGGGTGTCGCAGTTCACGACGAGCGAGATCGCCTCGGTGAACTTGAAGAGTGGCCCGCCGTTCAACGCCGTGAAGGCTTGCCCGTCGAGCTCGAACGCAACCGTCATGACCGAGCCCTTTGGCCGCTCGGCTTCGTCCGAACGGGATCGGCCGCGCCGGCCGGTCGGCAAAACCACGACGGGCACTGCCGGATCTCGCCGGAGTGCCCGCCGCGTGGCCTCAGAGTGTCCTCGTCGGCCGGTCGCCGGGACGCAATAGAGCCCGGCGTCCTGCACACTCTTGCCTGTCAGGGCGCGATGTTCGCGTTGACGCGGAAGAGGTTCTTCGGGTCGTAGGCTGCCTTGAGCGCGCGCAGACGCGCGTAGTTCTCCCCGTACGAAGCGCGGACTTTCTCTGGCCGGTCGTCCGCCGCGAGATGGTTCACGTACGCGCTGCCCTTCAGATGCGGCTCTAGCTTCGTCCAGAGCCCCCGCACCCACCCCGTGTGCGTCGCGGACTGTGCCGCGTCCGTCCACTGGCCGATGGCGTCGAAGTCCCACTGCGTCCGGCGCGGCGCGAAGGCGGTCGCCATCGGCGAGACTCGCGTCGCGGCTCCGTGCATGTGGAAGAAGAGCAGCGCACTGAGGGGCGAGCTGAAGCTCGACGCGCCCTCCACGATGACGTCGATCAGGCCGTCCGAGATCTGCTCGGTGAAGGCCGAGCGCCAGTACCGTTGCAGGCCGTGCGTGGCGTTGGGCTCGTCGAGCATGCGCTGTCGCGCCCCGTACGGCATCGGCCCGACGACGTCGGCGACCGGCTTGCCGAACCGCCGCGCCGGGGCGAGCACCTTCTCGCCCTCGGCGATCGGCCCGTTGTAGCCGAGGATCAGCGCGGCCACCGGCATGCCCTGCGGCGCCGTCAGCAGCGCCGCGTACGCTTCCGCCTCGTCCGGCAGGGTGCTGCAGAAGTCGCGGTAGAAGCGCAGCACGTCACGCGCCTGGTCGAGCGGATAGATCACCATGCCGCCGAGGACCTGCGTGACGGGATGGAGCCGATACTCGAACGACGTGACGACGCCGAAATTGCCACCGCCGCCGCGCAGCGCCCAGAAGAGATCCGGGTTGTCCTTCGCGCTCGCCTTGCGGAACTCGCCGTCCGCGGTCACCACGTCGGCCGAGATCAGATTGTCGACGGTCAATCCATGCTTGCCCATCAGCCAACCGAGGCCGCCGCCCAGGGTGAGGCCGGTGATGCCCGTGTTCGACACGGTGCCGCCGGTCGTCGCGAGGCCGTACGCCTGCGTCTCGTGATCCAGCTCACGCCAGAGCACGCCGCCCTGCGCCGAGACCGTGCGCGTGTCGGGATCCACGCGGATGCCCTTCATGGGCGATAAATCGATCACGAGGCCGCCTTCGTTCGTGCCGTACCCCGGCGCGCTGTGGCCGCCGCCTCGGATGGACACGAGGAGCCCGAGTGACCGCGCGAAGTTCACGGCCTGCTGGACATCCGCCGCACCCATGCACCGCACGATGAGGGCCGGGCGACGATCGACGTTGCCGTTCCAGACTCGCCGCGCCTCGTCGAAGCGTGCGTCTCCGGCGACGACGAGCTCGCCGCGCACGTTGCTCCGCAGGCCGGCAATGTCGGCGTCGTTCAGGTTGGTGCGCGACCCTTCGAGCGTTGTTGCGCTGATCGTCATGCCCAAGCTCCTCCAGGTTGAGTGGTCGAATGTTCCAGCCTCATCTATCGGGGCTTCCGTATAGCACTCCGCTTGCCAAGGTCGCGATTCGCGTAGGAGTGCTGCGTATCCGCGACGTTGCGGAGAAGAAGGCGATCGGTGGGGCCGTTCTAGGGTTCGGGCTTTCTGCCCGGCTCCTGAAATTTCGCCCGTCAGAGCCCGGTCAGCGCCCGGGCCGGCGCGATTGGTGGACCGCCATCACGGTGAGCCAATCACCTGCCGTTCCAGCACCTCGCGGACGGACCTGAGCGCCGCGGACGGGGCGCCTCGGTATGCCTCATAGGCCGTGTAGCCGTCCGGGCGAACGAGCGTGATGCCCGCGCGCGCATCGGAACGCAATTCGAGGACGTCGTGAAACTCGGCGGCCAGGCAACGGGCTTCGGCCGCCGTCTCGGACTCGTCCTCCGCACCGACCAGCAGCACGAACCGGCTGCCGATGCCGCGACCGCCGCGCAGAGACTCGTCGAAGTACCGGTGGCCGGGACCTTCGACCAGCGCGCTCCCGTGGTAGTCCACGCCGAGCTCGGAGATTCTCTGCACGAAGCGGTAGCGAAACGGCGCCAGCCGCGACACCAGCGGAATCACGAGATCGCGAAGGCCCTGGGCAAATCGGCTGGCCGTCCCCAGGGCTCTCGTGAGGAGGTGCGTCGTCTCGATGACGTCCCGGATGACCGGCTCACGCTCGGCGCTATAGCTCTCCAGCAGCTCGGGTCGGGCGCGGTCGCGGATGGCGAGATCGAGCTTCCAGGCGAGATTCCACGCATCGTGAAGGCCCGTGTTCATGCCCTGCCCGCCGAACGGACTGTGGATGTGCGCCGCATCACCGGCGACGAAGATACGCCCGACCTGCATGGGCGCCACGCGGCGATGCTGGATCCGAAAGTAGCTGCTCCAGTTGAGCGACCGTGCCTCGAGGCCCCGGGGCGCGCGCTGCGCGAGCACCGACCGCACGTGCTCGAGCGTCGGCGCCTCCCCGTCGCGCTCGTGGATGGTGGCCACCATGCGGCGGCGTCGACTGCTCATCGGAAAGATCGCGAGCGGACCGTCCTCGTGCGGGCACAGGTGCAGCTCGTCACCGCGGAGGGCTTCGTTGGTGGCGATATCGGCAAGCATGAAGGTGGCGTCGTACTGCGCGCCTTCGAACGGGAGACCGAGCTGATGCCGGACGGCGCTGTGTGCCCCGTCGCACCCGACGACGAAGGCCGCCCTGACCGTGAAGCGCGCTCCCTGGTGCTCCAGAACGACGTCGACGCCGGCGCCGTCTTGCGATGCCGACACGAACGAGGTCTCGTACTCGACCACGCCTCCCCTGCGCTGGAGCGCCTGGGCGAGTAATGCCTCGGTCACGTCTTGCGGCACCATCGCGACGAACGGATACGGAGTGTCCGGCGGGGCGAACGGAATCTGCGCCAGTCGATGACCGTGCTTCACCACGGCGACCGAGGTCACGCGATTGGCCGCTTCGAGGAACGGCGTCACGATGCCGGCCATGTCGAAGATCTCGAGGGTGCGCGGCATCACCGCGAGCGCCTTCGAGTGCTCGGACTGCCGCGGTCGCTGCTCGACGATCCGGCAGCGAAGCGACCGCCGGGCGCACTCGTTGGCGAGAAAGAGACCGACCGGGCCGGCGCCGATGATGAGCACGTCGATGCTAGACGTCATGGATCCCTCTTGGACGCTGTCACGAGGGCGTTGCGGAGGCGTCCTACAACTCCCAACCTACCGCTCTGCGAACGGCAGTCAAGCCGCAAGACACCGCGTGGAGTGGAAAACCCTGATCCCGGGTTGAAGGAATGCCCCTCTGGATTCACACCGCGGCGGCCGCCATCAATGAGTCATCAACGATCGCCGGTCATCCACGATCGCCGCAGCCCATCTGCGGCGCAGGAGGATCCAGTGAAGAAACTGCTGCTCGCAGGTTTACTCGCGACCGTGGGTCTTGCCCCGACGCTTGCGCGGGCTCAAGCGCAGGCGGAAGAGAAGATGCTCGTCGGCGAGGTGCAGAGCATCGATGAAACCGGGACCCAGCTCACTCTCAAGGACGGGACGACGTTGCTCACCCCGCCGGGGTCGATGCTCCGGCCCGGCGCGCTCGAACAGGGCATGCTCGTGGTCGCGATGTATCGAGAACAAGAGAACGGCGACAAGGTCCTGACTCGGCTGTCCCTGAGGTACGGCCGGCCTGCGGAAGGTCCGGTCGAACCACCGAAGCGATTCTGATCAACCTTGAGCCCGGAAGAAATCTCCTATGAGGGCGAGGGCTCTCGCCGCGTTGGCCGCTTTTCTGAGCATCGGGATACCGTTCGCCGCCAACGCCCAGCACCAGGAGCCTGAGTCTCGATTGGCGGACCCCGGGACCGGCACGGCGTGCCCGCTCGGTCGGGTCGCGCTGGTGCGCGGCAGCGACGCCGAGGCGCGAGAGGGCGGGGGATTCGAAGCAGCGCGAGCGAACGGCATTCATGGAGCCGTGGATCTGAACGGCTATCTGGGTGAGCCCATTTTCGCCGTCGCGAGCGGACGGGTGGTCGTCGCCGCACGAAGCGATTGGGGGAAGCTCGGCAAGACGGTCGTCCTCGACCATCTGGACGGCGGCCATACCATCTACGGCCACCTGCACACGGTTGACGTGAACGTGAATATGAACGTCACCGCGGGTCAATTGATCGGGACGATGGGCTACTCGGGAAACGCCAAGAAACTCCAGGCCAAGAATTTGCCGCCCCACCTCCACTTCGCCTACGTGCGGGGCTTCGTGCCGCTCGCCAGGATCAGGGACTCCGGTGACGGTTTCGGAATCTCATTCGCGAGAGACAACGCCCTGGCGGGCGTGACGGGTGTTCTTCATCCAATGTGGGCCGTCCGGTTTCTCAGGTGCTGGGAGAATCCGCTCCCCGCCGGCCCGCCTTCACTGCCTTCCCGGCTGATCATGCGTTGACACAGTGAGCGGGCGCCAATCTCAGATGAGGCGTCCGCGGATCTCGGCGAACCGTCGCCCGGGGACGCCGAGCCGCAGGTATTCGAGCCCGACCCACACGAGGAAGAACAGTCCGAGCTGTATCGACGCGATGTAGAACAGTGGGAGAAGATCGGGGGACACGAACTCGAACGCGTAGCTGGCCGCGATGAAACAGGCCAGCACCGCAATCTCGAGCAGGCCGACCTGCTGGATCCCCTTCCCCGGCTCCCACGGCAGCAACACCAGAAGCACCAGAAACGAGTAGTAGTAGCCGCTCGGGGAAAGCGCGCAGAAGATGAGAGGCACGGCGTACATCAGGCTCTCGAGGGTCCGCGCGCGAAGCACCAGCGGCAGCACGGCCAGAAGGTAGCCGGCCGATATCAACGGCAGCAGGTAACGAGCCGGCCGAGCTGCCACGATGGCCGCTTCGGTCACGTATGCAGTCCCTTCGGGGGTCGAGAGCCAGAGCGCTTTCCCGAATACCACCACCGGGCCGAGCCCAACCGAGTTGATGGACGGATCCTGCGCGTGTCTCAGGATCTTCGAGACGAAGTCGCGCGCATGGGTGTGCGGTTCTCCGGACACGGCCACACCGGCCGACACGAGCAGCACCACCCCGAGTCCCGACCAAAGACACGCCCCCAAGGCCGCGTCGGGTGTCTTGCGGAATCGTCCTTGGAGCCACTTGATGGCCAGCGGGACGAAGAAGAGGACCGGGAATATGCGCGCGAGCGCAGCGTAGCCAAGACAGACTCCCGCGACGGTACCCTGGCCGCGCGCAAAGGCGGCGGCGCCGAGGAGGAGCGCGGCAATCCAGTCCCACCTCAAGAGCGACCCGCCGATCCAATCGAATCTCGCGAAGAAGCTCAACGCGAAGAAGGCGAGGGCGAGCGTTGACGGAACTGCTCCGAAGGCCCGCCAGGCCACCGCGAACGCGACCATGACGACGACGTAGTCGAGCGACGTGAGCACATTCAGCGTGAGGGGGCGCGCGGGAAGCCGATCGACCAGCGCGTGCAGCAGCAGGGCTCGCGGCGGCGGATCGTTGTACCCGCGATCGATGAGCAGCTCCGGCCACGCGTCGATCCGCGGACCGAAGAAGATGAGATCGTCCTTGAACTGCCGCCAGCGTGCCTGCGAGAACCGCGCGCGGACCGCGTCGGCGTCCACCGAGCCGGCCGGTCGAAGCGCGTAGGTCGTCAAATCCCGCACGGCGGGGATCGCACGCAAGGTCCCGAGGTCGTGCGCGGCCACCAAGGTCGCCTCGTACAGGCCCGAGTAGCCCAGCTCCGGAAAGTACTTGGCGCCCATGAAGTAGTGAAAGGCGTCGTAGTAGTGGATGTGACCCGAGCGGTAGCCCGAGTGTTCCGGATGGAGCGCCCCAAAGTTCGGATAGCTGACGAGCGCTCCGATCAGGACGACGAAGCTGAGAATCCGAAGCCTCCGCGAGACCCTCGCGCTCGCGGCCAGGCAGAGACAGAGGCTCGCAAGCGCGAGAAGCAGCAGGATGCGTCCCAAGATGATTGCCTGGTAGAGCGTCACGTTCGATCGCCTTGGATTCTCCTCACGATAGCCGACGATCCGCTTCAGACATAAGTTTGGCGCCGGGGTGCGCTGAGGGCGACCGACTCCGGAGTGCGGGATGAGGGAGGGTTCAGCTCGGCGCTGGAGAACTACTCGCGAGCCGGCGCGGGGTGCCCGGACGGGTTTCCCCCGTTTTTGACCCGGAACCCCGCGCCGATCTGCGCACTACCCGAGAAAATGGTGGGCCGTCACGGACTCGAACCGTGGACCCGCTGATTAAGAGTCAGCTGCTCTACCAACTGAGCTAACGGCCCGTCCCACCTTTACGACTCGAGGATCACGAACTCGACTCCAAGTGGTGCGCCCGGCAGGAGTCGAACCTGCGGCCTTTGGCTTCGGAGCACTCTCTAGAATCGGCGCAACCATGTGTGAAATCAGTAGTCCTGCGTACTTACCGTGCGGCGAAGTGTGCCACGAAATGCCAGAAAACGCCACCCGATGACTCATGTTGGTCACGATTTGGTCACGCTGGGAAAATCGATTGCTTTAAACGAAAGACGACACGTCGTTAAGCGCTTTTTTAACTCGGACCGCTAATTCACTGCGCGAGTTCTCGGTCTGTGCGTAACGGCACCATCAACGAAGATTCCACCAACACATCGACTCCCGTCGTCGGCACAATCGCTCGCGCCGGAATATCCTTGCGGGCACGCCAATCTGCCACCGCCACATG
>CAYVHH010000284.1:0-9982 GCA_964450175.1 uncultured bacterium | reverse complement strand
CCGGAGACGCCCGGGACCTGCGCGATCGCGCGCAGCGCCGCGGCCGGCAGCATGCCGCCCGCGGTGAAGCCGGCGCCCATGCCCATGCCCTTGCCGGCCACCGAGATCTGCCCGAGCACGAAGCGGTCGCCGCCCTCGATGAAGCGGACGATGCGCTCGCTCATCGCGCCGAGCGCGACGAGCCCCGCGACGCCGATCGCGATGCCGATGACCGTGAAGAGATACCCGTGAAGCACCCGCAGTGACCTCATCGCGGCACGACGGTCACGACTGCCGCCCGACGGGATTCACGACGGGCGCGAGGCGCTCCTGCTCCACCTCGAGTCGTTCCTGGGAGCAGAACCACCGCACGAGCGGCGACACGAAGTCCGGCATGTGTCGCGGCGCGAAGGCCTGCAGCATCAAGAGCCCGAGCAGCACGGGCGCCGCGGCGGTCGCCTGCGCGGCCACGAGCGCCCGCCGCGGACGCGGATCGCGTCGCCACATCGCCACGCGGTTCAGCACGTGCTGGATCGCCGAGCTCCCGACGGACATCGCCCACAGCGCGGGCGATCCGGTGTAGATCGACGCCTGCTCCAGGGTGGCCTGGTGGCGCACGCGCCGGCGCTCGCCGTAGAACGGCTTCACCAGCGCGCCCGCGAGCGCCCCGAGCTCGAGCGTCCAGCGGGCGAACACGCGGCCGGCCAGATACGTGCCGATCGCGACGCCGTCGCTGATCGGACGGAAGCGGCTCCGCTCGCGTAGCCGGGCGAGCGCGGCGACGGGCACCTCGTGCACGCACCAGCCGCGCGCGATCCCCGCCACCAGCACCTCGGTCTCGAAGACGAAGCCGCCCCGCCGTACCTGGATGTCGTCGAAGAGCTCGATCGGATACACGCGGAACCCGGACTGCGTGTCGCAGAGCTTGAGCCCGCAGGCCCAGTTCATGAAGAAGCCGGCAACCCGGATCGCGTTGAGCCGGTCCGGCGGCAACGCGCCCGCGTCCTCCAACCGCCCGCCGATCACGATCGTCCGGCGGCGCGCGCGCGCCGCGTCGAGCACGAGCCCGAGATCGGACGGCCGGTGCTGGCCGTCGCCGTCGAGCGTCACCACCGCGGCCGCGCCGCGCTCGCGCGCCGCGAGGATGCCGGTGCGAATCGCCGCCCCCTTACCGCGGCGCTGCGCGTGCCGGATCACCTCGGCGCCGGCGCGCCGGGCCACCTCGCCGCTTCCGTCGCGAGACCCATCGTCGACGACCAGCACCGGACCATGCGCGCGGGCCGCCTCCACGACGTGACCGACCGTCTCCGCCTCGTTGAAGACCGGAACGACGATCAGGACCGTCATGCGGCGCGAGCCCGCGGGCCCGCGACGACGATCGCGATCTGATTGCCACCGCGGGCCACCGCGTGGATCAGCGCGAGACGATCGCCGGCCTCCGTCGCCGCGGTCGCGACCGAGCGCGCCGCCACGCCGCCGTGACGCCCGGCCGGCAAGCTCAGCGAGCGTTGCGGCGGCCGGTGCGGAGCCAGCGCGCGATGGAGCAGCGCGCGCTCCCATTCCTCGCGCGGACCGTCACCGTTGGCCGACGTGTAGACGATCCCGATCTCGCCCGGCTCGGCGCCGGCGCCGGCGAGGGCGGCGGCGATCGCCGGCGAGCGCGTGGCGCGGCCCACGCCGTGGGGCCGCACCGCGAGCGCCCGCCACGCCTCGCCGATGATCTCGCCGAGGATCCGGGCGCCTCGCGCGCGCGCGCGGTCGAGCGACTCGAGCACGACGAAACCGGCGCCCTCGCCCCGGATGTCGCTGCCGGCGCCCGGTTCGCGGAGCGTGTCCACCACGAACCGCGGCGGCTCGTCGGCGCCGCCCGCCAGGCACGCGTCGATCCGGCCCGCGCGCACCGCCGCGGCGCCGCGCGCGATCGCGAGCTCGCCGGCCACCGTGGGGACGTTGAGCGTCAGTGACAGATCCCTGGCCGAGACCGCGATGGCCGTCGTGGCCGCCATCGTGTTCATGACCGTATGGGGGAACAGGAGCGCCGAGAGGCCGGGAATCCCGCGCTGGAGGTAGTCGTCGACGAATTTGATGGTCGACACCATGTCGCCGAACTCGGTGCCGATCAGCAGCGCCAGCGACGTGCCGCCGGCGAGTCCCGCGTCGGCAAGCGCCAGGCGGCCGGCCGCCACCGTCATCTGGCAGACGCGCGACAGGCGGCGCGCCTCGGTGGCGTCGAGCAGCTGGCTCAGGACCCCGGTCGCATGGCCGTCGACGACACCCGCGCCGGTGATGACAACGCGCCGTCCGCTCACGCGCCGCGCCTGAACACGAGCGTGACGTTCTGGCCGCCGAAGCCGAACGAGTTCGAGATCGCATGCTCGATGGCGGCGTCGCGCGCGACCTGCGGGACGCAGTCGAACGGGATGTCCGGGTCGGTGTGCTCGAGCCGCGCGGTAGGCGGGATGACCTCGTGGCCGAGCGCGAGCACCGTCGCCACCGCTTCGAGCGTTCCGGCGGCCGCCATCGTGTGGCCGATCATGGATTTCGTCGAGCTGACGAGGAGCCCGCCCTCGCCGAACACCTCGCGCAGGGCGCGCGCCTCGATCCGGTCGTTCTGCGGCGTCGCGGTACCATGCGCGTTCGCGTAGCCGACAGACGCGGGCGCGATGCCCGCCTGCGCGAGCGCCGCGCGCATCGCGCGCACCATCCCCTCGCCCTCCGGATGCGGCGAGGTGACGTGAAAGGCGTCGGTGCTCATGCCGTAGCCGGTCAGCTCCGCGTAGATGCGCGCGTCGCGGGCCCGGGCCCGCGCGGGGTCCTCCAGCACCACGAAGGCGGCGCCTTCACCGATCGACATGCCGCGACGGTCACGATCGAACGGGCGGCACGGCGTGGGATCGAGGAGCTTCAGCGTGTTGAAGCCCATGAAGCAGATGCGCGTCAGGGCGTCGACGCCGCCGGCCAGCGCGACGGCAACAACCCCGTCGGCGACCAGGTCGGCGGCCATCGCCAGCGAGGCGGCGCCCGAGCTGCAGGCCGTCACGACCGTCTCGCGAGGTCCGCCGAGGCCGAGCACGCTGCCGACCACGTCCGCGTGGGCCGACGGAAAGCACGAGGCCAGCGCGCGCGGCATCGGCTCCGCGACGCCGCGTGACCGCTGCCAGTACCACGCCTCGGCCTCGAGCATGCCGCCGCCGACCGCGCCGATGATCAGCGCGGTGTCCGCCCGCTCCGCGCGGCCGATGCCCGCGTCGTCGAGCGCCTCGCGCGCGGCCGCGAGCGCGAACCGATCGGCCCGCGAGCGCCGGGTCGAGCCGCCGAGCGTGTCGGGCACCTCGGCGGCGATCCGGCAGCGGAAGCCCTCGGTGTCGATCAGGGTGATGGGACGGATCGCGCAGGCACCGCTGCTGATGCCTTCCCAGTACGCCTTGACGCCGGCGCCGAACGGGCTGACGACGCCGAGCCCCGTGACGGCGACCGGCTTCACGCGCCGGCGGTCCTCGACGCGATGAACCGGGACAAGGTCTCGAACGACGTGAAGTGCGGGGCGAGGTCCGCCGATTCGTCCATGGCGATGCCGAAACGCTCCTCGATCGCAATCGACAGCTCGATGAAGTCGAGCGAGTCCAGACCGATCGAGCTCTCGATGCCCTTGGGCAGCGTCGTCTCGAGGGTCAAGTCGACGGCGCGGCGCGGATCGAATTTGAGCCGCGTCACGAGGATCGTCTTGAGCTCGTCGAACACCTCTTTGGGTTCCATAGCCCTCCTAGTGCCAGTGGAGTCCGGCGCGGCGGCCACGCCATTCGCCCGTGACGCCGATCGATCCACTCGTGTCGTCCTCACGCCCGAGCGCCAGCGCGATGAGCGGCGCGCAGGCCAACGTCTCGCCGGCGCGGGCCCGCGCGCGCGTCTCGAGCGGCGACGCCGCCCGCGGCGCGTCGTAGCGCGTGCGCCGGGTGCCCGGCACCAGCAAGGCGCACGCCGCCGCCTCGACCAGCGGGCGCCCGACGAGCCAGCGGGCGCGCGCATAGAGCTCCGCGCAGTCCTCGAAGGTCTCGACCGCCAGCACGAGCGCGCGCTCGCAGCGGCCGGCCTGCAGCAGCAGGGTCGCCTGCCAGAGCGCGTCGATCGTGGCCGCCGCGCCGCCAATGAGGATGCCATAGGGGCCGGTCAGTCCGAACTCGATCGCCACCTCGCCGGACATCACGCTCGGCGCCGTGTACGGAAAGTGTAGCGTTCCGGCCACGGCCCCGCGCCGCCTGGCGCCCGCGCCGTTGTCGGGCTCCGCGGCGCGCGCGGTGTCCGCCGCGACCCACGCGTGATTCGAGGCGCCGTAGGCGCCGCCCGTCACGTAGATCAGCGCGGTCGAGCTTCCCTTCACCACGTCGCGCGACACGCGATTCTCGCGCAGCAGCGCGTCGACCACCGCCACGCCGAGCAGGCACTCCCGCGTGGCCCGCCGGAACCGCTCACCCTCGAGCGCCGGCCGGCCGAGCGGAATGATCGCGCGGCCGGCTGCCGCGCGTGCCGCGTCGGACGGGAGCGCGCCGATGCCCTCGCCCCATCCGGTCAGCACCGCGACGGCTTCGACGGAGGTCCCCGTCACGCTCATCGATCGACCGCCTCGAGGACGAGCGCCGCGTTGCAGCCCCCGAATCCGAGCGACGTGCTGAGGCTGATCCGCGGCCGCGCCGCGCGGGGCGACCCTATCACGTGATCGAGCTCACATGCCGGATCGGGCTCCTCCAGACCCAGGGTCTGCGGCACCACTCCCTCGCGCCCGGCCATCAGGCACATGACGGCTTCGAGCGCCGCCGCCGCACCCATCGTGTGGCCGATCGACGCCTTGATCGAGTTCACCGGGGTCTCGGCCGCGCGGCGGCCGAGCACGCGGCGCAGCACGTCAGCCTCGATGCGGTCGTTGACCAGGGTACCGGTCCCGTGCGCGCTCACGAACTCGACGTCGGCCGGCGTCAAACCGGCCTCGTCGAGGGCCGTGCGAACCGCCAGCTCGAGGCCCCGGCCGTTGGCGTCGGGCGCGGCCACGTGCGAGCCGTCGCTGGCGCTGGCGTGCCCGAGGAGCCGTCCCAGCCGAGGCCCGGTCGTCGCGCCCTCGCGCGTCATCAGCACGAGTCCAGCGGCCTCGCCCAGGAGCAGTCCGCTGCGCCGCTTGTCGAAGGGCCTCACGCGCTCGCGGGTGAGCGAGCGCAGGGCGTCGAAGCCGCGCATCACGAATCGGCACAGGGCATCGTAGCCGCCGGCGATCACGACGTCGGCGACGTCGGCCCGCAGGAGGTCGGCACCGGTGCCGAGTGCGGTCGCGCCGGCGGCGCACGCCGCCCCGACCGTCATCACCGGGCCTCGAGCGCCCAGCCGCCGGGCGAGCGCGTGCGCCGGGCTGTCGTAGAGCGCGTCCACCGCGTGCCGCGCGCGGCCACCCGGCGCCATGGCGCGCTCCAGCTCTCCGACCCCGCCTAGCGCCGTGCCGAGCACGACCGCGATCCGCGCCGGCTCGGCGGAAATGGCCGCGCGCGCCAGGAGATCCTCGGCCGCGGCGAGCAGGAGCTGCGTGGCGCGACACCGCACGCGGCGCGCGCCGGGCAGCGGCCGAAGCTTCTTGATCTCGCCCCCGCGCCCGACGCGCAGATCGTCGACCGGGAAGCGCTCGATCGTCGAGATACCGTCGCTGCCCGTCACCAGCCCCGACCAGAAGGCATCCACGTCGGCGCCGAACGGGGTCACGGCTCCGGCGGCAACGAGGCTGACAGGTTCAGCGCGCAGGCGCGTCACTCCAGGCATCACGGCATACGAGCCGACTCATAGTAGCAGTGAGTAGTACATCCGGAACGCCCGGATCGGTCCGGGCTCGGTGTCGTAAATGTTCGTCGCCCAGAACCGCCGGGCGCTCGCTTCCCAGGTCATGATACCCGGACCGTCCGGATTGTTCGGATCCCATACGATGAACTCGACGCCCCCGTCGAACGGACGCGATTCGTAGACGATGACCGTATGGTTCAGCTCGGGTTTCGGCCAGTTGGTCACCAGGAGCTGAACCAGGCGGCCCGAGCGCAGCTCGTCGATGATCTCGTGGGCAACGCCCGCCTGGTGAGACCCGTCGACGGGAAGCATCACGCGCCAGTTCGTCCAGTGCACCCAGGTCCAGAACGCGCCGCCGAGCCCCTCCTTGACGGCGCTCTCCTCGTCGCGGGAGAACTCCCGGAGATTCGCGTAGCCGGGGACCACGATCCGGTCGTCGAGGGGCAACGCGGCGTCCCGGGCCGGTCGCGCCACGATCTCCTTGACCCGCTCGACGTAGCCGGCGTGATCGAGCTTCGGCAAGCTCGGATCGAACCGGGCGAACTGCGCGAACTGGCGCACCCCGCGCGCCAGTACGAAGCAATAGTGGGCGTAGATGCCGGGCTCGTTGGGGTGGCGGGCGCCGATGAGGTTCGGGAAGGCGAACGTGTCGCTCTCGAACGAGAATGCCGGAGTCCGGGCCGTCTCTTCGAGGCCGAGCGACGATCCGCCGTTCGTGTGCGGCGCGCTCGCGCACGCCGCCGTCACGACCACCAGGCTCACGAGGGCGGCGAGGCGCGAGATCCCGATGAAATTCAATGCCTTACCCTAAATGGCGGCGTCGCCATTCGTCAAGAGCGCGTGTTATCCTTCGAGCCGGTCGCCCGCATGAGCCGAACGATCGCGGCCCTCTACCGGTTCCTTTACGCGGCCTTCCTGTCGCATCTTCCCGAGCCGGCGGCCGTCGCCCTGGGCCAGAGTCTTCTGCGAGCTTTCCCCCTCGAGCGATTGGGTGTCTTCCGGCTTGACGATCCGCGGCTTGCGGTGACGCTCGGCGGGATACGCCTGGCCAATCCGCTCATCCTGGCCGCGATGTACTACGACCCCGCGATTCTCGGCCGGGCCATGGGGCTGGGCTTCGGAGCGGTCACCGCCAAATCGATCACGGTTCAGGCACGGCCGGGCCACCCGCAGCCCAACCTCGTCCGGACGAGCACCGACGCCGGGCCGGGCCTGGTGAACTGCAACGGATTTCAGAATCCGGGCCTCGAGCGATTTCGCGCCTCGCTGGTACCGCTCGTCCATCGGGTGCCGTTGATCGTGAGCGTCGCCGGCGAGACGATCGGCGACTACGTGAAGCTCGTCCAGGAGCTCGGGCCGCTCGGCGAGCTCGTCGAGTTCAACATCTCCTCGCCCAACACGCGCCTCGTCTACGAGTGGAGCCGCAAGCCGGGCGAGCTCGCGACCCTGCTGCGCGAAGTGCGGCGGGCCACGGAGAAGCCGCTCATCGTCAAGCTCTCCCCGGATTTCGCCGAGACGAACGAGCGCGAGATCATCCCGGCGGCGCTGGACGCGGGCGTGCGAATCGTCAACTACGGCAACACCCGCAAGGTGGTGAATCGCCGGCTCTCCCAGGGCGAAGGCGGGCTCTCGGGCCCCGACATCTTCCCGACCACCCTGGAGAATCTCCGCCGAACGCGCCGCGTCTTCGGCAAAGACTTCGACATCATCGCGACCGGAGGTGTCGATTCACCCGACAAGGCGGCGCAGCTCCTCGACGAGGGCGCGACGGCGGTCGGTTATTTCACGGGCTTCGTCACGCGCGGCCCGATTCTGGCGCGGCTGATCCTCGAGCGCCTCGTCGCGCGCCGCTGAGCACACTTTGGCGGCACCGAAAATGCTCACAGCTTATCCACTTGTCCACCACTATCCACAGACGACAAAATCGCACGGTCTGACGCGGGCTCACGAGCGCGTCGCGGGAATATGACGGTCCATTCGTCCACGGAGAGCACACCGACGTAGATTCCCGGATTCCACGCGGGTCCGACTCGCGCCGCCGTGCCGCTCACGCCTTTTTCGCGGACAAACGAGACCTTGACACTCAAATCACGCCGCTCGTAAGGTTGGCGGGCGATGTCACCAGTTCAGTGCAACGTTGCATGGCGGTCGCTACGACCGGCGTTCTCTGGAGGTACAAGGCACGATGGACGGCAGTAGCAGGAAACCACTCGCAAAGGTGGAGGGCCGCCGACGTCTGCGGCTCAGCGGCGTGACCGTCGCCTATCGCGGGACGCCGAATCTCGATGACTGGGTGGCGTACATCGTCAACGGAACCCGGTCCAAGAAGCTGATCCTGGCCGACCACTCGTCGGAGCGCAAGGTGAAGTCGCTCCTGTCGCGCCTGCAAACCCTGCCGAAGAAGGAAATCGAGAAACTCGCCAAGAGCTAGATCACGCCGCGCTCGGCGAGGCTGACGAACCGTCCGCGCCCGATCACCAGGTGGTCGTGAATGCGCAGGTCGAGGAGCCGCGCGCACTCGACCAGCTGACGGGTCAGCCGGACGTCCTCGCGGCTCGGCGTGGGGTCGCCGCTCGGATGATTGTGGAGCAGGATGACCGACGCGGCCGACTCAAGGATCGCGGGCTTGAAGACGTCCCGCGGGTGCACGAGGCTCGCCGACAACGTCCCCTGGGAGATCACGCGGTCGTGAAGCAGACCGTTCTGGGCGTCGAGCAGCGCGATGCGGAACACTTCGCGCTTGAGATCCTCCATCAGCGGCCCGTAGGCCGCGTAGACTTCCGCCGGGCCCGACAGGGTCACTCGCGCCCCCGGGATCCGCGCCCGGAGGCGTCGAGTCAGCTCGAACGCCGCAACCAGCCTCGCGGCCTTGGCGGGCCCGACGCCTGACAGCTGCGTGAGCTCCGCGACCTCGCGGCCGGCCACGTCGGCCAGCGAGCCGTAGGCGGCAAGCATCTCTCGGGCGACCTCGATCGCGCTCTTGCCCCGAACGCCCGAGCCCAGCTGAATGGCGAGCAGCTCCGCGTCGGCGAGCGCCTCGGGCCCGTTCCAGTAGAGCCTCTCGCGCGGACGATCCGTCTCGGGCGAGCGCTCGAGGGCCATGCACCTGTCGTACGCGACGGTGCGTGCGCCGGTCAATGCGCTGCTTCCGATACGCCCTCAGCCGCGGATCGTGATCGTCCGGGGCTGGTCGCCAACGCCGGCGATGTGCACGTGAATCGCGTCGGGCGGCAGCAGCGGGGTGAGCTTGTCGGCCCACTCGATGAGCGTCACGCCCTCGCCGCCGACCATCTCGAGAAGCCCGAGGTCCATGAGCTCGGTCAGGCTGCCGGTCCGGTAGGCGTCGACATGGTGGATGCGGACGCGGCCCCTGTACTCGTTGACCAGCACGAAGGTCGGGCTGGTCGCGCGGACCGTGGCGCCGAGGCCTCGCACCAACCCCTGGACGAAGCAGGTCTTGCCGGCGCCGAGCTCGCCGGTCAGCGCGACGACCGCACCGGGCCCGAGCGTGAGGCCGAGGCGCTCGCCCGCGGCCTCCGTCGCCTCGGCGCTCGCGCTGACGATCTCAACCGCCGCCGCCACGGAGCCTCTTGAACGCCTCGGGGAGGGCCGCCACGACGTCCCGCGCGATCAGGGACTCCTCGCCGACCCGCTCGGCGGCGACGTCACCCGCGCTCCCGTGCAAGTAGACGCTCGCGCACATCGCCGCCGTGGGCTCCATGCCGCGCGCCAGGCACGCGCCCAGCACGCCCGTGAGCACATCGCCGGTGCCGCCGCTCGCCATCCCGGGATTGCCGGTCGGATTCACGAAGACGCGCCCGTCGGGCGCGGCGATCACGCTGCGCGCGCCCTTGAGGACGATCCAGACGCGATGGCGGGTCGCGAACTCGCGCGCGGCCTCGATCCGATCGCGCTGGACCTCGTCCACCCGCGCGCCCAGCATCCGCGCCATCTCCCCGGGGTGGGGCGTGAGACAGCGCGCGGACGGCGCGTCGCGCAGCACGTCGAGGTGGCCGGCGAGCGCGCTCAGGCCGTCGGCGTCGATCACCATGGGCTGGCGGAGCTCGCGCGTCAGGCTCCGGGCGACTTGCGCCGTCTCGCCGTCGAGACCGATCCCGGGTCCGATGGCCACGGCATCGCGCGAGCCGGCGAGCTCCACGATCACGTCGCGCGCCTTCAGCGCGAGCGT
>CAYVHH010000283.1:0-14150 GCA_964450175.1 uncultured bacterium | reverse complement strand
CCTCGAGCTGCGCGACGATCTCGCGCCGGACGTCGGCGTCGAGGGTCTCGCGGTACTTCACGACGAAGCGCGCGGTCATCTCACGCCGGAAGCCCGCCTCGGCGCGCCACTCGCGCTCGACCTTGTCGAGCAATCGGCGGGCGGGCTCGTTGGTCGGCTCGTGTTCGAGCACCGACTTGAGATTCACGACCGCCTGCGCCGGGTTGTCGCGGCGATCGTGGAGATGCGCGAGCAGGAGGCGGACCTCCGGATCGTATTCCACCCGGGCGGCCTTCTCGAGCGGCGCGAGCGCGTCGTCCGGGCGGCCGGCATGGACTGCGGCGACCCCGAGCCCTTTCAGGAGGGCCGGATCGTCCGGTGTCTCGGTCAGGCCCTTGGTGAACAGCAGGACCGCCTCGTCCGGTCGTCCCTCCCGGAGCTCGTGCCAGCCCCAGCCCTCGAAGCAGCGAACCACGTCCTGACGGCGGGCCACACTTGCCGGATCGTCGTCGGCGGCCAGGCCGAACTTCTCGCACGCGCGCGGGAATTGACCGGCGGCGTACAGCCGGATCGCCTCCTCGGTGAGCGCCTGCGCGTCGTGCCCACGCAGAGACGTGAACACGACGGTCCGCTCGGCGCTGCCCCGCTCGTACCGACGACCTTCGCGCCAGCCGAGCAGCAGGGCGGTGCCGCCGAGCACCAGCGCGGCGAGGACGAGCAGGCGGAGGTCACGGAAGAGGGGCACGCCCGTGCTCAGCGGGCGGGATCGATCAGGAACAGAGATTGGCCGAACTCGACCGGGTGCGCGTTCTCGACGAAGATCTTGACGACCCGCCCGGCCACCTTGGACTCGATCTCGTTCATGAGCTTCATCGCTTCGATGATGCAGAGGATCTGGCCTTCCTTCACGAGGTCGCCTTCGCTGACGTAGGGATCCGCCGTCGGCGACGATGCGCGATAGAAGGTTCCGACCATCGGCGCCTCGATCGTGACGCCCGAGGCGGATTCGATCTCGGCGGCGGCCGGCCGCTCGACGGACGCCACCACGGGCGCGGCGGTGGCGGGCGGAGCGGACGCGGCCCCTCCGCGCTGCAGGCGCACGCGAACCTGACCGACGGTCACGTCGATCTCGGAAAGACCGAGCTCCGTCAGCAAGGCGCCCAGCTTGCGCGCGAGCTCGACCGGCGCGCCCTCGGTCGCGCCGGATTGGCGGCGCCGCTTCGCCATCAGGCGCCCGCCGTGGCGACGCGGCCGAGATACTCGCCGGTCCGGGTGTCCACCTTGACCACGTCACCCTCGCTCAGGAAGAGCGGCACCTGGACGACGGCGCCCGTCTCGAGCGTCGCGGGCTTCGTCCCGCCCTGGGCCGTGTCACCGCGGACGCCGGGATCGGTGCGGGCGATCGCGAGCTCGACGAAATTAGGGAGCTCGACCGCGGTCGGCGAGCCCGCGATGTAGAGGACGTCCACTTCGGTGTTCTCCCTCAGGTACTCTCGCGCGTCACCGACTTCGTCGGCCGACAGCGAGAGCTGCTCGTACGTCTCGGTGTCCATGAAGTTGTAGCGGTCGTCCTTGTAGAGGAACTGCATGTGCTTCTCTTCGAAGTCGACCAGCTCGACCTTCTCGCCCGATCGGAACGTGTTGTCGATGACCTTGCCGAGCTTCATGTGCTTGAGCTTCGTCCGGACGAACGCGCCGCCCTTGCCCGGCTTCACGTGCTGAAAGTCGACGATCGTGTAGGGGTTGCCGTCGAAGACGATGCGCAGCCCCTTCTTGAACTCGGCCGTTGACACCTGCATCGAACCTAGCCTTTCCGTCTTTGACGCGCGCGGAGCGCAATCTCGAGGCGATCGCGCGCCTCCCGATGGTCCGGATCCTTTCGGAGGATCCGGGTAAAGATCTGCGCGGCCTCCTCGACGCATCCCTGCTCGAGGCAGAGCGCACCAAAGGTGACCGTCGCGAACGTGTCGTCACTCAGCACCCGCGCAAGGCCGGTGGCCTCGCCGGGCGGGGGCGTCGCCGCGCGCAACAGCGAGAGCAGCGCCTGCGACTCGCGGTCGCTCGGATCGAGCGCGAGCGCCGCTTCGAGGTGCCGTACGGCCTCGTCGATGTGGCCCAGCCGTCGCTGGGTCTCCGCCGCCAGCCGATGGCACTGGGCATCCTTCGGACTCACTTCGAGAATCGCCTCGAGCTCGACCTGCGCCGGGGCGAGCTGGCCGTCGGCCACGAGCGCCTTGGCCAGGATCAGGCGGGCCGTCGTGTAGTGCGGATACCGTGTGAGCCCGTTTCGACAGAGCGCGATCGCGTCGCGCGTCCGGCCGGCCTTGCGATAGAGGTCGGCGAGCTGCGCGAAGGCGAGGGAAGCGGGATCCCGCGCCAGCCGCTCCTCGTGCCGGCGGATGGCGCCGACGATCGTCTGATCATCTCCGGGCATCCCAGCCTGGTTATACGGAGCGTCAGTTTCCATTGTCAACCCTGCCTCGTGGGTCACGATGCGAGGGAGGCGATCGCCGCGCGGATTTCGGTGGCGGGCACGTCATAGACGATGCGGAACGCGCCGATTCGAGGCGCCAGCACGAACGGCACGCGTCCATCCTTCGCCTTCTTGTCGCGCGCCATCGCCGACACCACGGGCTCGACGTCGATCGACGGGGCCCGGACCGGGAGCCCGAGCGCTTCCAGCATGCGCTGCTGTCTCGCCGTCGTCTCGTCGTCCGCGATGCCGAGCCGTCGGGCAAGTCGCGCCTCGGCGATTATCCCCAGGGAGACCGCTTCACCGTGCGCGTAGCGCGCGTACCCGGTCGAGGCTTCAAGCGCGTGCCCGATCGTGTGGCCGTAGTTCAGAACGTGACGAAGCTCGGCTTCGCGCTCGTCGCGCTCGATGACCGACGCCTTGAGACGGCAGGAGCCCGCGATGATCCGCTCGAGCACACCGAGATCGCGCGCCGCCAGGGGGGCCAGGTCGCGCTCGAGTTCGGCGAAGTAGTCGGCGTCCAGGACGATCCCGTGCTTGACGATCTCCGCGAGGCCGGAGCGGAACTCGCGCTCCGGTAGCGTGCGCACGACGGCGGGATCGACCACGACGAGACGCGGCTGGTGGAAGGCCCCGATCATGTTCTTGCCGAGTGGATGGTCGATCGCCGTCTTGCCTCCGATGGAGGCATCGACCTGCGCCAGCACGGTCGTCGGGAGCTGCACGAAGTTGATCCCGCGCATGTAGGTTGCCGCGGCGAAGCCGGCCACGTCCCCCACCGCGCCGCCACCGAGTGCCAGCACCGTCGAGGTCCGGTCGAGGCCTGCCGTCAGAAGCCGATCCCAGCAGTGTCGCGCGACCTCGAGGGTCTTCGCGGATTCGCCTTCCGGCACGTCGATGGCGGTGACGTTGAAGCCGGCCGCCTCGAGGCTCGCGACGACGGTCTTGCCGTAGAGGCGCATGATGGCGGCGTCGCTGACCAGCGCGGCGCGCGAGCCGAGGCGCAGCTCACGCAGGCGCTCGCCGACGCTCTGGAGCGCGCCGGAGGCGACGACGATGCGATACGACCGGCTTCCGAGGTTGACTTCGACGATCATCTGGATTTCCTGGCGTCTCGCCCCGAACGGGCGAAGGGCCACCCAATCAGGCTACCAGGTTTTCAGGGTGGCGGGATAGGCGTCGTCGTCGGCCACGAAGGCCTCACCGTGGGATGCGCCCACGGTGAGGAACCGAAACATCCCGCTCATACGACTACTTCTTCGGGCTCGGGGGCGTCGCTTGCGCCGTATCGACCTTCAGGACCGAGGGCGTGATGAACACGACGAGCTCGCGGCCCGTGGTCTGCGAGGCCGTCTGCTTGAACAGCCAGCCGATGACGGGAATGTCGCCGAACAGCGGGATCTTCCGCGTCTCGTCCTGGTCGAGGTTCGTCGTCACGCCGCCGATGACGAGACGTTCGCCTTCCTTGATGAGGACCTCGGTTTGCGCGCGGCGCTTGTTGATGACCGGAGGCGCGCCGGCGGTCGTGCCGAGGTTCACGGTCGTGTTGCTTCGCGAGTTGTTCTCGATCGTGACCTTCATCTTGATCTTGGTGATGTCGCCTTCACGAATGACGGTCGGCACCACGTCCAGCCGGAGGACCGCTTCCTTGAACTGGATCTGCGTACCGGCAGAGCTGACCGTCGCGTACGGAATTTCCTCACCGAGCGAGATCGAGGCGGTCCCGTTCTCTACCGTGACCACTTCGGGTCGCGCGAGCGTCCGCGTCTTGCTGAGCAGCCGCAGCGCCTCGAGCGCGAGGTTGATGTTGTACCGGCTGCTGGTGAAGCCGAACGCGATACCGCCGGCGCCCGCGGGCACCACGCCGCCGCCGAGCACGGCGCCGATGGGCAGATTGACCAGGTTGCCACCGAGCGGCAGCCCCGTCGTTCCGCTCACGGGAAGCGTATTCGGGAAGCCTCCCGGGACGTTCGGCGGGCCGAACACACCCGACATGGGAACGCCGCCTTGCACCCCGAGATTGTTCTGGGGATCGCTAGTGAACCCACGCCCGACCAGAATCGAGTTCTGGTTGGCTTGGACGGCGCCGCCGCCGCCCCACTGGACGCCGATCGCAAAGAGGTCGTCGCGATCGAGGATCTCCATCCGCGCTTCGATCTTCACCTGCGGGAGTGGAATGTCGAGCTTCTCGCGGATCAGCGTCTTGATGCGCTCCAGGTCCGCCTCGTAGTGGCGGATGAAGATGGAGTTCGTGGGCTTGTACGGCCGAATCGTGATGCCCTTCGCCAGGACCTCGGCGGTCGGCGAGGGAGGAGCCGGCTGGGGCATCTGAGGCGCGGTACCGTAGAGCGCCGAAAACGGGGGCGCGGCGATCGGCGGCATCCCCTCGGCGGCCGGCGCTATCTGCGCCTGAACACCGGTCGGGGGGATTCCCAGGATTCCCTGGAGGGTCCGGGCGACCTCGTCGGGGTCGGCGTACGAGAGACGAATGGTCTCTTCGCGGAGCGGCCCGCGCGCTCTGAGCTCGGCGACCGCGGCCTCGGCGAGGCGCCGCTTGTCGATCGCCTCCTGCTCCTTGAGCTGTGCCTCCGCGATCTTCGTGCGAACGTCGCTTTCCGCCTTCATGCGCGCTTCTTCGACTCGAGCGATGGCCTCGCGCTCCTTGATCAATTGCTCGTTGGAGACGATGCGCAGCACGCCGTCCTTCTCGACCTTGCGCAGGCCACGCGTCTCGAGAATCGTGTCGAGGGCGAGGTCCCAGGGCACATTCTTCAGGGTGATCGACATCTTGCCCTTGACGTCGTCGCCGATGACGACGTTCTTGTTGCTCTCGGCGGCAAGGATGCGGAGCAGGTTCACGACGTCCGCATCCTTGAAATCGAACGAGATCAATCGCTGCCCGTTGGTCGGAGCCGGCGCGGGCGCCGCGGGCGCTGCCGGCGCGGCGGGCGCTGGCGGTGCGGCCTGGGCTAACTGCACCGGCCGCGGGGAGACCGCCGACGGCGTATCTTGCTGGATCGGCGCCGCGGGCATCGCGGGGCCATTCGCGGCCGCTGCTGAAGTGGGCGGGGCGGCGGTCGGAATGACGATCGCGAGACCGTCGGACTCCTCACGGATCGCGTAGCCGACGGAACGGCTCAGGTCCAGCACGACCCGGGCGACACCCTGACGGTACTGACTGCCGCGGACCTGCTTGACCGGATCCTTTCCGACGCTCAACGGCGTCTTGCGCCACGCGTAGACGGTGTTCTCGAGATCGATGACGAGCCGGCTGGGCGAATCCACCAGATCGGCCTTGTACTGCGCCTCGCGCGACGTCTTGACGAAGACGGTGACGGAGTCTGAATGCGGCGTCACCGTCACATCGCTGAGCCGGACCGCGTCGTTCTGGGCCCAGGTACTCGTCGAAGCCAGCAGCATCAGTGCGAGGCTTACCACGACCAGCACGATGGGGATCCGTCTGTCAGCGTTCATTTAGTTTGTCGCCAGTCTGAGAACCACGCGGTTTGACGGCGCGCCGGTCTTGGGCGCCACCACGAACACCACACTGTCGGAGCCGATCTCCAGCAGGCGGCCATCCCCGAGCGTGTCGCCGGGTTTGAGGATGTACCCGATACCATCGGGCGCTTCGACCAGCGCGAGGGCCGAGCGATTGCTGCGAACGATACCCGTGAGCCGCGTCGCTGCCACCGTGAGTCCTCCGGAGCCCTCGCGTACCTCGAGGGTTTCGAATGGATCGCGGCGCCCCTTGGGGTCGTACTTCGGCACCGCGATGACGACTTCGGCCGGCACCGCCTGTGCTACGGCGGCCGCGGGTTGGGAGGACGACGCGGGCGGCTTCGGCGGCGCAGAGGGAGGTGTGCTCCCGCACGCGCCCAGCATTATGACGAAGCCGACCGACATCAGCACCCCCCGGTGTGCCTGCATATGTCTGGTCCTCACTTTGGCTTCGGCGCCGGCGCCGAGCCCACGGGACGGTACATGTATGTCGCCAGGACCAGTTCGGCGCGGACCGGGTTGCGCGGCCGGTTGAGGCCGCTCAACTTGATCTCGGTGACGTTCACGACGCGCGCCAGCTTGGCGACCCGCTCGAAGAACTCACCGAGCTGGTGGTAGCTCGCCTCGGCGTTCACCGCGATCGGGATTTCGCTGTAGTAGTCACGCACTGCCGGCGGGCGAGGCTGGAAGAGCGAAACGGCCAGCCCCGACGCGGTCGCGGCGTCGGACAGCGACCGGTAGAGGGTCGGGATCTCCTTCTCGCCGGGAAGCCTGTCTTTGAGCGCATTGAGACGCGCCTCGAGCTCGGTTACCTCGCGACGGTACTTCAGCAGGTCGGCGACGATCGCCTTGCTGCGCGTGATCTCGCTCTGCAGCGAGCTCAGCTCGGCCTGGAGCTGCGAGACCTGTGCCTGCGCAGGTGCCAGGAGGAGGAAGTAGGCGGCGGCGGCGATGACGATCGCTCCCATGACGCCGACGACGAGCTTCTGCGATCGGGGCGCGTTGACGATCGGGTCGAAGATCGGTGGGAGCGCCATCTCAGCCCTCGAACCGGCAGGTGACTTCGAACGTCACCAGTGGGGATGGCCGGCCCAAGTCCCGGCGGGTCACGATGAGGTCGACGTCCTTGAACTTTCCTGAAGACCGCAGATTGGACATGAAATCGGCGATCGCCGTGGGCGAGAACGCGGACCCGGTAATCTTGATCTGTCCGCTCCGTTCTTCGAAGGCGGTCACCCAGAGATCGTTCGGAATGACGCTCGCGAACGCGTCGACGAGCTCGATCTTCTGGCCGGGCGCTCTCGTGATCGCCTCGATCACGTCGACGCGCTTGCGAAGCTCGGTCGCCAGATCGCGAACCTTGCTCTCCTGGCCTATCTGCTGCTTCAGCAACGCGAGATCCTTCTGCGCCCGATCGATGTCGGCCGTGAGACTGGCCTGGGTCGCGGTCAGCACCCACCAGTACACGCCGATGCCGAGCAGGAGGGCGAGGTAGACGACGCCGAACAGCCAGCCCAGATTGAAGGCTGGCAAGCCGAGCTTGATCCCCTTGAACCCAGCGCCGCGCCGGCGCCCCCGCTCGGGCGCGAGGTTGATCTTGATCATTTCGCTTTGTCCCCCGGCCGCCGCAGCGCCAGCCCAACAGCCACCGCTAGAGACGGCCCGGCGGCGTGGACCTCGTCCGCGTACCCCGGATCGATCTCGATGCGCTGGAACGGCTTGGTGAGCTCGACCGGGATGCCCCAGTTCGACGACAGGTAGTCGCTGAGTCCTGGTAGCTGGGCGCACCCTCCGGCGAGAACGATCTTTCCGATGCGCTCGGATTCGGCCGTCGACGCGAAATAGTCGAAGGTCCGCTGAACCTCGAGCGACAGCTCGCGCGACACCGCTTCGAGGGCCGGAACGACGGTCTCCCAGCGGACACCGACGTCGCGGCCGAGCTTGGCGGCCTCCGCCTGCTCGAATGGAATCTTGAGCTGCTGGGCGATGGCCTGCGTGTAGTTGTTGCCGCCGAAGGGGATGTCACGAGCGAAGATCGTCGAGCCGGCGCGGACCACGTTGGTCTTCATGATCGAGGCGCCGATGTCGATGAGCGCGACCGTCTCTCCGCGATCGCCCGGGTAGTTCAGCTCGAATTGATTCCCGAGCGCGAAGCTGTCGACGTCGACGATGGACGGAGACAGGCCCGCTTCCTCGACGACGGCGGCGTACTCGAGCACCTTCGATTTCTTCACGGCGACCAGGATCAGGTCGAGGACGCCGTTGTGCTGGCCGATGCTCTGATAGTCGAGGAACACCTCGTCGATGGCGAACGGAACGTGGTGCTCGGCTTCGAGCTGGACAACGTCGCCGACTTCCTTCGCCGGCACTTCCGGAATCTGCACCTTCTTGATGATCAGTTCCCGGCCGCAGACCGCGATGGCGCAGCTCGTGCCCTTGAGGCCGGCCCGGGAGACGGCGCTTCGGATGGCCTCGACGACCGTCGTGGGGTCCTTGATGGTGCCATCCGTGATGGCATCCGGGGGAAGGGGTGCGATCCCCAGAGAGGTCAGCGTGTGGGACCCGCCCGACTCCTTGACGTGGACGGCCTTCACATAGCTCGACCCGATGTCGAGGCCAAAAATTTCCGGAGACTTGCGGAAGAACGCCATATTAAAAGCCTTTCTCCCTGTTGGCTATGTAGTATAGGGCGGCCCCCGTCGGGGGGGCCAGTATTTTCCCATCTACTACATTCAGGGTCTTACGGACCCCCGGCCCCCAGACCATGGAACGTTCTGTGCCAGCCCCGGGTCCCCCGACAAGGGCCGTCGACCCTGCCCAGAGTGGCGTGGCGCACGAGATTCGTGACCGTGGGCTCGTCCGAACCCGGATTCCGGACTTTGGCGACATGGTGCGCTCTTCAGGCGTTCGGGCTGTCACGGTGTCTACTGATCGGTCCAGCTCTGCATCGTGACGAATCGGCGTTTGAGCGCGTTCTGTACGAGGCCAAGAGCCTCATTGCTGTATAAAATGTCAGGTTTGCCTACGCCGTTGCCCTCGACGTTCGCGGCGGCGGCCGGATTGAGCTCGTTCACGATCGCGGCGCCGTACACGGCCTGAGGGCCATCGCCGCGGAAACGAATGCCGACGTTGCGTCCGGTGGCGACGATCGGCCCGTTCCAGCGGAAGGTCCCGCCGATCTCCACGACGCTGTTCTCGACGATGAGAATGCCGGTGCCAGAACTCGTGCCGCCGAGACTGAGTGACGTGTAGCGCGTCCCGGCGTCGGGTAGCGCACCACGGACGTAGACGATCTTGGGATGCGCGTTCGTGCCCCAGCATGTGGAGCTCTCGATATCGTTCGCGCAGGTCGAGCCGATATTGCCCAGCGACGATCCACTACCCGGGCTCGCGTTGATCGTCACGTCAGCCGTGGCTTTTGCGGCGTCGATGAAATCCGCGACCGCCTGCGCCGTGAGGGCGCCGTCTGCCCGAATGGTGTTGGCCCCGCGCGTCGTCGCGCTCGGGTCAGTCCGGTCCTTGCCGCGGATGTCGATCCGCGCGCCGGCCGCCAACGCCGTCTCGAGCCGAGATACCAGAGCCGGCAGGCCGCCGTTGACCGCAACGCCGTAGACGGCGGGCGCGACTCCCGTCGGCGCGCCGGGACTGTCGGCGATCTTCGTGTCCCGGCCGTCGATCACGACGCCGGAGACGCTGACGTCCGCCTGCGCGCCGGGGAACGCCAGCGCGCCGTTGATGGGGAGTGCGGCGGTCTTGGACACCACCACGGTGATCGTCCGGGTGGTCGTGCCGATCGTCCCACTGGACGTGACGATGACCTTGCAGTTGCCGTCGTGCGTCGCGTCGCCGGAAGCCGCCGAATCGCAGCTGCCGGTATTGGTGTCGACCGCGACGCCGGTCACCTTGTCGTCGCCGGGCTGGCAGTCGTTGCGGATCCTGACCGTGAACGTGCCGTGCGAGTTGCCGAGACCGGGCAGCGTCGAATTGGGACTGCCGAGCACCGCGCCCTGCGCGCAGGTGGCCCCGACGAGGTAGGTGTTCCAGGATCCTGCATCCGAGGCGAGCGTGTCGTACGCATACTCGACGCCGGCTTCAGCGACGTAGCGTGCGCGAATCGTCTCGCTGTGGTTCCGGGAGATCTGCGGCTCGAAGGCACTCGCCGACAGGAACGCCAGTACCAGGCCCGTGAGGGTCAACAAGATCATCAGGGCGAGGATCAGCGCGACCCCCTGTTCGTTGTCGATCAGCCGCCTGATTTTTCGCATGAAGCTCCAGTCGCGCTCGACGAGCGCCTCAGCTTCGGGTCACGAGCATGGTGACCACGTCGAGTCGCCGTTCCTGATCGACCTGGCCCTGTCCCGTGACCGGCCGATAGAAGACCGTGACCTGCACGAGCTTGCAGCTCGCCGTGCACGTGCCGCCTGGACGATCGGTGATCGTCGTCACGCGCCGATAGAGCGCGGCGTCGGCGATGGAGCCATAGCCCTCCGTCGTGGTCCCGGCCTCCAGGGCCGCGCTCGTCCAGTTGGTCAACGCCAGCGCTTTGAGCCATTCGAGCCGCTGCTCGGCGAGGAACGCGGCAGTCGTCTCGCCCTTGCCGATCTCGACGCCGCTGGTGGCGTACTGGAACCCGGTGACGACGGCGACCAGGCCAACGGCGAGTATGAAAATCGCCACCAGCACTTCGCCGAGGGTGAAGCCCCGGTCGCCGCGCACCCGCTGTCTCACCGCACGCTGACGCGGCCGGTCGCGGCGACGACCACGCTCCTTGTCGCGTGACTCGTCGGATTGGTCAGTGTATAGGTGCCGGCCGGCGTGGCGGCTCCGAGGCTCGTGAAGACGACGTTCGCGGTCGAGGTGATCTGGTGGGCGCTCGAGCCCGAGATCTTGATCGCGCCGGAGCTGTCGGTCCCGGGTCCGGTCCAGATCGCGCCGGTGCACCCTCCCGTTCTGAGCCGGACGTTCGTCGCCGATGCGACCTCGACGCATACCGGCATGTTCCGAGAGATCGCGAGCTGTCGACCGAGGTTGATCGAGACGGCGAGCTCGCGTGCCGCCGCCTGGAGCGCCGCCGTTCTCGCGTAACTCCAAAGAGTCGGCGCCACCAGGGCAGCCAGGGCGCCGGCGACCGTGAGCACTACCATCAGCTCCACCAGTGCGAAACCGCGGGTATTCATCCGCCGAACCCGCCCATCCACCAGCTGAACGCGCGCTCACCCCAGAACAGAGCCATCGCCCCACCCGCGGCAAGGAACGGGCCAAACGGGATCGGATCCTTCCGTCCACGCCGGCCGGTGAGGAGGAGCACGGCTCCGATGGCGCCGCCCAGCACGATCGCGACGAACAGACCGAACAAGAGCGCCTTCCAGCCTAGAAATGCCCCGAGCATCGCGCCCAGCTTCAAGTCGCCGCCACCCATGCCGCCGCGGCTCGCCACGATGATCACGAAGAAGAGTCCGCCGCCGACGAGGATTCCGATGCCGGATTCGACCCAGGAAATGCGCCCGGTCGCGAGGTTGATCAGCAGTCCGATCGGAATCCCGGGCAAGGTGATCGCGTCGGGAATCATCTGATGCTGCAAATCGATCGCCGTCATCACAATGAGCGCCGGGAGGAGCACGCAGGCGATCAGGAACTCGGCGGACGGACCGAACGCCACGTACGCCAGCATCAGGACGGCCGCCGTGACGGCCTCGACGATCGGATAGCGCCAGGCGATGCGCATTCCGCATGCGCGGCACCGGCCGCGCAGTACGACGAACGACAGCACGGGGATGTTGTCGTACCACGCCAGTGGTGCACTGCAGCCTGGGCAGGCCGAACCAGGATAGACGAGGCTTCGCCCGGCCGGGACACGGGCGATCACGACGTTCAGGAAGCTTCCCAGAGCGAGCCCGAAGAGACCGACGACCACGAGCATTCCCCCGGGCCAGGCCTCGTCGACGGCTGCGAACGGCGCCACGATCACCAGGTCGGTGTGAACATGGGTCCGAAGCGAGCGGCCAGCTTGGGATCGAACATACCGAGGATGCCCCACGCCGTGTGCGCGGCGGCGACGTCACCGGTCTCCATATCGAGGCGAGCCAGTCCGAACCACGCCTGCGGTGAGTCGTACTTCAGCGCGATTGCCTCACGGAACAGACTCTTGGCCCTCGCCTTGTCGCCGAGGTCCAGATAGGCGAACGCCAGGCTGATGTGAGTCACCGCATAGCGCGGCTTCAGCTTCAGCGCGCGCTGCAAGGGTTCCATCGCCTCGCCCGCCCGCCTGTCGTTGACGAGCGCGGCGGCGAGATTGTTGAGCCCGTCGACGTCGTTCGGGTATCGCGCGACGTACACCTTGAAATTGTCGACCGCCTGCGAGAACTTGCCCTGCATCGCATACATGTAACCGATGTGCAGGTACACCTTCTTACTGTCGGGCCGGAGCGCCTTGACGCGCTCGAACTCGTCGTTCGCCGCCTGCTGGTATCCACGGCGCAGCAGATTGACGCCGAGGTTCCCGCGGCAGATCGAGCAGTCGCCATCGACCTCGAGCGCGTATCGCCACAGGCTCTCGGTATCCCGCCAGATCTGAACTTGCTGCATGCTGAGATACGCCAGTCCGCCCATCCACACCACCATCAGGCCGATGGTGGCTTTGGCCAGTGAGGGCCGGAGCTCTCCGGCCGCTCCCGCGCGGACAAGGGCTCCGGCCGCGGCACCCACGAGCAGCGCGAAGCCGATCCCGGGCAGATAGCTGTAGCGGTCGTTGGTCAGCTGATGCCCGGAGTGAACAATGCCGATGACCGGGCCGAGCGCGATCGCGTAGTACACCCAGGTCGCGAGCCCTGCCGGCCACCGCCGCCGCAGGAGCACGACCGTCGCGGTGATCGCCGTCACGCCGAGGGCCGGCAGCAGGAACTGGCGATCGAGCAAGGTCACCCGCACCGGCAGCTCGTAGAGCGGCGAGAGGCCCATCGGCAGCATCGTCTTCTCGAAGTAGAACCAGAGGCTGTAGAAGACCATCGCGGGCCGCGCGCTCAGCGGGTAGCGCTCGAGGGGCGTGATGAACTGGTTGGCGTTCTGCGCGTAATAGGTGACGACGGCGCCTGCGACGCCCAGCAGCGCGAACGGAATCTTCTCCAGCCACACCGCCCGCGCCACCGGGCCCAGCCACTCCCGCCACCGGCCGCCGAGCCGGCGGAGCGGGTAGACGTCGAGCACGACGAGGGCCGGCGGCAGGATCATCACGCTCGCCTTGGAGACGAGCGCCAGGACGTACAGGCCGACCGAGCTCGCGAGGATCCATCGCCGGCGGGTCCCGCTCTGATCCTGCGCCTTGAGATACGTCAGGACCGTCAACAGGAAGAAGAGACCGGAGAGGACGTCACGCCGCTCGGTCGCCCAACCAACGGACTCCGCGCGCAGCGGGTGCAGGGCGAAGAAGAGCGTCGCCATCACCGCCGATAGACGAAGGACGCGCTCGCCGAAGCTGGTCGCCCGCCGCATCAAGCGCAGCGCGACGAAGTAGAACGCGGGGGCATTGGCCGCGAAGATCAGCAGGCTTGTCAGGTGGTACCCGAACGGCTTCATCTCCCAGAAGACGAAGTCGAGGCCAAACGTGAGCCAGGTGAGCGGGATCCAGTGCCCCATCAGCACGTTGCTGAACATCCATCGAATCTGCGGCCACGTGAGTCCGCGGTAGTCGAGGTTCTCGTAGAGGTTGACCTGATCGTCCCACTCGACGAATCCGTTCCAGAGGCCCGGCGTGAATACGAGGAACGTGATGACGGCGAGCGCCAGCGGGATCATCCATGGGCGAAGCAGGCGGGCGCTCAGCGAGCGCGGGAGTGCGCCCAACGTCCGCTCGATGGGCAGAGCGGGCGGGGCGACGGCGACTTCGGCGCTTTCGATCCCGGGCATGACGTTCCTCTCCGCGCGGTGCAACGTGCTCAACGTTTTCACACAAACAAGCGCACGGGAAGGGGGTGACCCTTCCCGTGCGCGATTGGAGCCGAGGACGCGTTACGGCAGGCTGACGGTCGTCCCGTCACCCGACGCGGAGATGTTGAAGGTACCAGCCGCGCTGTTGGGCGAGTACTGGTAGGCCTGCCAGCCCGTGGGCGGAGCCGGGATCGAGGCCATGAACGGACCGGCCGTCTGGCCCTGGCCGTTGCTCGCCACCGCGGTGAGGTCGGTGAGGGCGTTGGCCACGTTGCCC
>CAYVHH010000282.1:0-5722 GCA_964450175.1 uncultured bacterium | reverse complement strand
TCCTGCCCTGACCCACGTCCGACACCGCGGGTCGGAATCGGTCGTGCGGCCGCGCAGAGCGGATGCGCGACCCTCGTGGGTGGACGTGATTCGCTGAGAGCGTGCGTCGCCTTCGGCTTTCGGGGGCGGGCTATACCCGGGGGCGCCCGGGGTGATATGTTCGGGCAATCTCGGATCGGGAGGCAGCCATGGACGTCCTGGAGCTCGGTCTCGCCGGCAAGGTCGCAATCGTCACGGGCGGCAGCGAAGGGCTCGGCCGCGCATGCGTCGAGCGTTTCGCCAGGAGCGGCGCGAAGGTCGCCGCGTGCGCGCGGCGCAAGGACGTGCTCGAGCGCGCCGTCGACGAGATCCAGAAGAAGACGGGTGGGGACATCCTCGCGATGTCCACGGACGTCACGAATGGCGAGCAGGTCGAGGCCTTCGTCGCCGCGACCGTCGCGCGGTTCGGCGGGGTCGACATCCTCGTGAACAACGCGGGGACTTCGTCCGCCGCGGGCTTCGAGCAGGTGGACGATGCCGCGTGGCAGTACGACTTCGACTCGAAGGTGATGGGCGCGATCCGTTTCTGCCGGCTCGTCATCCCGCACATGAAGCGGCGCGGCGGCGGACGCATCATCAACGTCACGACCGTCGGCGGCAAGGCGCCGGCGGCGCGCTCGCTGCCGACCAGCATGTCGCGCGCGGCGGGCATCAACCTCACCAAGTCGCTCGCCAACGAGTACGCGGCGGACCGGATTCTCGTGAACACGATCTGTCTGGGACTGGTCAAGAGCGCCCAGCACGAGCGGCGCGCCAAGGGTGATCTCGACGCGCACTACCGCGAGATCGCGGAGAAGCGCAAGCTGCCGCTCGGTCGATTCGGTGAGGCCAGCGAGTTCGCCGATCTCGTCGCCTTCCTCGCCTCCGAGCGGGCGGCCTATATCACCGGAACGGCCATCAACTTCGATGGCGGCCTCACAGCGGCGGTGTAAGCGGAGGAGCGAATGCTCAAGCGGAGCGTGATCATCGCCGGCGTGCTGGCGATCGGGTTCGTCCTCGGGCTCGGAACCCTGGCGTTCACCCAGGAAAAGAAGCCGACGTCGGCGCGCGCCGGACTGCACCAGATCCATGCCGCGGGGAAGTCGCTCGAAGAAGCGGCGACGCACCTCGAACGGGCCGAGCACCACTTCGGCGGGCATCGCGCCAAGGCGCTCGAGCTGGTCAAGCAGGCCGAGGGCGAGGTGAAGCAGGCTGTGGAGTACGCCAAAGCCAATCCGCCGACTCCCGCCAAGCCGTCCGGCTCGACCGCGCCGGCGGCCGGCTCGACGCCCGCGCCGCCGCCTCCGCCGAAGCAATGACCGCCATGCTAGCCCTCCATACCTGGACACTCGACACGACGCCGCTGGCCGACGCGCTTCGCGCGACGAAAGCGGCGGGCTGGGACGGCGTGGAGCTGCGCCGCATCGATTTCGCCCGCGCGGCCGAGACGGGGCAGACGGCGAACGACGTGCTGGCGCTCGTCAAGGCGAGCGGTCTCGGTGTCGCGTGCGTCGGCGTCGAGCTCGGCTGGATGTTCGCCGACGGCGACGAGCGGCGGAAGCTGATGCAGGCCTTCGACGAGTCCTGTCGCTGGGCGGTCGCGCTCGGCTGCCAGACGGTGATGAGCGCGTCGGACCGCGGTCGCGGCGACCTGGCGCGCGCCGCATCGAACATGCGGGAGGCCGCCGACATCGCCGCGCGGCATCGCGTGAAGCTCGCCGTCGAGTTCAACTCGCAGGCCGAGCAGCTCAACAACCTCGGGGTCATGCGCGGCATCGTCGCGAAGGCCGCGCACCCGAGCTGCGGGCTCCTGCTCGACACCTATCATCTGCAGCGGAGCGGCGCCAGCCTGGTCGCGATCGAAGACGTCGCGCTCGGCGAGATCGCCTACGTCCAGTACAGCGACGTGCCGCGCACCGGGCTCGAGCCCGGCAAGGCTCTCGACCGGCTGCCGCCCGGGCGGGGCAGTGTGCCGTTCAAGGAGATCTTCGCGCTGCTCGATCGGAAGGGCTATCGCGGGTTCATGAGCTACGAAGCGCCGAATCCGGCGGCGTGGGCACGGCCCGCGGCCGAGGTCGCGCGCGAGGCGCTCGACGCGACACGCGCGCTCCTGCCCGCTCGCCGAGAGACGAGCTCGCTGAGATAGGAGAGAGGACCCCCATGCGCAAGACCATCACCGGGACCGGCGGCATGCTGCTCGTGCAGACCCTGAAAGACGCCGGCGTGGAGTATCTGTTCACGAATCCGGGCTCGGCCGAGACCGGCATCTTCGCCGCCCTCTCGGAGGACCAGGACCAGAAGCTCATCGTCGGCAAGCACGAGGGGCTCGTGGCGGCGATGGCCGACGGCTATCATCGGACCAGCGGCAAGGTGGGCGTGATCATCGCCCACGTCATGGGCGGGTCGTGGCAGCTGGCCGGCCAGCTCTTCAACGCGCAGATCGCCGGCTCGTCGCTGCTGGTGATCGCGGGCGACTGGGCCTCGGAGCTCCAGGACTTCCGCGGGCTGGCGCCGTTCCCGGGACTGACGCAGGCCGAGTCGATGCGGCCGATCACCAAGGACGCCCGCGCCGCGTATCAGGTCGCGGCGAATCCGGCGGCGATCACCGTCGCGACCACGCGCGCGCTGCGCGAGGCCACCACGCCGCCGACCGGTCCCGTGTACTTGTCGATCAGCGCCGAGCTGCTGCTCCGCGAAGGGCTCGAAGCGCAGATCGGCGAGGCCGCCGCGTACCAGATCGAGCGGCCGGGCCCGGCGCGCGCGAAGACCGTCGAGGAGATCGCGCGAAAGCTGGGCGAGGCGAAGTGCCCGGTGCTCATGTTCGGCGACGACGTCTGGCGCGAGCGTGCCGGGGTCGAGGCGGTGCGGCTGGCCGAAGCGCTCGAGGCGCCGGTGTTCGCCTCGCGGCAGATCTTCCCGAATTTCCCGACGCGGCACCCGCTCTATTGCGGCATGTATCCTGTCTCGAAGGATTTCGAGAAGGTCACCGGTCTCAAGCCGGATCTGATCTTCATGGTCGGCGTGCAGGGCGTGCACGGCGGCGTCGCCGAGCCGTTCGTGGTCCAGATCGGCCCGAACCCGCTCCTGATGGGCCGCCACTATCCGCTCGACATCGCCGCGCAGTGCGAGCTGCCGGAGACGCTCCGCGGCATCACCGCCGCGCTGACGCGCCTGCACCCGGCCGACCGCGTCTCGGGCTGGGCCCGTCAGCGCGAGAAGGTGCGCGCATTCGCGAAGCTCTTGATCTCACGCGAGGAGGATCTGGCGCGTGAGCACGAGCACGACGTGATCGTGCATCCGAGCGTGCTCGAGACGCAGCTGGCCCAGCTGCTGCCGAAGAATACCCTGATGGTGCAGGAGAGCTCGACTGCGCGGACCACGCTGCTGCCGTTCGGCCACGACGCGATGGGCTGGACCCGCAGCGGCGGCGGCTCGCTCGGGTTCGGCGTGGGCGCGGCCATCGGCGCCAAGATCGCGGCCGGCCGCGACCGGCCGGTCGTCCTGCATCTCGGCGACGGCGCGCTCACCTACAGCGCGGCGGGCTTCTGGACGATGGCGCGCTACAACACTGCGATCCTCACCATCATCTCGAACAACGAGACCTATCAGGTCGTCCGGACCAACTGGGCGCGCGAGGTGCCGGACAGCAAGATGGTGCACACCGGCAAGTATCCCGGGCTCTACCTCGACGCGCCGGCGACCGACTACGCGGGGCTCGCGCGCTCGCAGGGTGTCGACGGCGAGACCGTGAAGACCCTGAAGGAGCTCGAGCCGGCCCTCAAGCGCGGCGTCGATCGGACGACGCGCGGCAACAAGCCGTACGTGATCGACGTGAAAGTCGCGCGTGAGGGAATCGGCGCGGACTCGACCTGGTATCAGGACTGGAAGATGTAGCGGCCGGTGGCCGATAAAGGCCCATCTGCTTCGTTGGCGCCCTCGGCGACGGGCTCGACGTACAGCGAGTACGCGTCGCCCGTAGCCTTCGGGCGCCGCCTCGCAGCTGGACCTTTCTCGGCCACCTGCTCGTGTTTCGCACCCGAGGGGCCGAGGTGGACGCGAGCGCTGACCGTGGGTACGCTCGGCGATAGGAGGGGATGATGGCGAATCCGTTCGTCCACGTGGAGCTGCAGACGAATGACCCGGCCAGCGCGAAGAAGTTCTACACGAGCCTCTTCGGCTGGAAGCTGCAAGACGTGCCGATGCCCGGCGGGACCTACACGATGATCGACGTCGGCGGGGGGACCGGCGGCGGGATGATGCGCAATCCGGTGCCGGGCGCGCCGTCGCACTGGCTGTCCTACGTCGGGGTCGACGACATCGGCGCTTCGACGAAGAAGGCCAAGGAGCTCGGCGCGACCGTGCTCATGGACGTGACCGAGGTCGGCGAGTTCGGCTGGATGAGCGTGATCTCCGATCCGACCGGCGCGATCCTGGCCATGTGGAAGCCGAAGAACCCCAAGTGAGCTGACGCCGCGGTGCCCGCGCTCGGCGGGCACCGCGCGCCTACCGCTCGCCGTCGCGCAGGGCCACCAGCAGACGGCGGACCCATACGCGGATCATCTCGCGCCGGTAGTCCGCGCTGCCCATGAGGTCGGTGAGGGGATCGGCCTGCTGCGCGGCCAGGTCGGCGGCGGCACGCAGCGCGGCGTCGGTCAATGCCTCACCGCGCAGCGTGCGCTCGGCGCCCTCGGCGCGGATCGGCGTCGGGGCGGCGCCACCGAGGGCGAGACGGATGTCCTCGCAACGCCCGGAGGCGTCGCGCGTGATGAGGGCGGCGACGCCGATCAGCGGCTTGTCCTCCGCCGAGCGTGACGTGTACTTGACGTAGCCGCCCCGCGCGCCGGCCGGCGGGGGCGGAACGCGGATCGCCGTGACGATCTCGCCGGCCTCCAGCGCCGCCTCGTAGAAGCCTCTGAAGAACCGCGCGATCGGCACCGTTCGGCTGCCGCGCGAGCCGACCACGCGCACCTCGGCGTTCAGGCACAGAAGCGCGGGCGCCGGGTCCGACGCGGCCTCGGCATAGGCGAGGTTGCCGCCGATGGTCCCTGAGGTCCGGATCGCCGGCGTGGCGACGCGCCGCACCGCGTCGGCGAGCAGCGGCCAGCCGTCCCGGACGATACGCGACCGCTCGATGTCGGCGTGCGTGGCCATGGCACCGAGCTCGAGCGAGCCGTGGTCGACGAAGATCCGGCTCAGCGCGGCGACGCGATGCAAGGAGATGAGGCGATCGGGCTTCACGAGCCCCAGCCGGATCATCGCGACGAGCGCCGTCCCGCCCGCGACGAGCCGCGCCTCGCCGTCGAGTCGTCCGAGCGCATCGATCGCTTCGGGGAGTGACTCGGGCTCGACCAGACGGAACGGATGGAGCCGCACGCTCACCTCGTGCCCGCGACCGCGAGCACGGCCTCGATGATCTTGGTGTAACCGGTGCAGCGGCACAGGTTGCCCGACAGCGCCTCGCGAACCTCGTGCTCGGTCGGCGCCGGGTTCTCGAGGAGCAGCGCCTTCGCCGCCAGCATGATGCCCGGCGTGCAGTAGCCGCACTGGGCGGCGCCGCGCTCGGCGAACGCGGTCTGGAGCGGGTCGAGCCGGCCGTCGCGCTCCAGCCCCTCGACGGTCACGAGCGCGCGTCCGCGCGCGTGAGCGGCCAGCACGAGGCAGGCGCGGATCGGCCGGCCGTCGGCCAGCACCGTGCAGGTGCCGC
>CAYVHH010000281.1:0-10142 GCA_964450175.1 uncultured bacterium | reverse complement strand
TACCGTCAGCGTGCACGTCGTCGGCGAGGTGTGCCAGCCCGGCGTCTACACGCTGAGCTCGCTCGCCACCGTGACGAACGCGCTCTACAGCGCCGGCGGGCCGACCAAGCTCGGCTCGCTCCGCGAGGTGCGCCTGCTGCGGAGCAACGTTCAGGTCGCGCGCGTCGACCTCTACGACTTCCTGCAGCGCGGCGATCGGACGCGCGACTACCGGCTCGAGTCGGGCGATACGATCTTCGTGCCGACGGTCGGCGACGTGGTCGCGGTCGCCGGCGAGGTCAAGCGCCCGGCGATCTACGAGATCCAGACCGGCGCCCGCCTCGCCGACGTGGTCACCTTGGCGGGCGGCGTCACGCCGACGAGCTATCTCAAGCGCGTTCAGATCGTCCGCGCACTGCCGAACGCGGAGCGCGCGACGCTCGACGTCGATCTGACGGCGCACTATCTGAAAGGCGACGAGGCCAGCAATCCGCTCATCAACGCGGGCGATCTCGTGCTCATTCACCCGGCCGACCCGCGCGTCTACAACATCGTGAAGGTCGAGGGCGCGGTGCGGTATCCCGGCGCGTACGAGCTCAAGCCGATGATGCGGATCAGCCAGCTCCTGCCGGCCGACAAGCTCCTGCCCGAGGCGTACACCGAGCGCGTCGAGGTGGCACGTCGGCGGCCGGACCTGACGATGGAGGTGCTGGCCGTCGATCTGAAGAAAGCGTGGGGCGGCGACCCGAACCAGGATCTCCTGTTGAGGCCGCTCGACGAGGTGACGGTGCGCACCGAGCTCAAGGCGGCCCGGACGATCGTGCTGGGCGGGCAGGTCGCGCGACCTGGCGTCTATACCATCGCCGAAGGGGAGAAGCTGTCCTCGGTGCTCGAGCGCGCCGGCGGCTTCACCGATCGCGCCTTTCTCAAAGGGGCGGCGTTCACCCGGGCCTCGCTCCGGCGGATCGAGCAGGAGCAGCTCGACGCTTTCCTGAAGACCCAGGAGCAGCGCATGCTGGCATCGGCCTCGACGGTGATCGTCGGTGCCGAGAAGGAGGAAGTCGCCGCGCAGCAGCAAGCGCTGCAGGCGCGCCGCGAGGCGCTGCGGCTCCTGGCCAACAAGGTGGTGCTGGGCCGCATGGTCGTGCGTCTCGACCAGCCCGACAAGCTCAAGGGGACGGACAACGACATCACCTTGATCGACGGCGACAGGCTCAGCGTGCCGGAGCCGCCCGACTCGGTGCTGGTCATCGGCGCGGTCCGCACCTCGACCTCGGTCAAGCACAAGGAAGGCGCCGGCGTCGACTACTACATCAACCGAGTCGGCGGCTACTCGAAAGAGGCGGACAAGGGCGAAGCGCACATCGTGAAGGCCGACGGATCGGCCATCGCCAGCTTCACCAACATCCGCACCGTCGAGCCCGGCGACACCGTCATCGTGCCACCCAAGGAAGAGGAAAAGATCCGCACCCTGCCGACGGTCCGCGACATCGCCCAGACCATTGGCGCGGCGCTCCTGGGCATCGCGGCGCTGGCCGTACTGTTCTAGCCGTTACGACTCGTCCCCGGTCGCTCGCTCGACCTCTCTTTACATGCGCTACCAATTCATCGACGAGATCGTGTCGCTGGTCCTCGGCGGCATTCCGCGCATCGAAGTGGCCCGGCGCTTCGACCTGGATGACGACGTGTTCAGCGGGCCTCAGGGGCCGGCGCGCGTTCCGGAGTCGATGCTGCTCGAGCTGATGGCGATGACCGGCGGGCAGCTGATCTTCCGTCACCTCGGCCGGAGCCGATTGCCACTGCTCCTCAAGGTGCCCGAATGCCGTCTGGAGGGCGTCGCCGCCGCGGGCGACCGGCTGCGCTCGGTGGCGACGCTCCGCGGGCTCACGTCGGTGGCCGACGGCACGAGCGTCGCCGAGACGCAGAGCGAGGTGTACGTCGAGAACGCGCCGATCGCGCGGGCGACGCTCATGTTCGTGTGTGTCGAGGCGCCGGCCGGCGATCCCGCGCGGGGTGCCCGCGCGTGAGTGGTCGCTCGGTCGTGCTGACCGGGCGCGGCGTGGTCTCGCCGCTCGGCGTCGGGATCGAGCCGCACTGGGAGGCGCTCTGTGCGGGGCGCTCAGCGATCGGCCGCCGGGATCGGCTCGCCGCGCTCGGGCTGCCGGCCTCGCGCGGGGCCGAGGTGGCGCCGGACGCCATCCAGCCTCATCTCGCGCGCCTGCCGCGCAAGCAGCAGAAGCTCTGGAACCGCGCGACGCTCCTGGCCATGCTCGGCGGCGCGCTCGCGATGGACGACGCCGGGCTGGGCGCGGGCACCGGCGACCCACGGCGCTTCGGCGTGCTGCTCGGGGTGAGCACGCTCGCCTGGGATCTCGGCTCGATGCTCGAGTACCTCGCGGCGTCGGAGTCGGCGGTCATGCCGGGCACGCTCGACGTGGCCCGCGCGAGCGCCTTCTGCATGCGCTCGATCAACCCGCTCGACTTCTCGTTGAAGACCTTGCCGAACCTGATCGCCGGTCACCTGGCCATCGCGCACGACGCGCAGGGGTTCTGCCGTGCTCTCACCGAGGGACACGTCGGCGGCGCGCGCGCCGTGGGTGACGCCGTGCGGCTCATCGAAGAAGGCGATCTCGACGTCGCCCTCTGCGGCGGCGCCGACGACCAGCTCGAGGAGCTGTTCTTCGCGACTCACTGGGGCGGGGGCGTGATCGCCGGCGACGACGGGCGGCCGGGCCTCGTCCCGGGCGAGGGCAGCGGCCTGCTCGTGCTCGAGGAGGCCGAGCACGCGATCGTGCGGGGTGCGCGCATTCATGGCGAGCTGGTCGGCTTCGCCTCGGCGGCAGGGGACGGACGGCTCGGCGGCGGTGACGATCCGCGGCCGCTGACGGAGCGACTGACCCGGGTGATCGACACCGTGCTCGAAGAAGCGAAGACGGCGCCCGATCTGGTGAGCCTGCACGGCGACGGCATCCCGGCCCACGACCAGGCCGAGGACGCGGCGCTCGCGCGCACGCTCGGCGCGGTGGCGCCGTCGGCGCCTCGGCTCAGGCTGAAGGCGGCGCACGCCGACCTCGGCGCGGCCGCGAGCCCGGTCGAGCTCCTCGCGTGCGCCGCGGCGCTTCGCCGCGCGACCGTGCCGCCCGTCGCGTCCGACGATCCGCCTTCGAGGACTCCGGTGCTCCGCTCCGCCTTGATGCTCACGCTCGGACTCTTCGGCGAGTGCTCGGCGCTCATGATGCGGAGCTAGCGCAGCATGCAGATCGCGTTGACCGGCCGTGCCGCGCTCGTCACCGGCGCCTCGCGCGGCATCGGACGCGCCATCGCCATCGCGCTGGCGCGGGCGGGCGCGACGGTGTGCGTCAACTACCGCCAGCAGCACGAGCGCGCCAAGGAAACCTTGGGCGCGATCGAGGCGGCCGGCGGACACGGCTTCGTGTACCAGGCCGACGTGAGCGACCGGGCCCAGACCGAGGCGCTGGTCGATGCGGTGGTGGAGCGCGCGGGCCGGCTCGACGTCCTGGTGAACAACGCGGGAATCAGCCGCGAGGGATTGTTCGTCGAATCGACGGACGACGAATGGGCGTCCGTGCTCGAGACCAACCTGGACGCCGTCGTGCGGTGCGCGCGTCTGGGCGCCCGGCACATGCTCCGCCGGGGCTGGGGTCGCATCATCAACGTGAGCTCGGTGCTGGCGTTGCGGGCCGGCCGCGGCCAGGTCGGCTACGCGGCGTCGAAGGGTGGCGTCAACGCCTTCACGGCGGCCCTGGCGAGGGAGCTCGGCTCGCGAGGCGTCACGGTGAACGCGATCGCGCCGGGACTGATCGAGACCGACATGAGCCGTCCCTTCATCGGGATGGCCGCGCCGAAGATTCGGGAGTGGATCCCGATGCGGCGCGTGGGCCGCCCCGAAGAGGTGGCGGCGCTGGCCGTGTTCCTCGCCTCGGAGGAGGCGAGCTACATCACGGGCCAAGTCATCGCCGTCGACGGCGGAATCGGCTGAGGAGGCCGGGAAGCACATGGAGCCCGACACCCGGAAGATCTGGACGCGACCCGAGGTTCGCGTGAGCGTGGGCAAGCTCATCGTGGAATCCCTCGGCGTCGACGAGGGGAACGTGACGACGGAGGCGGCGCTGATCGCGGATCTCGGCGCCGAGTCGATCGACTTTCTCGATCTGAGCTTCAAGTGTCAGCAGACGTTCGGCGTCGACCTGCCGATGCGGCTGATCCAGGAGCGCCGCATCGAGTGGCGCGACCTGAGCGTGCTGGCCCGCGTGCTCGAGGCGCGGTATCGCGTCGCGGTGGCGGCGGAGGAGCTGCGCATGGTGTCGCCGGCCACGGTCGCCGCGGTGCTCGAGCACATGGCCGCCAAGCACGGCATCGCCCGAGTCTCCGGCGATGCGCGCGAGGTCGTCACCGTGCTCGTCACCCGCATGCTCGACGATCTGGCACTCACCCCGCTCGACCTGTCGGGCCTCGCGGTCGGCCAGCTCGTCGACTATCTCGAGAAGAACCTGCACTCGCCGGACGCGGTCGAGGTCGTCATGAGCCGGCTGACCGTGCATGCCGTCACCGAATACATCGTCGGCCAGCTCGCGACCGCCGGGCGGCTCGCGGCCGGAGCCTGAGGAGACGACGGCGCCACGCGCCGTTTCCCGCGATGCGCTTCGTGTTCGTGGACCGTATCGTGAAACTCGACGTCCCACACCGGATCGAGACCTCGAAGCACGTGAGCGGGCTCGACGACGTGTTCGCCGACCACTTTCCCGGCTATCCGGTCCTGCCGGGCGCGCTGGTCGTCGAGGCGTTCGCGCAGGCCTGCCAGCTCCTGATCGGGCTGAGCCGCGATTTCTCCGAGGTCGGGCGGCTGCGGCGGCTTTCACGCGTCGCCTTCCGGCATCCGGTGCGTCCCGGCGATCGGCTGGCGATCCGGTGCGATCGGCGCGGCGGCGACAACGGCTGGGTGCTCGACGCGACGGCGATGGTCGAGTCGCACCGGGTCGCGGCGGCGACGCTCGAGTACGAGCTCGAGCCGGCGGCGCCCGGGACCGACGCGGAGCGACATGCCGCGCGGCTCGGCGCGCTGGCGCGCGCGCTCATGCCGACGCCTGCCGGCACGGCGGCGCGAGGCGACGATGAGTGACGCGACGCCGCGCAGCGTGCTGGTGACCGGCGGCGGCCGCGGCATCGGGCGCGCGATCGCGCTGCGCTTCGCCGAGGCCGGCGCTCGGGTCTTCGTGAACTTCTTCGTGAATCGCGAGGCCGCGGAAAAGACGGCGCACGACGTGGAGCTGCGCGGCGGCGTGCCGTACCTGCTGCAGGCCGACCTCAAGGAGCCGGGAGAGATCAAGCGGCTGGTGGCCGAAATCAAGAACCGCGCCGGTCATCTCGACGTGGTGGTGAGCAACGCCGCATCCGGCGTGCTGCGGGACGGACTCGAGCTCTCGCCCCGGCAGTGGGACTGGGTCATGGCGACCAACGCGCGCGCGCTGCTGATCCTGGCCCAGGAAGCCTCGCGGATCATGGCCTCGGGCGGCCGGATCATCGCGCTCTCGAGCCTGGGCAGCCGGCGCGTCATTCCGGGCTATGCGTCGATCGGCGTGTCCAAGGCCGCGCTCGAGGGGCTCACGCGCTATCTCGCGGTCGAGCTCGGCGCCAGGGGCATCACCATGAACACGGTCTCGGCCGGGGCCGTCGAGACGGACGTGTGGCAGGCCATGCCCGACGGCACGGCGGCGCTGGCGGCGATCCGCGCGCGCACGCCGGGTGGGACCCTCGTGACGGCGGACGAAGTCGCCGGCGTCGTGTACTTCCTCGCGAGCCCGGCGGCGCAGGCGATCCAGGGGCAGGTCCTGACGGTGGACGGTGGATACTCGCTCCTCGCCTGACGGAGGCGCGCGCCGGCGGGTCGTCGTGACCGGGCTCGACCTGGTGACGCCGATCGGCGCCGAGGCGGACGCCTTCTGGAAGGCCGCGCTCGCCGGCGCGTCGGGCGTCAAGCGCATCTCCCATTTCGACCCCGCGGGGCTGCCGACGCAGATCGCCGCGTCGCTCGACGATCGCGCCTTGCTCGACGAGCCTCGAGCCGAGGCCTCGCTCGATGCTGAGGAGCCCCGCGGCGTCGTGGTCGGCGTGCGCGCGGCCCGGGGCGCCGTCGGGGCGGCCGGCGCCCGCGCGGCGCTCGCGTCGCGGCGCGCCGGCGTCTTCGTCGGCACCAGCGGTGAACGCCAGGACCTGCGCGATCTCGGCGCCATCGCGTACGCGAGCCGCGACGCCGACGGTCGCGTGACCCGCGCCGGATTCGTGGGTGAGTTCGCGCGCCGGGCGGCGACCCGAGCGGCCTACCGGACGTGGCCGCAATATCTGGCCGCGCGGCTGGCCGGGCACTTCGCCATCGAGGGACCGACGGCGACCATCCAGACCGCGTGCACGTCGTCGGCGCAGGCGATCGGCGAGGCGTACCGCGCGATTCGCCGCGGGACGATCGACGTGGCGCTGGCCGGAGGCGCCGAGTGCATCGTGGCGCCCATCGAGGTGCAGCTCTTCTGTCTGCTCGGCGTGATGTCGCGCCAGAACGGAACGCCGGAGACCGCCAGCCGGCCCTTCGACGCGCGGCGCGACGGCTTCGTCCTCGGCGAGGGCGCCGGCTTTCTCGTCCTCGAGGCGGCCGACCATGCGCGCCGTCGCGGGGCTCGGGCGCTCGCGGAGATCGCCGGCTACGGGACCACCTGCGATGCCTACCGCGTCACCGACGAGGCGCCGGACGGGCGGGGCGCCATCGGCGCGATGCGCCGCGCGCTCAGCGACGCGGAGCTTGGCCCGGCGGACGTCGACTACGTCAACGCGCACGGAACCTCGACGCTGATGAACGACCGGGTCGAGACCGCCGCCATCAAGACCGTGTTCGGCGGGGAGGCCGCGCGGCTCCTGGTGAGCTCGACCAAATCCATGATCGGCCACACGATCTCGGCCGCGGGCGCGATCGAGCTCGCGACCACGGTGCTGGCGGTGCGTGATCAGATCGCCCCGCCGACGATCAACTACCGCGTGCCGGACCCCGAATGCGACCTCAACTACGTGCCCAACACCGCCGTGGCGGCGCGGATCCGCGCCGCCATCTCGAACTCGTTCGGCTTCGGCGGCCACAACGACTGCCTGCTGGTCCGGGAGACCGTGCGATGAGCGACGGCGCACGGCCGGCGCTGTCGATCGTGATCCCCGTGTTCAACGAGGCGCAGAGCCTCGTCGCCCTCCATCAGCGACTCGCCCGCACGCTCGAGAAGATCGGCCGCCCGTACGAGATCATCTTCGTGGACGACGGCAGCCGGGACGCATCGGCGGACGTCCTGCGCGCGCTCCGCGCCCGCGACGCGGCCGTGCGGATGATCCGGTTCACTCGTAACTACGGGCAGCACGCCGCGCTGTTCGCCGGCATGGAGCGAGCCCGCGGCGAGATCGTCGTGACCCTCGATGCCGATCTGCAGAATCCGCCCGAGGAGATTCCGCGGCTGCTGGCGGCGCTCGAAACTGGCGCGGACGTCGTCGGCGGGCGGCGCGTGAGCCGGCGCGATCCCTGGGGCCGGCGGGCCGCGTCCTGGCTCGTCAACCACGCGACGTCGGCCGCCATCGGCGTCCGGCTTCGCGACTACGGATGTATGCTGCGCGCGTACCGCCGGTCGGTCATCGACCGGATCCTCGCGTTCCGGGGTACGCCGCGCTACATTCCGGTGCTCGCCGCCGTCTTCGCGTCCTCGATGACCGAGATTCCCGTCGACCACCGCGCCCGCGAGCACGGGCGGTCCCGGTACGGGCCGCTGCGGCTCCTGGGCCTGGCGTTCGACCTCTCGGTCCAGGTGCTGGCCCTGCGGCCGATCGGCGAGCGTGCGAGCCGGGACTATCAGCAGGCGCGGCACGGGCAGCGCTACGTGATCGCCGAGGTGCTCGAGTGACGGGAGCGCGGTGGGTCCTCTTCGCCTATCACACGATCGGGGCGCGCGCTCTCGAGGCCCTCGTGGCTCGCGGCGAGCACGTCGCGGCGGTGGTGACCCACCCCGACGATCCCGGTGAGGGAAGCTGGTTCGAGTCGGTCGCCGACGTCGCGCGTATCCATCGGATCGCCTGTCTCACGCCGCCCTCGCCGAATCGCCCCGAGATCGTCGAGACGCTGCGCGAGCTCGCGCCCGACCTCATTGTCTCCGTGTGGTACCGCCGGCTCCTGGGGCCCGAGCTGCTGGCGCTGCCGCGAATCGCGGCGTTGAATCTGCACGGCTCGCTCCTGCCGGCGTACCGCGGGCGTGCGCCGCTCAACTGGGTGATCGTGCACGGCGAGTCGGGCACGGGCGTCACGCTTCATCACATGACCGCCACCGCCGACGCGGGTGACATCGTGGCCCAGCGGCCGATCGACATCGAGCCGGACGACACCGCCTTGAGCCTGTACGAGCGCATGACGAAGATCGGGGTCGAGCTCTTGCTCGAGTCCTATCCGGCGGTGCTCGCCCGCATGGCCCCACGGATCCCCCAGGATCCAGGGCGGGCGACGACCATGCCGCGGCGCCGTCCCGAGGACGGCCGCATCGAATGGACGTGGCCGGCCGCCAGGATCTTCAACATGATCCGCGCGGTCGCCGAGCCGTACCCCGGCGCGTTCGTCGGCGACGGTCCGGCTCGCGTCCACCTGTGGGCCGCCGCGATCGGTGCGGATTCGACGGCGGGCGCCCCGCCCGGGACGGTCGTCGAGATCGTCCCGTCGCTGGGCATCGCCGTCGCGACGGGGCAGGGCGTGCTCCTGATCACGCGCGTGCAAAGCGCCGGCGGCGTCGCCGAGCCTGCCGACCACTGGGCGGCGCGCCGGGCCGTGCGCCCGGGGACGCGTCTCTGATGACGGCCGAGCGCGCCGTCGTCGGTCTGCGCGTGGACGTCGACACGCGTCGCGGTCTGGACGAAGGCGTCCCACGGTTGCTCGGGCTCTTCCGGCGCCTCGGAGTCAGCGCGTCCTTCTTCGTGACCATGGGCCCTGACCACTCCGGGCGGGCGATCCGCCGCGTGCTGCGCCCGAGCTTTCTCGCCAAGATGTGGCGCACGAACCCGTTCAAGCTCTACGGGCTCCGCACCTTGCTCTCCGGCACGCTCGTGTCCGCCCGGCTGGTCGGCGCCGGCGCACCGGCGATGCTCCGTCAGATCGCCGATGAGGGACACGAGGTGGCGCCGCACGGCTGGGACCACGTGGGCTGGCAGGATCGCATCCATCGACTGGACACGGTCGCGATCCGCGCCGATCTGGATCTGGCCGCGCGGTCGTTCTTGACCGCCGTCGGTGTCGCGCCCTCCGCGAGCGCGGCGCCGGGCTGGCGGACCTCGCCGCTGGCGCTCACGATCCAGGACGGCCGCGGATTTCGCTACGCGAGCGACACGCGGGGCGACACGCCCTTCCGGCCGCGCGTCGGCGACGGCGCACTCGAGACCATCCAGGTTCCCACCACGATGCCCACGATGGACGAGGTCATCGGCCGCGGCTCGAACATCCCGCGGGCGCTCGCGCAGACCGTGCGACCGGGCGTCAACGTGTTCACGCTCCACGCCGAGGTAGAGGGCGGCGCCTTGCTCGGTGCGTTCGAGGCATTCCTGGCGGAGCTCAACGCGGCGCGCGCGCGGCTGACGCGACTCGACGAGCTCGCCGCGCGCGCGATCGCCGCGCGCGACCGCCTGCCCATCGCCACGGTGGTGCGCGGCTGGATCGCCGGCCGGAGCGACTGGATCGCCCTCCAGGGTCGGGCGGCGCCCGGATGAGCCGCCGGTCGGCACTCCAGGCCGTCGTGACCCTCGTCACCGCCGCCTCGCTCCTGATCGTGGCCGCGCGCGTGGAGCCTCAGTCGACGCCGGCGGCCCTGGATCAATCGCTGATCCGCGTCCAGAGCCAGGGCAACGAGCTCTTCGCCATGCGCGAGGCTCCCGTCGCGTATTCGACGCTCGAGCAGATCTCCTCGCGCATCGGCGCGACGACCGAGCGGCGCACGGCGCCGGTGCGCGTGATGCGCGCCTCTCCGCCGGAGGAGATCGACTATCTGCTCTGCGTCACGAACGGGGGAACCCTGGTGCTCGGTGAGCGGATTCACACACGCAGCGCCGGCGATCGGTCGTACGCGTTCGCGCGCGGCGCGATCGTC
>CAYVHH010000280.1:0-5042 GCA_964450175.1 uncultured bacterium | reverse complement strand
TGTCCGCTAATGACCCAAGCGGACATGCCAATCGCCCTGATGAACGTTTCGCTGCTTGCCGCCGCCGTGTTCTTGATCACCTGGTTCTTGCTGCTCTTCGTCGCGACGGGGGTCGGAAATGGCTCGACCTTTCGCATGATTCCGGCGATCTTCCGCAGCGAGAAGCTGCGCTCGCTCGAAGGAACCCGAGGAGTCCCTGAAGAGCAGGTGTTGAAGGCGGCACGTATCGAGAGCGCCGCCGTCCTGGGCTTCACGTCAGCGATCGGGGCGTGTGGCGGATACTTGATCCCGCGCACCTTTGGCGCGTCGATCAAGGCAACCGGCGGGCCCCATCTCGCGCTCGCGCTGTTCCTGGCGTTTTACGTGACCTGCCTTGCCCTCACGTGGTGGTTTTACATGCGCAAGAGATTCCTCGCCCAGCGGCTGCCGAGCCTCGCCGAGGCACAGGTGTGATCACGCTGGGGCTGGCCGACGCGCCAATAGGCCACCTCGAGGAGCAGGCGCATGCCGGCGCATGATACAGCCGCATCCGACGACCGCGACTACCGGTCGACCGGCTGTCCGTACTGTGGTGTGGGCTGCGGCCTGCTCGTGCAGGTTCGCGACGGGAGGGTGACGAAGGTCAAGGGCGATCCCGCGCATCCGTCGAGTCTCGGCGACGTGTGCGCCAAGGCCGTGCATCTGCCGCCCGTGCTGCGCACGCCTGATCGACTGCTCTATCCACGGATGCGCGCACGGCGCGACGCTCGGCTCGAGCGAGTCCCGTGGGAGCTCGCGATCCGGTTCGCGGCCGATCGCGTGCGCGAGATCGTCGCGACCCATGGCCCGGACGCGGTGGCCTTCTACGCTTCGGGACAGCTTCTGACTGAGGAGTACTATCTCGCCTCCAAGCTCGCCCGGGGATTCCTCGGCACCAACAACTTCGACACGAACTCGCGACTGTGCATGGCCTCGGCGGCCGCCGGCTATGCGCGATCGCTCGGCTCCGACGGCCCGCCGGCGACGTACGAGGACATCGATCGGGCCGACTGCTTCCTGCTGATCGGAACCAACACGGCCGACTGCCATCCCGTCACCTTCAAGCGCATCCGCCGGCGGAAGCGCGAGGCGCCTGACGACGTCGGCGTCATCGTCGTCGATCCGCGCTGGACCGAAACGGCCGATCTCGCCGATCTCCACCTGTCGCTTCGACCCGGCTCCGACATCGCGCTGCTGAACACGATGCTCCACGTGCTCTGGCGCGAGGGTCTCGTGGACGACGGCTTCATCGCCGAGCACGCGACGGGCTGGGAGTCCGTGCGCGCGGTGATCGAGCGCTACCCGCCCGAGCGCGGTGCGGCGCTGACCGGACTCTCGGCGGCGGCGATCGTCGCAGCGGCGCTCCGGTTCGGGCGAGCCCGGGCGGCGCTGTCGCTATGGTCGATGGGGATCAACCAGAGCCACGTCGGTACCGACAAGAACGCGGCGATCATCAACCTGCACCTGGCGACGGGTCAGATCGGTCGGCCGGGCTCGGGACCCTTCTCCCTGACCGGCCAGCCCAACGCGATGGGCGGCCGCGAGACCGGCGGTCTCGCGCATCTGCTGCCGGGCTATCGGCTGGTAGCCGACGCCGGAGCGCGTGCGACAGTCGAGCGACACTGGGGACTTCCGGTCGGGCGGCTCTCGTCGACTCCTGGACTGGCGGCGCTCGAGATCTTCGAAGGGCTCGCGAGCGGCGAAGTCCGCGCGGTGTGGATCATGTGCACGAATCCCGCGGCATCGATGCCCGATCTGGATCTCGTCGAGAAAGCTCTGCGCCAGGCCGATCTGGTGATCGTGCAGGACGCCTACCATCCGACGGAGACGACGCGCTTCGCCGACCTCGTCCTGCCGGCGGCGCAGTGGCCGGAGAAGGACGGCGTGATGACCAGCGGCGAGCGCCGGCTCACGTATCTGCCGAAGCTGGTCGACCCGCCCGGCGAGGCCCTGCCGGACACGGAGATCCTGATGCGATTCGCCCACGAGATGGGCTGGAAGGAAGCCTTCTCCTACGCGAGCGCGAGCGAGATCTTCGACGAGTTCGCAGCGCTGACGGGGGGCCGCGTATGCGACTACGCGGGCGCCAGCCATGGCCGCTTGCGACAGGAAGGCCCACTGCAGTGGCCGATTCCGACAGGCGACCATCCGGGGACCGCGCGGCTCTATGCCGGCGGGCGCTTTCCGACCGCGGACGGGCGCGCGCACTTCGTGCCCGTCGAGCACGCCGAGGCGCTCGAGCCGACCGACGGGCGCTTCCCGCTCGTCCTGACGACCGGTCGCGTACGTGACCACTGGCACACCCGCACGCGCACCGCGAACGCGCCGGCTCTTGCCGGGCGCACCCCGGAGCCGATCCTCGAGGTGAATCTCGGCGACGCGCGACGCGCGGGCGTGCAGGACGGCGACTTCGTCGAGATCACGTCCCGCCGCGGCAAGGCCGTGGCGCAGTGCCGCGTGAGCGCCGCCATCCGTGAGGGCACGTGCTTCCTGCCGTTCCACTGGGGCCGCCAGGCCGGCTTCTACAAGAGCGCCAACAACCTGACGCTCGGCGGTCGCGATCCGCTCTCGCGACAGCCGGAGCTGAAGGCGTGCGCGGTGCGCCTGCGTCGAGTCGCCGGGGCCGTCGCGGGCGAGGAGGCGGGGACGCCATGAACAAGATCGAAGCGCTGAAAGCCGAGCGTGACGGTCTCGACGTCACCGAGGACCTGATCCGTTTCGCGCGCGAGGGGTGGCGAACGATCGCCGACGACGACAAAGAGCGGCTGAAGTGGGTCGGGGTATTCCAGCGCAAGCCTACCCCGGGCCACTTCATGATGCGCATCCGGATGCCCAACGGCATCGTCACCACGTCGCAGGCGCGCCTGCTGGGCGAGATCACCAGGGCGACCGGCCGCAACATCGCGGACGTCACGACGCGGCAGCAGGTGCAGCTGCGCTGGCTGACGATCGAGGGCGTGCCGGACGTCATCGGACGGCTCGAGGCGGCGGGACTCTCGAGCCTGCAAACCGGGATGGACAATATTCGCGGCATCGTCGGGTGTCCGGCGACGGGCCTCACGCCGCGCGAGCTCTTCGACACCGCGCCGATCGCGGTCGGCTTCCAGCGGATCTTCCTCGGTAACAAGGAGTTCACGAACCTCCCGCGCAAGTTCAACGTGGCGATCACCGGCTGCCCCGATCACTGCACGGGCGGCGAGACCCAGGACATCTCGATGACCCCCGCGCTGGCGACGCGGGACGACGTCGAGGTGGCCGGCCTCAACGTCGCCGTCGGGGGCAAGCAGGGATCGGGCGGGCCTCGGTTCGCGACCGCGCTCGACGCGTTCGTCACGCCCGACGAAGCGCCGGAGGCCTGCGCGGCGATCGCGCGGGTCTTTCGCGATCACGGCTCGCGCGAGGCGCGGAGCCGGGCCCGCCTGGCGTTTCTCGTCGACGAGTGGGGCGCTGCCCGGTTTCGCCGCGAGCTCGAAGGCTATCTCGGGCGCGCCTTGCCGCCCGCCGGACGCGACGCGCGCGGCTCCGCGGTCACCGACCACGTCGGCATCTTCCGCCAGCGAACGCCGGGGCTGAACTACATCGGGCTCAAGACGCCGGTCGGCCGCGTCACCGGCGATCAGCTCCTCGAGCTGGCGCGCCTGGCCGATCGCTACGGTCGAGGCGAGCTGCGCTTCACGCCGACGCAGAACGTCATCATCCCGCACGTTCCCGACGCGCGCGTCGGCGATCTCACCCAGGAGCCGTTGCTCCGCGAGCTGCCGTACAACCCCTCCGAGATCCAGCGCGGTCTCGTCTCGTGCACCGGGACCGACTTCTGCAACCTCGCGCTCATCGACACGAAGACGCAAGCGATGGCGCTGGCGCGCGAGTTCGAGCGGCGGCTCGAGAAGACGCGGCCCTTGACCGTGCGCTGGTCGGGCTGCCCCGCGTCCTGCGGCAATCATCACACCGCGGACGTGGGCCTGCAGGGGTGCAAGGTCAAGGTCGACGGCAAGATCGTCGACGGCGTCCACGTGTTCGTCGGCGGCCGGGGCGGGTCGGATCCGCGGGCCGCCGAGAAGATTCTCGAGGACGTGCCGTGCTCCGAGCTCCCGGTGGTGCTGGATCGATTGCTCCGCTTCTTTCCGCGGCGTGAGCGGAAGCAGGAGGGCGCATGAGCCGCAGCATCGTGTCTTTCGTCGGCGCCGGTCCCGGTGATCCCGAGCTCATCACCCTCAAAGGGTTGCGCCGTCTCCGCGCGGCCGACGTCGTGCTGCACGACCGCCTGATCCCCGCGTCGCTCCTCGACGAGGTCGGCTCGAGCACGACCGTGATCGACGTCGGCAAGGCGCCGGGCCGCCACTGCATGGGCCAGGGCCACATCAACTGGCTACTGGTCGACTGGGCCCGGCGCCGCGAGCGTGTCGTACGGCTCAAGGGCGGCGATCCCGCGGTCTTCGGGCGCCTCGGCGAGGAGATCGAGGCGGTCCGGTCGGCCGGAATCGCCTTCGAGGTCATCCCCGGGGTGACCGCGGCGACGGCGGCCGCCGCCCGGCTCGGCATCTCGCTCACCGAGCGCGGCAGCGCGTCGACCGTGGTCTTCGCGACGGGCACCGACCAGAGCGGTCACTGTCCCTCCGCGCTCGACTGGGACGTGCTGGCGCGGACCGAAGGCACCCTCGTCTTCTACATGTCGGTCGGCGCGCTCGACTCGATCACCGCGTCGCTCACCTCGCTCGGCCGCGATCCGCGCGAGCCGGCGATCCTGGTCGAGCACGCGGGTGTCGCCGGTGAGCGCGTCGTTGCCGCGCGGCTCGGCGAGATCGCCGCGGAGGCGCGCGCGGCCGACGTGAAGTCGCCGGCAGTGCTCATCACCGGGCCCACCGTGTCGGCCGCGTCAGTCCCGCTGACCGTGCGACGTGTCTTGAGCCACGTGTCGGTCTAGCGATGCCTGACTATTTCCCGGCGTTCCTCGACCTCCGAGGCCGGCGCTGCCTGGTCGTCGGCGGCGGGGAGATCGGCCTGGAGAAGGTCGAGGGCCTGCT
>CAYVHH010000279.1:0-7669 GCA_964450175.1 uncultured bacterium | reverse complement strand
GCGCGCCGATCTTGTCGCGCAGGTCACGGTAGAAGGACAGGTCGATGTAGAGCTTTCGGTCGCCTGGACAGTAGAAGGGGCCGACCGCCGCCTCGGCGAAGCCGCAGGCCGACTGCACCGCGCCGCTGAACAGCACGAGGTGCGGCCGCTGATATTGCCGGCCCATCTGCCGGAAGAGCTCGCCCCACGTGTCTTCGGTGTCGGCGAGGATCACCGAGACGAAATCCCGCAGCGGCTCATCACCGGCGGGTGCGCGCTGTTGAGGGACGCTCGGCGCGGATCGCGAGTCGCCCGGATCCACGCCCTGGAGCACCACGCTCGGGTCCACACCGAACCAGAGCGCCAGGAGGACGAGCACGACGGTCCCGAGGCCGCCCCCGACGACGGCTCCACGGCCGACCGACATGCCGCGCTGGTCTTCGATGTTGTCACTGCGCCTGCCCATCTGCCATCGCATCACTGGCCTCCCGCATCTCCGCCAACCGACTCGGCGGGTCGCGGTCATTGCTCGGCGTTGCGCGCGTAGTGCAGCAGAGTGTACGGGCGATCTCCAGGCGGCTGCAAGGCGGCGATGCGCGGCCACCAAAGGTGGTCTGGCAACGCCGAACCGTTTGTGCCACCATCGCTCCGGCCGCGGAAGCGTGCCCGCGATACGTTCCACCCGGACCCGCTCAAGGAGGAGCCACCGATGATGTCCCGCGATCGCCATGCCGCCGCGTTCGTGCGTGTGCTGCTCGTCCTGGCCCTCACCCTGGCCGCATGGCCGAGCCCGGCCACCGCTGACCTGATGATCATCGGCAACGACGAGAAGATCGTCTTCGACGCCGACGGTAATCGGTCCGTCGCCGCCCCCGGCAAGGACACGATCTCCGTCGTGGACATCACGGATCGCGAGGCCCCGAAGATCCTGATCAGCGTCCCGCTGATGAACTCGATCGTCGGTCCGCCAGTCAATCTCGCGATCACGCCCGACGAGCGCCTGGCCATCGTCGCCAACTCCGTGGACTGGATCGCGGACGGTGCGAGCTGGAAACCGCAACCCGATACCAAGCTCTACGTCTTGAATCTGAAAACCAGCCCACCCAGCCAGCTCGGCACGGTCGAGGTCGGCAAGCAGCCGTCGGGGCTGGCGATCAACCGTGCCGGGAACCTCGCGCTCGTGGCGAACCGCGCGGACAAGTCGATCAGCGTCCTGTCGATCAGCGGCAACGACGTCAAGCTGGTCGACACGGTGGCGATGGGCGACGAGGTCGCGTCGGTGGCGTTCACGCCGGACGGCACGCGCGCGCTCGTGACGAAGTTCGCGGCCCACAAGATCGCGCTGCTCACGATCGAGGGGCAAAAGGTCACGAACACCAAGCACGACATGCCCGTGGGCCTCTGGCCCTACAACATCGGCGTCACGCCGGACGGCAAGATCGGCATCAGCGCCGACAACGGAAACTCCGGCTCCCCCGACGGCCACGTCGACACCGTCAGCATCATCGATCTCGAGCAGACGCCACCGCGCGTGGTCGATCGCGTCGTCGTCGGCGACGCGCCGGAGGGCTTCGCGATCAGCCCGAAGGGCGACGTGGCGGTGGCCGTGCTGCTGGGTGGCGCCAGCGTGCCCAAGACCATGTGGTTCAACACCAAGCGAAACGGGACCTTGGCCGTGCTCAAGATCGACGGCAAGAAGGTGACGAAAGTGGGCGAGGTCGAGGTCGGCGGCCTGCCGGAAGGCCTGGTGTTCAGTCCCGACGGCAAATATCTCTACGTCGGCAACTTCACGGACCGCGACGTGTCGATCCTGAAGGTCGACGGAACGAAGATCACCGACACCGGCAAGAAGCTGAAGCTGCCCGGCCAGCCGGCGTCGATGCGGGGGAGGACGCAGTAAGGCCGCGCTCACGCGTGATCGCGGCGCGATGAGATTCGGCGTTTACCTTCCGACGTTCGCCTGGCGGGACCTGCGCTTCGACCAGGCGGCGCGCGTAAAGGAATTCGCGCGCAAGGCCGAGGCGCTCGGCTTCGACGCGCTCTGGGTGGCCGAGCACTTCCTGGAGGCGCCCGGCCTGTACGGCACGGTCTGGATGTCGCCGCTGCTGTGCCTCGCGCACGCGGCGAGCGTCACGACGCGGATCCGTCTGGCGACGGGGCTCCTCATCGCGCCCTACTATCATCCGGTCCCGCTGGCGCGCGAGATCCAGACGCTCTGGCACCTGTCGGGAGGGCGCTTCGTGCTGGGTGTCGGGCCGGGCTGGGATCAGCACGAGTTCGAGACGCTCGGCATGAAGCTCACCGAGCGCGGTCGGCGCACCGACGAGATCATCGCAGCGCTGCGCCGTCTCCTGACCGAGCGCGACGTGAGCTTCGACGGCCGCCACTACCGCTTTCAGCATGTGACGATCGAGCCGTTGCTGCCGCGCTTTCCCGAGTTCTGGGTCGGCGGTGGGTCCAAGATCCAGACCACGCTTTCACCCGACAAGCCGTACATCGTGCCAGCGGTCCTCTCACGAATCGCCGCGGCCGACGGCTGGCTGGCGCGCGCCGCCGGCAGCCAGCAAATGGTCAAGGACGACGTCCGCGCGATCCGCGAGCACTGTGCCAAGGTCGGACGCGATCCGAGCTCACTCCGCTACGGCCACCTGAACTTCCTCCATCTGGTCGATACGACCGACCGCGAGCGGGCGCTGCAGCTGCAGCGTCCTGTCTTCGAGCGCGTGATGGGCACGCACCGGACGTTCGAGAATCTTCAGCAGTCGTACTTCCTCGGGACGACCCGCGAGATCGTCGAGCGCATTCGCGATCTCGAGGCCGCCGGCGTCCAGGACATCGTCCTGGCGACATGCAACGACGACCTCGAGCAGCTCGAGCGCCTGGCGAGCGACGTGGTCGGCCGGTTCGTCTAGACGCACGCCCAAGTGTCGCCCCTTCACTCGTACGTGGTCGTGTGGGTGCTGCTCATCTTCGCGTGGGCGGCCAACTTCGTCATCCGGATCGGGTTCTCGGCGCTCCTGCCCTCGATCATCGACGAGCTGCAGCTCTCGTATACGAAGGCCGGCTTGCTCGCGTCCGCGTTCTTTTACGCCTACGTGCTCATGCAGATCCCGGCCGGTCTCTTGGGGGATCGCTTCGGCCGGCGCCGCGTCCTGATTCTCGGCCTGCTCGGCGGCGCGCTCGCCGCCGGGCTCACCGGCCTGGCCGGCTCGCTCGCCACCTTGTTCCTGGCGCGGGCGCTGACGGGTGCCTTTCAGGGGTCGCTCTTCTCGAACGACCGAGCGATCATCGCGACGGTCACGCCGCCCGATCGCATCGGCCTGGGCCAGGGCGTCTCGTTCTCGGGGCCGGGCCTCGGGCTCACCTTTGGGCTCGTGGTCGGCGGGCTGCTGGTGGAGATCCTGCCGTGGCGGACCGTGATGATGCTCTTCGGGCTCGGCCCGATCGTCGCCGCGGTGTTGATCGCCCGGTACGTGCCGGCACCCCCGCCGCCCCTGACGCGAGTGCCGGTGCGCCAGCGTCTCCGCAGTCTCTTCTCCAACGGTCCACTCCGCGTCCTCGCGCTCGTCAGCCTCTGCGCCATCGGCGACCAGTTCATCCTGGCGACGTGGGCGCCGCTGTTCTTCGCCGAGGTCGGCGTCGCCGACGTCGGCCGTGCGGGGACCCTCGCGGCGCTGCAGGGCGTCGCGGCCTCGCTCGGGATGATCGTGAGCGGGTGGGCGCACGACCGGCTCGTCGAGCGCGGCTACGCGTCGAAGACCGTCATCGTGGCGGGCCTCGGCGGGCTCGTGGTGTCGATGCTGGCCATGGCGATGATCATCGTTCAGCGGTCGATCCCGGGCCTGGCCGTCGTGCTCTTCGTGGCCGCGTTCTTCTGCTGGTCGATCTGGGGCGCGGTGTATACGCTGCTGGCGCGCATGGTGCGCCCGGACGAGCTCGGCACCGCGTTCGGCTTCAGCAACAGCATCAGCTTCGTCGGGGCCATCGTCGGCCCCACGGCGACGGGCTGGGTGCGGGATCTCACCGGCTCCTTCGCCGCCGGGTGCGTGCTCGCGGCGATCCTGGCGCTGGTCGGCGTCGCGCTCGCGGTCGCGCTGCGCGTGCCCGTGACGGCTACATCGCCGCCATACCTTCGATCTCCAGTAGAAAGTCCGAGTGGAACAGGCCTTTGACGACGATCAGGGTGCTTGCCGGCAGCTCGCCCTGGAAGACCTCGCTGCGCGCCTGCGCGACGGCGGGGAAGTCCTCGATCTTCGTGATGTAGGTCGTGATCTTCATGAGATTCGAGAAATCACCGCCGGCGGCGCGTAGGACGCCGCGAAGATTCTCGAACACCTGCTTGGCCTGGGCGCGGATGTCGCCCTTGCCGACGATGTTGCCGGCCGCGTCCCACGCGACCTGGCCGGAGATGTAGAGGAGCCGGCCGCCCTCCATCCGGGTGGCCATCTTGTAGTTCGCGACCGGCTTCGCCTCGGGTGTCGAGATCGTGCTGAACGGCATGGTCGATCCTCCCTGATTTTTGATCATAGGCGCGCACTGCTATGCGACAGCCGCGATGACCTCGATCTCGACCAGGAACTCAGGCCTCGCCAGCCCCGGAATCTCGACGAGGGTCGACGCCGGGAAATCCGTCTTGTACACGCCGCGGCGCACTGCGCGACCGTGCTGCTGCCAGGAGTCGATGCTCTGCACCCACGTGGTCTCTTTGACGACGCTTGCGGGCGTCGCGCCGGCGGCGCGGAGCACGTGGCCGATGTTCTCGTAGACCTTCTCCGCCTGACGCCGCCAGTCGCCCACGCCCGCGATCGAGCCGTCGGGGTTGTTCGCGACCTGACCGGCCAGGTAGAGCAGACGGCCGCCGTTGACGATCACACCCTGGTAGAAGTCACCGCCGTGATTCTCCACGTTGTACTTCTCGAGCAGCGGCCTGCCGCCGGCCGAACCGCCCAGATCGACGACGAGCTCGACCTCGATGAGCATGTTGGGATCGGCCAGCCGGCGCACGACCAGGCCGGTCGACGTCGGGCGGATGCCGAAGAACTTGGCTCGCTCCGCGCGGCCGCTCGCGTTGTAGGCATCGAGATCTGTCACGTAGGTGAGCTGCTTCACGACGTTGTCGAACCTCGCGTCGGCCTTCGACAGGATGGCCTGCAAACGCTCGAACGTGCGGCGCGCCTGCGGCCCCATGCCGCCGGCGACGAGATTGCCGTCGGGATTGCGTCCGGTCAATCCGGCGGTGAACAGGACTCGCGAGGGATTGATACTGACACCGGGCATGAAGCCCCGGCCGCTCTCGAGTGGGCGTTCGGCGAGGATGTCTCGGCGATCCATCATGTCCTCCTTCCGGCGCGGAACCAGACGCGCCATGAGCGGCGGCGGGCTTCTGCCGGAGGCAGCAATACTGCGCCGCCGGCTCGGAGCCGTCAAGGAGCAGCGCTCCAATTGCGGGCGGATCCTTGACCGTTCGCGTTAGTCTTTATGATCGAAGTGCTCCCAACGAATTGCCCCGAGCTCCTATCGGCCCGGGGGACAGGAGGCGCCCATGACTCGACACATCATCGGCCGCGGTGCCACCGCGATACTCGCGGGGATGGCGCTCGCCGCGTGCACGACGACAACCGAGGAGGGAACGGTCGGCGTCCAGCGCAGCCAGTTCATCGTGGTCTCCTCGGCCGAGATGGAAAAAGCCGCGGCGGCTCAGTATCAGCAGGTGATCCAAACCGAGAGCCCGAAGGGCAATGTCAATCGTGATCCCCGGCAGGCCGAGCGCGTCGGCGGAATCGCCAAGCGCCTCATCCCGCAGACCGCCGTATTTCGCAAGGACGCTCTGGACTGGAAGTGGGAGGTGAACGTCATCACGTCATCGGAGATCAACGCCTGGTGCATGCCCGGCGGCAAGATCGCGGTCTACACCGCCCTCATCGAGAAGCTCCAGATCACGGACGACGAGCTCGCCGCCGTGCTGGGCCACGAGATCTCCCACGCGCTGCGCGAGCACAGTCGTGAGCGCGCCTCGCAACAGATGGCGGCGGGCGTCGGCGCGAGCCTGACGGGAATCGTGGCCGACATCTTCCTCCCGGGCAGCGGACAGCTCGTGACCCAGGGAGCCGGGGCCGGTGCTCAGCTCGGAGTCCTGCTCCCGTACTCGAGGGTTCACGAGACCGAAGCCGACCGCATGGGCGTCGAGCTCGCGGCGCGCGCGGGCTACGATCCCCGGGCCGCGATCGCACTCTGGCAGAAGATGGCCAAGCTGGGGGGCGGGAGCGCGCCGCCGGCGTTTCTGTCGACCCACCCGTCGAACGAGGCTCGGATCAAGGATCTCACGGAGTTTTCCCAGAAGGTGCTGCCGCTCTACGAGGAGGCGAGGGCCAAGAAGTAGCCCGACCGCTGCGCTTCTCGAAACGCGACCCTTCGCATATACTCGGCGCGCTCGAGCGGAAGACCAACTCCCGCGCGGAGAGCCAGGTGGCCATCCTCAGCGTTCGTGACGTCACGGTCCGGTTCGGCGGCATCGTCGCCCTCGACGGGGTCTCCTTCGATATCGAGCCCCGACAGATCGTGGGGTTGATCGGCCCGAACGGTGCGGGCAAGACCACGCTGTTCAACTGCTTGAGCCGCCTGTACACGGCGTCGGCCGGGACGGTCGCCTTCGAGGGCGCCCCCCTGCTGACACAGCCGGCGCACGCGATCGCCGGGCTCGGCATCGGCCGCACCTTCCAGAATCTCGCCTTGTTCCCCACGCAGAGCGTCCTGCAGAACGTCATGGTCGGCGCCCACTGCCGCACCTCCAGTGACTTTCTCTCGAACGCGCTCAAGCTCGGCTGGGTCGCGCGCGAGGAAGCTGGATGCCGGGCCCAGGCCGAGGAGCTCCTGGACTTCCTGGATCTTGGTCCGGTCGCACACCATTCCGCGGCCGGACTGCCGTTCGCCACGCTCAAGCGCGTCGAGCTTGCCCGGGCACTGGCCAGTCGCCCGAAGCTGCTCCTCCTCGACGAGCCCGCGGGCGGGCTCAACCACGAGGAGGTCGGGGTGCTTGGCGGCCTCATCCAGCGCATCCGCTCGCAGCGCGGGTTGACGATCCTCCTGGTCGAGCACCATATGAGCCTGGTCATGCAGGTGTCGGACAAGGTGGTCGTGCTCGACTTCGGCCGCAAGATCGCCGAGGGCACTCCGGCCGAGGTGCAGCGAAATCCGGAAGTCATTCGAGCCTATCTCGGGGAGGCCGCGTGAGCGCGCTCCTGGAGGTGCAGGGGCTCGAGGCGTTCTACGGGCGCACGAAGGCGCTGCACGGCCTCAGCTTCAGCATGTCGAAGGGCGGGATCACCACGATCCTCGGCGCCAACGGGGCGGGGAAGACGACGACGTTGCGCGCCATCTCGCGCATGGTGCGCACGACCGGTACGATCCGCTTCGAGGGCGAGGCGCTCGAGCGGAAGGCCACCGAGCAAGTCGTCCAGCTCGGCATCGCCCACGCCCCCGAGGGGCGAGGCACCTTCGTCCATCTCACCGTCGAGGAAAATCTGAAGCTGGGCGCGTGGGGCCGCCGCGAGCGCGGCAACCTCAAGGAAGATTTCGAGCGCGTGTTCGGCTACTTTCCCGTCCTTCGCGAACGGCGCCGGCAGGCGGCCGGCACGCTCTCGGGCGGCGAGCAGCAGATGCTCGCGGTGGCGCGCGCGCTCATGCTGCGCCC
>CAYVHH010000278.1:0-3008 GCA_964450175.1 uncultured bacterium | reverse complement strand
CGAGGCCACGCTCGCCCGCGACGGGCGCGAGCTGTGCCTTGCGGCGCTGAATCCCGCCGCGCTCGCCGTCGTCCAGCGTTCGTCGCTCGGCGAGCGTCTCGGGCGAAGTCGAATGTTCTTCACGGTGCCGGATGGCGTCCTGAAGGCCGGCGAGGCTCGGACCTGATGCGCGGGTCCGAAGGGATGAGGGAGATGGTCAGATGAATCGGAGAAGATTGATGCGTCGGTATTCTCGTGGCCAGGCGGCCATCGCGCTCGTGGTGTCGGTCGGGCTCCTAGTGCCGACGCCCGCGCTTCGCGCGCAGACACCGCCGGCCGCCAGCACCCCAGCGTCGGCAAACGCGCAGGCCGCCAAGCCCACGACGACACCTGCCAAGCCGACACCTGCCAAGGCGCCGGCACCCACGAAGGCCGCCACGGCCGCTCAGCCGGGCACCGCTTCACCACCCGCGATCGACGGCGGCTGGCCGAAGGCCTATACGACGCCGAGCGGCGGCAAGCTTCTGCTCTATCAGCCGCAGGTCGCGACGTGGGCCGATCAGAAGCACATGGCGGCGTACTCGGCGGTCTCCTACGAAGCGAAAGGCGCGCAGAAGCCCGAGCTCGGGACCGTGAAGATCGAGGCCGACACGAACGTGGCCCTTCCCGAGCGCCTCGTGAAGTTCACGACCTTCAAGGTCACCGAGGCAAGTTTCCCGACGCTGAAGCGCGAGCAGACGACCGAGGTGGTGACTGAGCTCTCCGCAAACATCCCCGCCGACGAGCGCGTCATCGCGCTCGATCGCGTCCTCGCGAGCGTCGACAAGAGCCAGATCATGCCCAAGGAGGTTCCCGGGCTGAAGTCCGACCCGCCGCCGATCTTCTACAGCGCGAAGCCGGCCCTCCTCGTGAACATCGACGGCGAGCCGATCTGGAGTCCGATCAAGGAAAACGATCTGAAGAACGCCGTGAACACCAACTGGGATCTCTTCCTTCACGATCCGACGAAGACCTTCTACCTGCGCGACGGCAAGCACTGGCTGCAGGCACCGGACGTCGATGGCCCCTGGACGCCTGCCGAGAAGCTCCCCGACAGCTTCAAAAAGCTGCCGGACGACGACAACTGGAAAGAGGTGAAGGCCGCGTCGAAGCCGGATGACTACGACAAGAAGAAGATCCCGACGGTCTTCGTCAGCAAGAAGCCGGCGGAGATGATCCTGCTGACCGGCGAGCCGAGCTATCTCCTGGTGGACGGCACCAAGGAGCTGCTCTGGGTGCAGAACACCGAGAGCGACGTCTTCCGAATGGGCAAGGCGGGCCCGATCTATTACCTCGTCGCCGGCCGGTGGTTCTCGGCCCCGGCATTCACGGGACCGTGGACGTTCGCCACGCCCTCGCTGCCCGACGACTTCAGGAAGATCCCGCTCGAACACCCGCGTTCGCGCGTCCTGGCGTCCGTGCCGGGAACGTCCCAGGCGGCCGAGGCGATCCTGCTCGCGCAGGTGCCGCAGACGGCGCGGATCAACCGGAAGACGATCAAGGCGCCCGACGTCTCCTATCAGGGCGATCCCAAGTTCGAACCGATCGAGAAGACGACCGTCTCGCGCGCGGTGAACACCGACAAGGACATCATCAAGTACGGCGATCTCTATTACATGTGCTTCCAGGGCGTCTGGTTCATGGCCAAGGCGCCTGAGGGTCCGTGGGAAGTCGCCACGAGCATCCCCAAGCAGATCTACGAGATCCCCCCGAGCTCGCCCGCCTACAACGTGACCTACGTGACGGTGGTCGAGGAAGACACCAGCGACGACTGGGCCACCTTCGCCGTGGTTGCCGGTTACACGGGAATGATGGTGGCGTATGGCTGCGTGGTGTGGGGATCGGGCTACTACTATCCGCCGTACTACGGGTGGGGCGGCTACTACCCGTACTACTACCCGCGGTACCCGACGTACGGCTACAGCGCCTATTACAACCCGTGGACCGGGGCGTACGGCCGATCCGCCGTCGCCTACGGTCCGTATGGCGGCGCGGGAGTCACCGCGCGCTACAACCCGCGCACCGGGACGTACTCCCGAGGCGCCGCCGCGTGGGGGCCGTACGGCGCGCGAGGGTACGCCGACGCGTACAACCCGCGGACCGGGACCTACGCGCAAACGCGCCAGGGATCGAACGTGTACGGCAGCTGGGGCAGCACCTCGGTGCAGCGCGGCGACGACTGGGCGCGAACCTCGCGCGTCACCAACAACCGCACGGGCCAGACGACGCGCGTGACACAGGGCAGCAACGGCGGCGGCGCGATCACGAACCGCGGTCCGCAGGGCTCGGGCGGAGTGGCGCGAACGGGAAGCGGCGACATGTACGCCGGCCGCGATGGCAACGTGTATCGCAACACGGGAGAAGGCTGGCAGAAGTACGACAACGGCTCGTGGGGCAACGTCGACAAGCCCGCGAATCGGCCGTCCACCAGCGGGACGTCGGCGACCCCGCGCACGGGCGACAGCACCGTCGGCCAGCTCGATCGCGATCGCGCCGCGCGCACCGACGGCAACACGCGCACGAGGGATGCCGGGACCTACCAGGGCGGGTCGAGCGGCCGGACGAGCACTTACGGCGGCAGCTACCGGCCGAGCGGCGGCAGCAGCATGCGATCGGGCGGCTCGCGCGGCGGCGGACGCCGCCGGTGAGAAGAACGGCGTAGAGGCAGGGCTTCAGCCCTGCGTAGTGGAACACAGGAACCAGGAGGAGTCATGCGAGGAATCGTCACAGGTGTACTGGCGCTGACCATGGGCGCGTGGGCGGGAAGTGCCGTCGCACAGCCGAGCAAGACCATCACGGGAGAGACGCAGACGATCAAGGCGACGGTGGAAGCCGACGATCAGACCAACCGCGAGTTCACGCTCAAGATAGAGGATGGCACGTACGAGATGCTCGACGTGCCGAAGAGCGTCAAGCGCTTCGACACCGTGAAGGTTGGTGATCACGTCAGCGTGCGCTACTACGAGAACGTCAACTTCCGCCTGAAGCCG
>CAYVHH010000277.1:0-3461 GCA_964450175.1 uncultured bacterium | reverse complement strand
AGCCACAGGCCGACGAGCCCGGCGATCGCCGAGATCCCGAGCGGCGCCAGGAGCCAGCGCTCGGCCAGCTCGGTTCCGGCGTCGCGCCCGAGCTCGAGGACGGCGGCGCCGTACACGAGATAGCCGAGGGGGAAGAGCCCGCCGAGCGTGAGCAGCCCGTAGAGGACGGTTCGCACGCGGCGCCCGGGCACCACGGCCGCGACCAGCGCCGTGGAGAAAAACAGGACCAGGCCGACGCCCTCGCCGTGCAGGTGGAAGAACGACAGGCCGGCTTCGGCGGTGAAGATCGCGCGGTCGCGTACCTCGTCGTCGTACTCGGCCGAGCCGGAGAAGCCGTGGGCCGTGGGGTTGGCGGCGACTCGGGCCGCGGCGTAGCGCTGGATCTCGGGCTTGAGCCGCGACATCGCGGCGCCGGCCGTCTCGCCGAGCGCCAGCATCACGAGCGCGACGAGCACGACCGCGAGGGGAGGGCGCCTCAGGGGGGCGGGCATTGCCGGCAATTATAGTCGCCCCCCGGCCGGCGGGGCCCAACCCCACGCGCCCGACCGCCGGCCTCGGCGTTTGTCATTGCCGGCGGCCTGTGGCAAGGTTGGCGCGCCTATGCGCAGTGGTGACGCATACGTCGCGAGCCTCCGGGACGGGCGGGCGGTGTATCTCGACGGCGAGCGCGTGGACGACGTCACCAAGCACGCGGCATTCGTCGAGCCCATCCGGCGAATCGCCGAGACCTACGATCGCGCGAAGGCGGCCGAGGCGGACCCGGCTCTGACGTTCGCCGATGCGGCGACGGGGGCGCGCCACAGCAACATGTGGCTCGTTCCGCGCTCGGCCGAGGATCTCGGCGCGCGGCGGCGCCTGCATCGGTTCTGGGCCGAGCCCTCGTTCGGGCTTATGGGGCGCACGCCCGACCACGTGGCGTGCGTGCTCACGGCCTTCTCGGCCTGGCGCCACCTCTTCGACGGCGGCGGCGCCCGCTACGGCGACAACGTGCAGCGCTTCTACGCGCGCGCCCGCGACGAAGATCTCTACGTGACCTACGCGATCGTGCCGCCGCAGGTGGACCGATCGCGGCCGGCGCATCGCCACCCGGAGCCGTTCCTGCATCCGGGTGTGGTGCGCGAGACGCCGGCCGGCATCGTGGTGCGCGGCGCCCACGCGATCGCCACCGCCGCGACGATGGCCGACTGGCTGTTCGTCTCCTACATCACGCCGCTAGTGCCGGGCGACGAAGACTACGCGATCTCGCTCGTCATGCCGATGAACGCCGAGGGGCTGCGCCTCTATCCGCGGCGGCCGTTCGCCTCGCAGGCGACGAGCGTCTTCGACTATCCGCTCTCGTCCCGCTTCGACGAGGTGGACGCCACCGTCGTCTTCAACGACGTCGTCGTGCCCTGGGAGCAGGTCTTCATCTACCGGAACGTGGACCTGGTCAACGCACAGTTCCACGACTCGCCCTCGCACACGACGGCGAACTTCCAGGCGCTGGTCCGCTTCGGCGTGAAGCTCGAGTTCATGGCCGGCCTGGCGATGCGCCTCGCCGAGATCCAGACGGCGGACGGCGATGCGGGGGTCCAGGCCACGCTCGGCGGCGAGATCGCGTCCCTGTGCGCGGCGTTCGACGCGCTCGTGAAGGCCGCCGAGCGTGACCCGCTGATCACCCGTGGGTACGCGCGGCCGCATCCGCAGTACATCTACGCCGGCATGGGGCTCCAGCGGCGGCTGATCGTGGACATGATGCGTACGTTGCGCGAGCTGGCGGGCGGCGCGTTCCAGACCGTGCCGTCGTCGGAGGCCGCGTTCACCAGCGCGGAGACTCGCGCCGACACCGAGCGCTACTACCAGGCGGCGGCCATCGGGGCGCGCGAGCGCATCAAGCTCGTGAAGCTCATCTGGGACTTCGTCGGCACCGAGTTCGGCGGGCGCCAGCTCCAGTACGAGATGTTCTACTCCGCGTCGCAGCCGGTCGTAAATCGGCGCATGTTCCGGTCGTACGATTGGCGGAGTGCCAAAGCCATGGTCGACCGGTGCCTCGGCGAGTACTGATGCTTGCCGGCGCGCGTTGCGGCAGGCGGGCGGGGGCGGCGGCCGGGTGCGGGCGGGGTCGAAGGGACCCGTTCCCTCCAAGCGGCGGCGGACGCCGCGCGCCCGGATGGAGCCCAGCCGCCGCGGAGCAGCGCACGCGTGCCGCGTGGTCCTCTCGGCCCCTCCCGCCCGCCGCCCCCGGCGCCCCCGACTCCACGGGCCTCGGCGCCTGAAGTGAAGATGCTGGGAGCGATCGTGATGTCGATGCGCCCGCGCCAGTGGGTGAAGAACCTGTTCGTGTTCGCGGGCCTGATCTTCTCGCAGCGTCTGTTCACCGGAGCGGCGTGGACCGCGCTCGCGGCGTTCGCGATTTTCTGCGGGCTGTCGGGCGCGATCTACCTGGTCAACGACGTCGCCGACCGCGAGCGCGATCGCCTGGACCCGCGCAAGCGGATGCGGCCGATCGCCGCCGGCCGGCTCACCGCCGGCGCGGCCGTCGCGGCGGCCGTCGTGCTCGTCGTCGGAGGCCTCGGGCTTTCCGCGGTGCTGTCGCGCGCGTTCTTCGTCACGGCGCTCGCCTACGTGATCTTGCTCATCGCCTACTCGGTATGGCTCAAGCACGTCGTCATCGTCGACGCGATCGTCGTCGCCGGCGGATTCGTGCTTCGCGCGGTCGCGGGCGCGGTCGCTATCGACGTCGAGATGTCGGGCTGGCTCTTGATCTGCACGATCCTGCTCGCGCTCTTCCTGGCCCTCGGCAAGCGCCGGTACGAGTACGTGGCGCTGGACCAGGACGCCGCGCGCCATCGCCCGATCCTCGCCGAGTACAGTCCGGCGCTGCTCGACCAGATGATCGCGGTCGTGACCGCCTCGACGGTGACGGCCTATGCCCTCTACACCATGTCGCCGGAGACCGTGGCGAAGTTCCGCACGCACTGGCTGCCGGCGACCTTGCCCTTCGTGCTGTACGGGATCTTCCGATATCTCTACCTGTTGTATCAGCGGCGCCTCGGCGGCAACCCCTCGGAGCTCCTGCTGAGCGACCGCGCGCTCCTGATCAACATGATCTGCTGGATCTGCGCGGTTCTACTGATCATTTACGGCGTGCGCGTAGAGTAAACTATCGATAGCATGCCCAGCGCAGTCGCCCTCCTCCGCACGCGCCCCGAGACCGTGGTGGAGGACTACGGGCGGCTGATGCGGCTGGTGAAGTACGGCGAGGTCCTGCCCCGCGATCAGGACCTGATCCTCAAGCTCAACCTCTCGTGGACCAAGTACTTTCCGGCGTGCTCGAGCCAGCCCTGGCAGGTCGACGGCGTCCTGACGGCGCTCACCGAGGATGGCTACGACCGGCGGCGGATCTTCCCGGTCGAGAACAAGACCGTGGTCACCAACCCGATCGCCGGCTGCCGCAACAACAAGTGGCGGCCGGTGCTCGA
>CAYVHH010000276.1:0-12835 GCA_964450175.1 uncultured bacterium | reverse complement strand
CGTCCATCGAATTCCTTCCGACGCCCTGAATATCAGTTCCCTCCGGATGAACATAGCCTTAGCGCGTCCCTCCAGGTGCCACGACATCACGGTGGAAGCGGTGGACATGCGTCACGATGTAGTCGAGGCAATCCTCCACCGCGAAGTGACCCGAATCGAGCCGATGCATCTCGGCCTTCGGCAACTCCTTCAGGTAGGCATCGCCGCCTTCGCGGGTGAAGAAGATGTCGTTCTGACCCCAGAAGATGATCGTCCTGGGCTGACGGCTGCGCAGGAACTCTTGCCACTTGGGATAGAGCGCGACGTTGGTGCGGTAGTCGTAGAAGAGATCCATTTGCACCTGGCGGGCCTTGGGTCGCTCCATGAATCGAAAGTCCATGTTCCAGTTGTCCGGGCTGATCAGCTCGGGCTTCGTGTGCCCGTGGAGATACACGCTCTTGATGGTGTCCAGCTCCAAGAAGCCCAGGATCGGCTTCTCCGTCTCAGGTGTGCGGTTCTTCCACAAGGCGTTGCGTAAGCCCTCCCATGCCGCGGTGAAGCCCACTTCATAGGCGTTGGTGTTCTGGATGATCAACCACTCCAGCCAGTCCGGGTTGCGCGACAGGATCCGAAAGCCCACCGGCCCCCCGTAGTCCTGCACGAAGAGGCCGAATCGGGTGAACCCTCTCTTCTTCAAGAAGGCCTCCACCACTTCGGAGATCTTGTCGAAAGTGTAAGGATACTTCGCCGGATCCGGCATATCGCTGTTGCCAAAGCCTGGATAGTCCATCGCGATAACGTGGAACTTCGTGGCCAGTGCCGGAATGAGGTTGCGGTATTGATGAGACGAGGCCGGGAAGCCGTGCAACAAAACGAGCTTGGGGTTACCGGGCTGGCCGGCCTCACGGTAGAAGATGCTGAGCCCATCGACCTCGCTAATTCCCGTCCGCACCGTGGTCTCCTTGATCTCGGGCATATAGTTCATGTGACCTCCCTTCGCTTGTTGTCGGTCATGGTTGGTTACTCGGCGAAAGCGCCGGCCGCTACGGATTCAGCGCAAGCACGACCGCGCGCCAGTTGCACCCCATCCCCCACAGTGAGTTCGCCGCCTTCGATCACAAAACAGTTGAGCGCGAGCTTGCCGTCGAAGCGCCGATAGATGTCACGGGTGATGTTCTTGTCCCGGACCTGCGTGTCCGGATCGTACGCCGTCATGATGCAGCGAAGGCGCAGATCCTGGACCCCGATGAGCACCTTCCCGATGCGCAGGCAGGCACCCGGCGACTCGCGCTCGGCCAAGCCGTCGACGCCGCCGATCACGATGTTAGGCCGCAAGCGGCGATGGTCCTGACCGAAGGCAGCGATAGCCCCGTCGGTGGCTACCAGCAGCGGCAACACGTCGAAGCGCTCAACGCCGTCGTAGCGCACCAGCTTGGCGCCAGGCCCGACAATGTCGACCACCTTGGCAGCGACCTCCGGGCTGCTCCACGGCCAGCCGTCGACAAGGGGCTCCCATCCAGGCCCAGCGCACCTTTATGACCCAGAAACCGCGGATGGGAGCGCGCCGTGATCACCTGGCCCTGGGCGTCCTCGACGTGCACGACGCGGTCGCCTTCGATGCCGAACGGCCCGAGGCGGACCCGTTGCAGCTTCTCACCGGACATCGTCTTGACCGGGTATCTCCAGATCTCCGCGACCTTCATTTGTCGCCTCCGTTCCTGATGGACGGCCCGGGCCTCGCAGCTCGCCGAGAAGTTGTCGGCGCCTGCCGCGACTGTCAGCCCGCCCGTCGCGTTTTTAGAAGCCCGATGCCCCGGATCGGATTCCGTGAGCGCGAGCGCCCGCAGTGTCGGAGGGTTGGCTCAGGCGCGCTGACAGCGATGATGCCCTCGGTGGGCCCGCGAGGCCCTGCTACTCGGTCGATCAGACGAACATATGCAGGAGACGTATTCGAAGTCGTCGGGGCTGGGTCAGTCCTCCCTGCGACCTTGGGACACACGGTCGGTGGCGGCGGGTTCGCGACCGTAGGCGGAGCGCGTCAGCTTCGTGAGGCTCGCAGAACGGCATGGTCGCCGCGGCGACCACTTCTGAGACGGTCACCCTCGCCGCGAGGGGGCCTGGTCTGACTGAGCCCAAGACGGACGGCTCGAGTCCCCCGGGCGAAAACACGTGTCTAACGGCTCGTCGAGGACGTCACTCTATTCGGAGGATCTGGACAGATGCGCAAGCTCTTGATCGGCGTGGCCATCGTCATGAGCTGGGTCGTCGCGATGTCGGCGTCGGCCCAGACGGTAGACAAGAAGACCCTGTCGTTCGAGGCAGCGACGAAGATCGCGACGAAGGCAGCAGAGGAGGCCCGCGCACGCGGTGTCGGCGTCGTCATCGCGGTCGTGGACGACGGCGGTTACCTCATTCTGCTCCACCGCCTGAACGACACGCAGGTCGCGAGCGTCAACGTGGGCATCGGCAAGGCGAGGACGGCGGCGATTTACCGACGGCCGAGTCGGGACTTCGAGGAGCAGATCCGCGCCGGGCGTGTGGCCGCGCTGGCCCTGGCCGACAGCACGCCGCTTCAGGGCGGTATCCCGATACGGCTCGACGGCAAGGTCATCGGAGCCATCGGCGTCAGCGGTGACACACCGCAGGTCGACGAGGCCATCGCCTTGGCCGGTGCGGCGGCGTTCAAGTAGGGGAAGGGCGCCTCGCGCCGATCATCCAGCATCGGCGATTCCGGCTGAGTCTCTCGAAGCTGTCTTCTTCATCTAGCAATCAAGCTCGACACGAAGACCGGCTCGAGCTCATCGGGGATGTCGACGCCCGAACGGCCCCTCACCTCGCCGACTGTGTCGATCGAGAACGCAATGGCAACCTTTAGAGCGCAATCCCTCTGCGGGCTGCGTTGAGCACGGTGGAAGAAGCCCAGCCGACCTCTGGCCGCCGTCGAATCTTCCCTCTCAGCCGCAGTGTCTCATCGGCAGCAGATGCGCCCCGGTCGCGCCGCTACGATGTGCGGCGGCCGGAGATTCCGGGAGCTACTGAGTTCGACCTGGGGTGCACACCACACGTTAGAGGAGGATGCGGCATGGCTCGCCTTCGTCAGTTCTCTTCGTTCCGGGTCGCGCTCGTCGCAGCGCTCGTCGTCTTCGGGCTGAGCGTCGGCACCAGTTTCGCCGCCGACGTGACGACGCCGTTCGCCGGCAAGGCGGTGAATGGCGGCACGGTCACTCACGACATGCAAGGCGGGAAGCACCGTCTGACCGTCTCGGCTGATTTCCAGGTGCCGGGCTCCCCCGATCCCCACTGGCAGGTCGTCGACACCAAAGGGACCGTGTACCTGCTCGATCGGCTGAAGCTTAAGGACGAGAAGATCAACAAGTCGATCACGCTACCCGCCTACATCCCGGACGTGGCCAAGGTCCAGATGTGGTGTGCCTGGGCGGAAGTCGTGCTCGGCGAGGCGTCGTTCGCCCAGCCGATCGCGATGAAGTAGCAGCCGCACATCGTCCGTGGCGGCCGGCCGGGTCCAGCACGAGCCCTCTCCTGGGTCAGGGCGGACCGGCCGGCCAATTCGAAGCGATCCGACCGAACGCGAGGGGGCAGACACCATGAAATGGCTCACGAGAATGATGGCGGCCGTCGCCGTAAGCGTGGCCCTGGCGGGCGCCAGCCAGGCTCAGGTGGTGGAGAAGAAGGCGTTGACGCTGGAGGGCGCGCGGCAGGTCATCGCCACGGCTATCGGAGAGGCGCGACGCCTCAATGCGCCCGGCGCCGCCATCGCGATCGTCGATGACGGCGGCAACCTGTTGGCGCTCGACCGGCTGGACGGCACCTTCGCCGCCGGCGCGAACATTTCGATCGGCAAGGCGCGGACGGCCGCGATCTTCAAGCGACCAACCAAGGCGTTCGAGGACGTCATCAAGAACGGCCGGACGGCGATGGTCGCGCTTTCGGACTTCACGCCTCTCCAGGGTGGAATTCCGCTCACGGTCGGCGAAGAGGTTGTTGGCGCGATCGGCGTGAGCGGCGCCGCGAGTGCACAGCAGGACGAGGAGATCGCGCAGGCGGGTGCTGCCGCGGCGAAGACGTTGAAGCTGGGGATGGCCGGCGCAGCGCTCCCGCGCACGGTCACCTTCATCGATAGTCAGATGGTGGCCGCAGGATTCGAAAAGGGCAAGATCCTCGTGACCATGGGGAACTACATGGTCCATGCCAGCCACCGCGAGATAGACGGCATTGCCGAGATCCACACGCTGGACACTGATCTCATCTACATGCTCGAAGGCACCGCGGCGTTCGTCACCGGCGGCAGCGTCCCCGACGCGAAGGTCATCGAGCCGAACGAGCTCCGCGGCTCGAAGATCATCGGCGGCGAGAGCCGACGAATTGCGAAGGGTGACGTGATCGTGGTGCCGGCTAGCGTCCCACACATGTTCACGGATGTTCAGGGGTCATTGAACTACTACGTGGTGAAGGTCCGTTGATCCGCAAGAGCGTCGGCGGCGAGAGGAGATGTCACATGCGGGCGAGAAACCTGCTCGGCGGCGGCGTCGCCGCGCTCATATTGACCGTGAGCCCTCCAATGGCCGCGGCCCAGACTACTCCGGACGCGCCGTTCGGCCGACCTGCGGCGATCATCAACCTGGCGACGGCCGAAGGCGTCCGTGTCGTCAACGGACAGTGGCGGTACAGCGATGTCAAGATCATCGAGGTGGAGCATCGAGCTCCCGGGCCGGATCTTCGCCCGTCCGGGCTCCCGAACCGCACCTATGACATCAGCCCTCACGCCGGGGCCGCCGACTTCGACGACTCAACGTGGGCGGTGTTGCCTGCCTCGCAGCTGGAGACGCGCAAAGGAAATGGCCGGCTGAGCTTCAACTGGTACCGGACCACGGTGACGATTCCCGAACGGATCGGCGCCTTCGACCCAGCGGGCTCGACCGTCGTCTTCGAGGTCGTCGTCGATGACTACGCCGAAGTGTGGGTGAACGGCAACCTGCCTATCGTCCTCGGCCAAACCGGCGGCCAGTTGATCAAGGGCTTCAACGCCCCCAACCGCGTGGTGCTCGGGCGCGACGTCCGGCCAGGGCAGCAGTTTCAGCTGGCGGTGTTCGGCGTAAACGGTCCGCTTTCGAATCCACCCGGGAATTTCATCTGGGTGCGTTCAGCCACGCTCGACTTCTACCGGCCCGACCATGCTGGCCGTGTCCAGCCCGTCCCCACAAAGATCATGCGTCGGGACCCGGGGCTGGACGACATCGTCCCGGCGTCGGCCCGGATCGAAAAGCTCGCCGAGGGCTTTCTGTTCACCGAGGGGCCGGTGTGGGTCCCGCGCACCAAGACGACAGACGGCTATCTCCTCTTCAGTGACCCCAACGCGAACACGATCTACCGGTGGTCACCAGAGGGCCAGATATCTGTCTTCAGGACGAAGAGCGGCTATACCGGCGTCGATGTCGGCGACTACGGTCAGCCCGGCTCCAACGGCCTCACCCTGGACCGCGCGGGGCGGCTCACGATCAACGAGCACGGAAATCGCCGCGTCACGCGCCTCGAGAAAACGGGAGCGCTGACCGTACTGGCCGACCGCTACCAGGGCAAGCGGCTCAACAGCCCCAACGACCTCGTATATCGGTCCGACGGTGCCCTCTACTTCACCGACCCGCCGTTCGGGCTGCCAAAGTTCTTCGATGACGCACGCAAGGAGCTCCCGTTCAGCGGGGTCTTCTGCCTCATCAACGGCGAGCTCAAGCTGGTCGGCACCGACCTGTCGGGTCCGAACGGCATCGCATTCTCTCCGGACGAGCGATACCTGTACGTCGGCAACTGGGACCTCACGAAGAAGGTCGTGATGCGCTACGAGGTGCGGCCCGACGGGACCCTCGCGAACGGCCGCGTCTTCTTTGACATGACCGGCGCGTCTGGCGAGGACGCCATCGACGGAATCAAAGTGGATCAGCGGGGCACCCTCTATATTTCGGGACCGGGCGGGCTTTGGATTATCTCCGCCGACGGCACGCACCTCGGTACCGTGACGGGGCCGGAACATCCGCACAACATGGCCTGGGGGGACGACGACGGGCGGACGCTGTATCTGACCGCCCAGACCGGACTGTATCGCTTGCGGCTCAACGTTCCGGGCGCCCCAGCGGGACGCTGACGCACCAAGACACGATCTGGGTGACTCGAACCTTGCAACCGCCGAGTGCGCCAGAGCCGAGGAGGCAGCACGGATGACGGTGATCGCGGACCTGGGCCAGGACGTCAAGGAGTTGACGCCGCGGATGATCGCGCTCCGACGAGAGCTGCATCGGCACCCGGAGCTGGCCTTCGAAGAGGTGTGGACCGCAGCGACGCTGGCCGAACGCATGCGCGCCCTTGGGCTCGTCGTCCAACACGGCATCGGGGGCACCGGCGTGCTGGCGGTCCTCGAGGGCGCCAAGCCCGGCAGGACCTTGCTCATCCGCGCCGACATGGACGCGGTGCCTATGGAAGAAACCCCCAACCGCGAGTACGCGTCGAGGATCGAGGGCCGCAATCACTGCTGTGGCCACGACACGCACTCGGCCATCGTCGCGGCGATCGCCGAAGTGCTGGTGGGCCTTCCGGGTACGGTCACTGTCGGCTGAGCAGGTCGGCCGCGGCGAGCCCAGCCAAGCCGCCATCGAAGTCCACATGGGCCGGGGTGAGCCCGGTCAGGCTGCCATCGAGGTCAATCTGGCGGTGTACGACAACGCCCTGCGCGCTCGCCTGCTCGAGCGAATCGAGGCCGTCGCGGGAACCATTGTCCGCTCCGCCGGCGGTACACTTCGCTCGGGGTCGACTATGCGCTGCCGGCCGTCGTTAACGATGACCATGTGACGGCCGCGGTCGACCGGGCGGCCCGGCATGTGATCGGCCAGGCCAACATCATCACGAACTGGCGCAATCGCTTCTCGGATACGGCCGTGTCGTGTCCACGAATTGAACGTCGTCCAAGCTGTCGTACAGCACGAGTCGCGGTTCGTTGCGTGTTTTGAACCTGCCACTTCTATGCGCGAACGACACGAATATGCAGGCACCTTGTCGGATGTTGGCCTTGCGGAACGCTTCATGCTGGTTGCTGAACACCAGCTTCGCGGGGAGCAACCGGTCTCCTCTGCTGACGAAGATGAGGCTCGGGTCGTCAACCGCGATACGACCGTAAAGCGGCTTCAGTGTGTAGTACGCAGTCAGCATTCGCTTACGTTCGCATCGGGAGGTATCGGAGTTCTCGTAATCTCCAAGGGGCGGATGAAGCTCCCCTGCCTCTGGGACGCACGAATGGGGACCCCTAAGAAGCTGTCACAATCTAATGGTGGCGGTGCCACGGACAGTCGGCGACGTTCTCGCATATCGCGAACCGTGCTGGACATAGCCAAGAAACAGCCAAGTTGAGCATGGCGGACCCACTTGATACAAGGACGGGTGCTTTGCAAGCGCCTGAGAAGTGGCGGAGGGCGAGGGATTCGAACCCCCAAGGGCCTCGCGGCCCGGTGGATTTCAAGTCCACTGCCTTGCCAGTTGAGGCTAGCCCTCCGTGCACTGAAGAACAGCTACGTACGATACAGCATCCCGCCGCTTGTCCGGAGAGCCATTGAGCCGAGCTAGTTACGGGCTAGTTCCACACCGTTCGTCGGTACGAGGCGCTCTACAGCCGCCTGAAGATGGCCGGGCGCGAGATGCGAATACCGAAGCACCATGCTCAGCGTCTCCAACCTCCAAGCTCCTGTACGGTCCTGAGATCCGCGCCAGCCATGACAAGCCTGCTCGCGAAGCTGTGGCGGTTCGGATGCCACGTATTGCCTTCGAGGCGGCTGGCGTCCCTCCCGGCGGCCCGGAGCGCCTCAGGTTCATAGATCGGTGACTGCCGGCGCGCAAGGTAGCTGCTACTTCCACTCTCGCAGGAGCGCGCGGTAGTTCTCGCCGCACGCGATCGCCTTGGGGTGGCTCGGCCCCAGCGCCGTCTCGAAGATCGCCAGGGCGCGCCGGGACAGCGGCTCAGCCTCAGCGTATCGAGCGTGTGATTTGTAGAGGACGGCGAGATTGTTCAGGGTCACGGCGACGTCGGGGTGGTCCGAGCCGAGGAGTTTCTCTTTGATGGCAAGGGACCGCTGGTAGAGACGCTCGGCTTCCGCGGCGTCGCCCTTCGCCTGGTGGAGCGCGCCGAGATTGTTCAGGTTGACGCCGACTTCGTAGTGGTGCGGCCCGTAGATGCGCTCGAAGACTGTCAAGGCGCGGCGGAAGAGCGCCTCGGCCTCCTCGCGCTTGCCCTGGCCGTCCAGAATCGCGGCAAGGGCGGCAGCATCGGCGGCCACCTCCGAATGATCCAACCCGAGCATTCGCTCGCGGATCTCAAGCCCGCGTCGAGCCAAGGGCTCGCCCCGAGAATACCGGCCGCGGGCGTGCTCGAGCCCGCCGAGGTTGTGGTACAGCGTGGCGACCTCGAGGGATGCTTCGCCTCGCGCAGCGAGAAGTATCGCCCGCGCTCGCTGGTACACGCTCTCAGCCTCGTCGAACCGCCCCTGGTCTTTGTGCAGCACCCCCAGATTGTTCAGGAGAGTGGCGACCTCGACATCGGTCGGCCCGAGCGCGCGTTCCGCAATTCTCAGCGAGCATCGGAGGAGACGCTCGGCTTTCGCGTAGTCTCCCCGAGTCCTCGCCGACTCCGCCCGGCAGCTTAGGACACGTGCGCGGAACCGCGAAAACGCCCGGCTGGGGTGCAAGAGCGATCTCCAGCGCTCAGACCGCTGGGCGCCAGGCGCGGCGCCCACCACCACTTCCTGCCACACTTCGCCGCCGAACCGAGCCTCTCCCTACCGCCGGTCCCGGACCAGCGTCTCGTTGTGGTTCTCCCAGAGGCCCGCCTCGGCCAAGGGTGGGAACAGCGTCACCGCTACGGTCACCAGCCAGAACAGAGTCGCCGTGAGCTTCGTCATCGTCGTTACCCCCTGCACTCGGCGGCTGCTCAAGACGTGCCAACACTCGGCTCCTTCAGGCGCACAACCATCTCGCATGGTTCCGCGCGACTTCCCGCGGGGTTCATTCGCACGAAGTCGCCAGACGGGGTCTTTTGCCCGCCTCAGTGTAGGTCGTCCTGCCCGATGGCCGTCCATGAGTTTCGCCACGTGCGGAGGGCGTTGGTGATCTCCTCATCACCAAGTGGATGTTCGGATACTTTATACTTCCTCGGTCTGTGGCGGTACGGCAGACATATGGAGGGACAGTCGGCTCGGGAGCATCTGGGCGCCCGCTGAGTGGATACCACGCGAGTGGCGCGAGACGAGAGGGGCCGTGCATCCGTACCGGCAGGAGATGCCTCGCCACGGCCCCGTATGTCGGCATGGGCGCTCATGCTGGGGAGCGGACCCCGCTTTGCCCGCGACGCGTTCGGACCGGTCCTCGTATTTTACGTCGGATGGAAGCTCCTCGGCTTTCGGGCAGCGATCCTGGCCGCCACCACGCTCGCGATCGCGGCCTATATATGGGAGCGCCGACAGGCTCGGTCCGGCATTACAGCGGGGCTTGGTCTAGGCATCGCCCTCGTGCAGGCTACTGCGGGGCTGGCCTCCGGCAGTACCACGGCCTACTTCGCTCCGCCGATCATCATCAACGGAGCATACGGTTTGGCGTTCCTCGTGTCGGTGGCGATCGGTCGTCCGCTAGCGGGCGTTTTCGCGCAAGAAACGTATCCGTTCCCCCCACAAGTGAAGGCGTCGCCTACCTTTCGGCGGGTGTTCTCGCAGATCTCGCTCGTCTGGGCTATATATCTCATGCTCCGGACGGGAGTTCGATTCTTCGCCCTGTTGCGGAGCAGCGTAGAGTTCTACCTGGTGATCAATGTCGTGACAGGCATTCCGTTCACAGCTGCGCTAATGAGCTGGTCGATCTGGTACAGCGTGCGGAGCTTCCGACGAAGCGAGGAGTGGGGTCCATTCCTCTCTGATCGCTGACATCATTCGGGCAGCCAGCTGCGGAGGGCATGGAGGGCGCATCATACAAGGGCCGGGAGCACCCGGCAAAACCAATCGCCGCCATGAGCAGTCGTCCGCGCTGATCGAGCATGTGACGACGCTACCCGCCTCGTCGACGAGGAGATGGCTCGCCCGAACATTCCGGGCCGCGCCTCAGCTCATCAGCTCGACTTCGACGAAGATGAGCTCCCGGTCGCCGCCGTTGAACACGTCGTGCTCGACGCCGGCCTGCCGAAAATAGGCCGCCCCGCTGGTCAGATCCGCCAGCGACTCCTTGGCGCCGTCCACGATTCGCATCCGGCCGTCGGTGATCGGAACGACGACGTAGTCGTACTCGTGGCGATGAAATCCCGTGTGGGCGCCCGGCATCAAGCGATGCCGGGTCACGCGCGTGCGGGCGTTGTCGACTTGGCGATCGGTCTCTTCGAGCATGGCCACCACCTCGGCCAGCGAGTCTAGCAGAGCGCGGTCGACCGTCGCGATGTCCGGAAACCCCCGACCGTCCCAATCACCGGATACGAACAATAGATTCCGGAAAGTTCTGAATAAACACCCCTTGTCAGAAATGCGAACCTCGTCTAAGAATAATTACTCGACTCTGACGGTTCGCACGATGCGGAAGGGGACGGCCAACATGAACGACGCCGCGCGACTCCTCGACGTGAGCACGCTCTCGCACCGGCGCCGCGCGACCCGATCGATGTCGCCCGCGCGCCGCGTCGGCGCGGCGGCTGGTCTGGTGCTCGCGGCGATGCTGCCGGTGGCAGCGCCAGTCGCGGCGCAAGAGTCCGAGCCGATGGCCGCCCGCATCGCCCGCGAGAATCTGCCCTCGGTCGTCACGTTGATCGCGCTCGACGACCGCGATCAGCCGCTGGCCCTCGGCAGCGGCTTTTTTGTCACGCGCGACGGCGTGCTGGTGACCAACGCACACGTCGTGGGCGGCGCCGCGAGGGTGCTCGTGCGCTGGCGTGGTCAGAACGGTGTTGCGGTGAAGATCCTGAACTTCGCCCGGAAGTACGACCTGGTCACGATCCAGACGTCCTTCACGAATACGCCCTCGGTGCTGCTGGCCGACTCCGAGAAGGCGGCGGCCGGGCAGGACGTCGTCGTGCTGGGCAGCCCGCAGGGGCTCGAAGGCACCGTGTCGACCGGTATCATCGGGGGGCTGCGCACGATCGGCGGCGTTCGCTATCTGCAGATCACGGCGCCAATCAGCCCGGGGAGCAGTGGCGGCCCGGTTTTCAATGCGCAGGGGCGCGTGATCGGCATCTCGACGGCCACGTCGGCCAAGGGTCAGAACCTCAATTTCGCGCTCCCCGCGAATCTCCTGCGCGACGTCCCGCCCGCCTCCATCGGCTTCACCGCGGCCAAGCCCACGCCATTCGATCTCCGCGACGGCGATCGGCTCAAGGACCTCGTCTACTTCAACAACATCATCGAAGAGTTCGGCTTCTTCGCCGAGGGCAGCACCTTGACGGCCCTCACCGCCTCGCTCCAGAACCGGACGAGCGATACGATCTCGGACGTCCGCGTCCTGGTGGTGGTCAAGAGCCCCCGCGGCGAGGTGCTGGACTTCCACATGCGCGACTTCAAGGGAACAGCGATCCCGCCGGGTCTTGCGAAGCAGGTGTCCATCCCGATTTCTACTCGAGGATTTCGCACGTGGGGGACGGGGATCGACTACGACCGGGGTTCGTACGAGATTCGCTTGCTGGACTACAAGATCGTCAGCAGCCGCAGCGACGACCCCATCAAGCGTCGGTAGTCAGCGCCTCACTCGCTCTGCCATCCGCGGAGGCCCATACACGCCTGGAAGAACAAGAGGCGGATCCCGGGATCGTCCTGTCCGGCGTTCTGGAGCTGCACGTTGGCGTCCGCCTCACACTCCTCCGCGTCCTTGAGCAACGCGGTCTCGCGGTCGCGCTGCGTGCTTGCGCAGGCCGTCAGCAATGCCAGGAGTGCGATCCAAGCCAGACGTCTCATGGCGCGACGCGAACCTCGCGTCAACGCGGCGTGAGCCGCGCGAGCCCGTCCATGTAGGGTCGAAGCGCCTGCGGGATCACCACCGAGCCGTCCGCCTCCTGATAGTTCTCGATCACGGCCATCACCGTGCGCCCGACGGCGAGACCAGAGCCGTTCAGGGTCGCGCAGAATTCCGGCCGACCACCCCCCTCGGGGCGGTAGCGGATCTCGGCCCGCCGGCCGCCGAACGCGTCGTAATTGGAGCACGACGAGATCTCGCGGTACCGGCCCTGGCCGGGCAGCCACACCTCGATGTCGAACTTGCGCGCGGCCGAGGCGCCCAGGTCGCCGGCCGGCACGTTCACCACCTGGTAGTGAAAGCCGAGCTCCTGCGCGATCTCCTCCTCGATCGCGAGCAGGGCCTCCTGCTCCTCCCACGAGCGGTCGGGGTGGCAGTAGCTGAAGAGCTCGAGCTTGTCGAACTGGTGCACCCGGAAGATCCCGCGCGTGTCCTTCCCGGCCGCACCCGCCTCCCGGCGGAAGCACGACGAGAACCCGACGTAGTGCAGCGGCAGGTCGGCGGCGGCGAGCATGTCGCCGCCGTGCAGCGACGCGAGCGGCACCTCGGCGGTGCCGACCAGGTACAGGTCGTCGGCCTCGAGCCGGTAGACGTTCTCGGCCGCCTGACCGAGGAAGCCGGTGCCCTCCATCGCCGCCGGCTTGACCAGGGCGGGTGGCAGCACCGGCGTGAAGCCGGAGCCGACGGCCTGCGCCATCGCGAGCTGCACGAGCGCCATCTCCAGCAGCGCGCCCACCCCGGTCAGGTAGTAGAACCGCGAGCCGGACACCTTCGCGCCGCGCTCCACGTCGACCGCCCCGAGCAGCTGGCCGAGCTCGAGGTGGTC
>CAYVHH010000275.1:0-6296 GCA_964450175.1 uncultured bacterium | reverse complement strand
GTTCTACGGCTTGATGAATTGATGAACGTGGGGGGCCACGAAATGGCCCCCCAGTGTGGCCTCAACCTTTAGGAAGTTCAGGACGCCCCGGTGCCCTTGGCCGGGGCGCTTCATCTATTCACACACGTCCTGGGACATTTCCGCCTCGGTGTCCCGGCGTGGCCTCATTTCATCATCTCCAACTCCAATGAGTCGGGACGGCAGCACCACTCCGTTTGAGCGCGTCACGAACCACACTGACTCTCAACCGCGTCAAGTAGGGCTCCGCGTTCACGCGGTGAGCGCGAGATCGATCGCCGCGACTGTCGAGCAATGAGCGGGGAGACGTAACCCTGCGCCGCGTGAAGCTGCGCCGAACGCCCAGGGGCTCGAAACGCCCGCGCCCCTGGGCGTTCACACGCGGACGGGATGCGTGCAGAGCGTTGAGTATGCGAGTGCTCGGTGGGACTTTGACGGACGGCGTTTCTCCGCGCTAACGGAGCTCGCGCCGCCCGGAGCTAGCGCGCCGCAGCTCAGGCGCGCTTCGTGGAGCCTGCCCCTTTTTCGAGAAAGCGCAACGCCACCGCCACGTGCATCGCGATGCCGTTGGCGAGCGCCGACTCGTTCACGAGCATCCGCGGGGAGTGGTTGGGGAACGCGGGGTCGGTGTCCGGGCGGGTGCTCAGGTTCGCGATCGTGCCGGGCACGCGCTGGAGGACGTACGAGAAATCCTCGCTCGCCATGATCGGATGGCTCGCCGCGTGGACCGCGTCGGGCCCGAGCAATTCGCGGGCGGTGTCCAGCACGAACCCCGCGAAGTCCGCGTCGTTCACCGTGACGGGATAGCCTCGGATCAGCTGCACGTCGACCTCGGCGCCGTGGGCCGCCGCGACACCCTCGGCGACCCGGCGCACCCCGTCGAGCATGCGCTCGCGGGTGGGCTCGGAGACGGTGCGGATCGTGCCGAGCAGGCTCGCGGTGTCGGGGATCACGTTCCGTGTCGTGCCGGCTTCGATCTTGGCGACGGTCACGACGGCGGGATCGAAGACGTGGACTCGCCGCGTCACCAGGGTCTGGAACGCCTGCACGATCTCGCAGGCGATCGGGATCGGATCGAGACAATCGTGCGGCGCGGAGGCATGGCCCCCCTTGCCTCGCACCACGATCTGCAAGGTGTCACCCGAAGCCATGGCGGCGCCCGGACGGGCCGAGATGGAGCCCGCCGCCATCCGGTGGGTCACGTGCAGCGCGAAGGCACCACCGGGCGCGGCCGCGCCGTCGAGCAACCCCTCCTCGATCATCACGCGCGCACCGTGATAGCCCTCCTCGCCGGGCTGCAGCATGAACAACACCGAGCCGGCGAACGCGTCGCGTCGCCGGGCGAGCAGGCGCCCCGCGCCCACGAGCATCGCGGTGTGCGCATCGTGGCCGCACGCATGCATCCGGCCGCTCACCTCCGAGGCGAACGGCAGCCCCGTCTCCTCGGGCATCGGCAGCGCGTCCATGTCCGCCCGCAGCAGGATCGTCGGGCCCGGCCGGGCGCCGGTCAGCCGCGCCACGATCGACGTCGTCCGCTGCCCCGTCCGGATGTCGAGCCCCAGGCCTTCGAGCGCTTCGAGCACCGTAGCCTGCGTTCGCGGCACGTTCAGGCCGAGCTCGGGCTGCCGGTGGATGCGGCGTCGAAGCTGGATGGTGTCGTCCAGGATGCTCTTGGCGTCGGCGAGGATCGCAGAGGTGTTCATGGACCGGATTATAAACGCCTCGCCGGTGTATGCTTCCGCGTCGTGGTGGTTCGATCACGCCAACAAGCAAGCCTTTCGATAGATAGAACGGAGGAAACCGTGAGGGTTCGTCGCTCATCGCTGAACCTGGGGCTGCTGCTCGCCCTGGCCGTCGCGGCGCTCGTGCCTCTCGCCGCGCCCGCCGCGGCTTCGCCGGAAGGACAGCTCACGTTCGCCGTGCACGTCTCGCTGGCCCCGGCGTGGTTCGATCCCGCCGAGACGCCGGGAGTCATCACGCCATTCCTGACGCTCTACGCGCTCCACGACGCCCTGGTGAAGCCGATGCCCGGTAACGCCTGGGCGCCGAGCCTGGCCGAATCCTGGACGGCGTCGAAGGACGGGCTCACCTACGAGTTCGCGCTGCGCAAGGGCGTCAAGTTCCACAACGGCGACCCGCTCAGCGCCGAGGACGTGAAATTCTCGTTCGAGCGCTACAAGGGCGCGGGAGCGTCGACCTTGAAAGCGCGGGTGGCGGCGGTCGAGATCGTCGACCCGCTCCACGTGCGCTTTCGGCTCAAACAGCCGTGGCCGGACTTCATGACGTTCTACGCCACGCCGGCCACCGGTGCCGCGTGGATCGTGCCGAAGAAGTACACCGAGCGTGTGGGCGACGAGGGCTTCAAGAAAGCGCCGGTCGGCGCCGGGCCGTACCGCTTCGTGTCGTTCAATCCCGGCATCGAGCTCGTCGTCGAAGCGTTCGAGGGCTTCTGGCGAAAGACGCCCACCGTGAAGCGCCTCGTCTTCAAGTCGGTGCCGGACGAGTCGACGCGCCTGGCCATGATCAAGCGCTCGGAGGCCGACGTCGCCTACTCGATCCGCGGCCCGAACGCCGAAGAGGTGAAGCGGACGGCCGGCCTCACGCTCAAGCCGACGTCGCCGACCTTCACGGAGTGGATCGTCTTCACCGAGCAGTTCGACTCGAAGTCGCCCTGGGCCGACCAGCGCGTGCGGCTCGCCGCCAATCTCGCGATCGACCGCAAGACGATCAACGAGGCCGAGTACCTCGGCTACGGCAAGCTGGCGTTCTCGATCGTCCCGCGCGACTTCGAGTTTCACTGGGCCCCGCCGGCCTATCCGTTCGACCCGGCGCGCGCCAAGCGGCTGCTGGCCGAGGCCGGCTATCCCAAGGGCTTCGACGCGGTCGAGATGGCGACCGATGCGGTGTACGCACCGGAGGCGGAAGCCGTGATCAACGGCTTCCAGGCCGTCGGAATACGCGCGCGCCTGCAGCCGATGGAGCGCGCGGGATTCTACAAGGCGGACCAGGAGAAGACGTTCAAGCACCTCGTCCGCGTCGGAAGCGCGGCCGCCGGCAACGCGGCGACCCGGATCGAGGCATTCGTGATTTCCACGGGCATCCGCTCGTACGGCGGCTACCCGGACATCGACTCGCTCTTCCGCGATCAGGCGGCGGAGACGGACAAGAAGCGCCGCGAGGCGATGCTGACCAGGATCCAGCAGCTCATGCACGAGCGGGCGATGTTCGCGCCGATCGTCGAGCCGTCGCTGCTGATCGGCATCGGCGCTCGGCTCGCGGAGACCCCGACGATCACGGGGCACCCGTATCTGTCGCCCTACGAGGACCTGAAGCTCAAGGCGCGCTGAGGGTGTGCGCGCCGCAGGCCGTCGCGGGGCTGGCGCCCCGCCGGCCGAGGTGCGCCCAAGAAATTGGAGGCTCGACATGGCACAGACGATGAAGGCGTGGTTCGCGGTTCCCGGCCCCGAGGGCGCGGTCTTCGAGCTGCGCGACGCTCCGGTGGCGGCGCCCGGCCCCGGCCAGGTGGCGGTGGCCGTCCGCGCCGCCGGCACCAACCGCGGTGAGCTGATCCGAGGCGCGGCGCTGCGGCCCGGCGGCGCGCCCGTCAGTCCGGCTCGGGCGGGCACGGAGTTCGCGGGCGAGATCGCGACGGTCGGCGACGGTGTGAACGCCTGGCAGCCCGGCGATCGTGTCATGGGCCGCGCGGTCGGCAGCTACGCGAAGTCCGTCGTCGCCCACCAGCGGGCGCTCATGCGGGTCCCCGCGGGCATGTCATGGGCCGAAGCCGCGTCGATTCCCAATGTGTTCGTCACCGCGCACGACGCCCTCGTCACCAACGGCGCCGTCCGGCCGGGCGAGTCGGTGATGGTCACCGCCGCGCCGTCGGGTGTCGGCACCGCGGCGATCCAGATCGCGCGCCACATCGGCGCGAATCCGGTGATCGCGACCACTCGCACGCCGGCCAAGGCCGACGCGCTGCGCGCGCTCGGCGCGCACGAGGTCGTCGACACGCGCGACGCCGGCAAGTGGGTGGACGCCGTGATGCGGGCGACCGGAGGCCGGGGCGTGGACGTCATCATCGACCACGTCGGCGGCCCGATGCTGGCGGACAACATCCGCGTGCTCGCGCTCAAGTCGCGACTGGTCAGCGTGGGCCGCAACGCCGGACGGGTCGGCGACTGCGACCTGGACGAGATCGCCCGCAAACGCGCGTCGATCATCGGCGTCACCTTCCGCACGCGCACCCCCGAAGAATCGCTGGCCTGCAGCGAGCGCTTCACCGCGCACCTGCTCGACGCCGTCACCAAGGGCGCGCTCAAGCCCGTGGTCGACCGCACGTTCCCGTTCGAGCGGCTCACCGACGCGCACCGGTACATGCTGAGCGACGCGCAGACCGGGAAGATCGTCCTGATGGTGGACGAGAGCGGGCGATAGCCGTCACCCGCATCCGATGAAGAGCAGCACGCATCGCATCCTGACCACGCACGTCGGCAGCATGCCGAGGCCGGAGGGCATCAAGGCGCTGCTCCGGGATCGCCTGGCCGGGCAGACCGTCGACGACCGTCAGCTAGCCGCCCTCGTCGGCGACGCGGTGGCCGACGCCGTGCGGCAGCAGGCTCGCGTCGGCATCGACATCGTTTCCGACGGCGAGATGTCCAAGACGAGCTTTCTCGCGTACACGGACGAGCGGCTCACCGGCTTCGTCGCGATGAAAGCCGACGACCCGGGCGTCCCGTCGAGCAACGCCGGGACCTCGTGGGCGCGCCGGGTCGACACCCGTCGCGAATGGCGCGCGTTCCGGGAGTACTACGAGGAATACCTGCCGCGCGCGATGCCGCCCTCCGCCCGGCCCACGGTGTGCCAGGGACCGATCGCCTACAAGGGCCAGGCGCTGCTGCGGCGCGATCTCGAGACCTTCACGCGCGCGCTGCGGGGCGTGGCGGTGGAGGAAGCCTTCGTGCCGGCGATCGCGCCGGCGATGGTCGGCCGAGGCCAGAATCAGTACTACAAGACCGAAGAGGAGTACGTCTTCGCGATCGCGGAGGCGCTCAAGACGGAGTACCGGGCCATCGTCGACGCGGGATTCGTCTTGCAGATCGACGACCCGGGGCTGGGCGAGACGTGGGACATGCTGATCCCGGCGCCGCCGCTCGAGGAATACCGGCGGACGCAGGCGCGCAACCTCGAGGCGCTCAATCATGCGCTGGCCGGCATCCCCGAGGACCGCGTGCGCTATCACCTCTGCTGGGGCAGCTGGCAAGGGCCGCACGTCCACGACCTCGCGCTCCGCGACATCGTCGACCTCATGCTCCGGGTCAAGGCGCAGAGCTATTCGGTCGAGGCGGCGACGCCGCGCCACTCGTACGAGTGGCGCGTGTGGCAGGACGTGAAGCTTCCGGAGGGCAAGCTCCTGATTCCCGGCGTGATCGCGCACACAACCGCCGTCGTGGAGCATCCCGAGACGATCGCGGAGCGAATCGTGAATTTCGCCCGCACGGTCGGCCGCGAGCGGGTCATCGCGGGAGCCGACTGTGGATTTGCGCAGGGTGCCCTGTACCAGCGCCAGCATCCCGCAGTGATGTGGGCGAAGTTCGAAGCGCTGGCCGCCGGCGCTCGGCTCGCGTCCGACCGCCTCTGGCGGCGCTAGCCGCCTTCAGTACGGGACGTCGATCAGACGGTCCGCCGCCGAGCGCATGTCCTCCTGAAGGAGCTCGCGGAGCGCACGGGCGATCGGCCCGGGTTTCCCGTCGCCGATCGGCTTGCCGTCCCACTCGACGATTGGCGCGACCTTGACCGAGCTGCCGATCAGCAGCATCTCGCGCGCCGCGCGCGCCTCGGCCACCGGGATGTCGCAGACCTGAACGCTCGTGATGACGCCCTTCGCCTGCAGGCGAGTCGCCAGCTCGAGCAGGCGCAGCGACGTGCAGCCGGACAGGATGTGATCGAACCTCGGGTGCTTCAACGTCCCGTCGACGGTAATGAACGCCACGTTCATGTTCGAGCTCTCGCCCACGTTCCCGGCCTCGTCGATGAAGACCCCGTTGTCGACGCCGCGCTCCTGCGCCTCCATCTGCATGAGGACGTTGGGGAGATAGTTGACGCTCTTGGTGACGGCGTAGAGCGGCGGTTTGATCGGATACGTCGTCGTCATCACGCGAAGCCCCTGCGTGTACCACGTCTCGGGGTAGCCGAGCCCCGCCGAGATCATCACGAAGAATCCGGGCTCGGCGCCGGCCGCTGGCGCCAGCCCGAGGCTCCCCGGCCCCGCCGACGCCCAG
>CAYVHH010000274.1:0-6248 GCA_964450175.1 uncultured bacterium | reverse complement strand
ATCGATCTCGAGCGCGTCCGGGAGCCGCGGCCCGCGGCGGCGCAGACTCAGCCCTAGCACTCGATCGAACCGTCGTCGGCCCCGCCGCGTCTCGCCGAGGGCATCGGCTCGGCATCGATACGATTCTCGATCGCCTCGCGTCGCCTGCCGTAGAATGCCTTGCGACCACGAGGGATGATTTCCCGCAAGGAGGACACGCTCATCGGCACCGCGCCGGCACGGCTCAGCCGTCGGGAATTCGGCGGCGGGTTCGTCGCCGCGCTCGCCATCTTTGGCAGCGGCTGCGCGACGATCTCGCCCAGCGAGGAGCGCAAGCTCGGGGAGGAGGCCGCAGAAGAAGTCGAGCGGACGGTCGGCCTCGTCAGCGATCCGAAGCTCGTTGGCTACGTCCGGCAGGTGGCCGGCCGGATCGCGGTGGCCGCGAAGCGCCCCGACGTGGCCTGGGAGTTCAACGTGACGGACGACATCGAGCCGAACGCGTTCGCGCTGCCGGGCGGATACGTCTACGTCACACGCGGGCTGGTCGTGCTCCTCAACAGCGAGGACGAGCTGGCCGGAGTGCTCGGCCACGAGATGGCGCACGTGCTCGAGCGGCACGCCGCGCGCCGCGCCGGCGCGGCGACGCCGTTTGCGCTGCTCTTCGGGGTGCCCGCGGGAATCCTCGGCGCGATCAGCCCCGCGCTCGGCGGCCTCATCGGTGGCACCGGAGAGCTCGCCTCGGGAATGGTCCTGGCGTCCTACAGTCGCGACCAGGAGCGTGACGCCGACCAGCGTGGGATCGGGCTGGCCGCCCGCGCCGGCTGGGATCCGGCCGGTCTCGCCGCCTTTCTGCACACGCTCGAGCGCGAAGAAGCGCTGGCCGGCCACGACCCCAATCGTCCCGGCTTCTTCGCGACGCACCCGGCCACGCCGGAACGGGTCGGAAACGTGCGCGCGGCCGCGCGCTCGCAGACGCGGACGACCGCGACGCCGATCGCCGGCACGCGCGGCGCGTTCCTGCGAAGGCTGGAAGGGCTCGTGGTGGGTGACAACCCGGCGGCCGGCGTGTTCCTGGGGTCGGTGTTCGTGCATCCCGGGTTCGACGTGGCGCTCGAGATGCCGACGCAGTGGAAGACCATCAACACCGCCGAAGCGGCCGGCGCGCTCGCGCCCGACGGCGATGCGGCCGTCGTCCTGAGCCTCACCGGCCCCGGCGACGATCCGGCCGCCGCCGCGCGAGCCGACGGCCTGTCCGAGGCGCAGATGAAGCAGCTGCAGCGCACGCGCGTCTCGTCGCTTCCGGCGGCGCTGCTGGTCGCCGACACGCGGAGCGGGCAGCGGGCGGTGCTGACCTGGATCGCGCATCGCCAGCGCGTCTTCCGCGTGACCGCCCTGGCGCGCGTGCGCGACTGGGGACGCTACGGCTCGCTCCTCGAACGAACCGCGGGAACCTTCCGGCCGCTGCTTCTGAGCGACCACGAGCGGCTCGTCGAGAGCCGGCTGCGCATCCGCGCCGCCGCCGCCGGCGACACCGTCGCCGAGGTGCTCGCGCGCGGCGGGGGAACGTGGAACGCGGCGAAGATGGCGGTGGCAAACGGAGTCACGACCGACGCCAAGCTCGAGCCGGGCTGGCCCGTGAAGGTACCCGTCTCCCGTCGCTACGACGGAAGCCGAGGCTAAGACGGACGCGTTCGCTCCCGGCCGCTTCCGCCTGCTCCTGCCGGCGCTGCTCGCCTTCATCGTGGGGACGGCGGTGTTGCCGCCGACCGGCCCGGCGCGGCTCGTCGAGCTCGTCCTGCTCGTGGCGACGATCGGCATCGCGGTCCTCGAGCTGCGGGCACCCGGACAGCCTCGCCTCGTTCCCATTGCCGTGGCCGGCTCCGCCATCCTCGTGACGACCGTGGACTACGCCGTGCGGCTCCGGCACGTGCCCTACGTTGCCAGCGCCATCGTCGCCGTCTTCGCCGGGGTCGTGATCTGGCTCACGTACGGCTCGGTGATGCGTCCGCACCGGCCCGTCGGCGATCGAATCGTCGGCGCGATCTGCGTGTACCTTCTGATCGGGCTCGGGTGGGGGAGCCTCTACGAGACTCTCGACACCGTGATCCCCGGCTCGCTCCGCTTTCCCGCCGGCACGGCCTGGGCGACGCCGAGCCCGGTCCGCTACCGCTATTTTTCGTTCGTGACTCTCGCCACGCTCGGCTACGGCGACGTGACCCCGATGACCGCGCTGACCGGAACGTTGGCGGCGATCGAATCCATCGCTGGCCAGCTCTACATCGGCATCACCGTCGCCCGCCTCGTGGCGCTGTCGCTCGTGGATCGCGCCGAATCGGGCGGGAAGCCGAAATCCGACGCCTGAGGCCGGCAAGACCCTGGTAGAGTGGCGCCCGGGATCGGATCGGTATAGAGTCCCGGCGCGATCTGGACGGTCGAGCAGTCGGCCGGAAGGAGCCCAACGGTGAACGACGACGCGAACGACGACGAGCCACGGCCTCGGGGCGCGCTCATCCTCATCATGATCTATCTGGCGGTCCTGGCTGCGTTCTGGCTCAACGCCTATCTGCGCATCTGGCGGAGCTGAGCCATGCCGACGGGCCGCCGCTCGACGGTGTACCTGTGGGAGCTCGCCTGGATCCTGCCCAGCATCGCCTTGCCGGTCGGCATGCTCGCAGCGCTCGCGGTGACCGCGTTCGGCGCCGGCATCAACGTCGCGGGTGATCAAGGCCGAGTCGACCCGACGAAGGTCGCCGAGCACGCGCTCTTCAAGGAGCCCGGCGTCGCCGAGATCGCGCCGGGACAGTACGAAGTGCGGATGACCGGGCAGATCTGGGCGTTCGCGCCGAACGAGATCCGCGTGCCGGCCGGCTCCACCGTCCACTTCTGGGCGACCAGCAAGGACCTGGTCCACGGCCTGTTCATTCCGCGGCACAACATCAACGTGATGCTGCTGCCCGGGCAGATCGCGCACGCCCAGGCGCGCTTCGACACACCGGGCGAGTATCCGATCATCTGCCACGAATACTGCGGGATCGCGCACCACACGATGGCGGGCAAGATCATCGTGGAGGCCAGGCGATGACCCGGGTCGAGGAACGCCTCGCCGCCGCGAACGTCATCGTCGCCCTCGTCGCGCTCTTCGGCGGCGTGGTCACCGGGCTCTTCCAGGCGCTGGAGTACGCGGGCGTCGAGATCTACCCGGCGCTGGCGCCGGTGATCCGCTCCCACTATCACAGCGTCTCGATGCACGGCGTGCTCAACGCGCTGGTCTTCACGACATTCTTCATCTGCGGCTTTCTGCCCTTCATCCTGAGCCGGGCGCTCCAGGCGCCGCTGGCGAGCGCTCGGCTCGCCTGGCTGACCTTCTGGGTCATGGTGGCCGGCCTCGTGCTGGCGTCGATTCCCCTGGTCGGCAATTCGGCGACGGTCATGTTCACGTTCTACCCGCCGCTCAAGGCGCACTGGGCTTTCTACATCGGGCTGACGCTCGTCGTCGTGGGGACCTGGCTCGTCACCTTGAATCTGGTGCTCACGTGGCGCGCGTGGCGGGCGCGGAATCCGGGCCGACGAACCCCCCTGGCGGCGTTCATGTCGCTCGTCACCTTTGCGATGTGGACGCTCGCGTCGTTGGGCCTCGCAGCCGAGATGCTCGTTCTGCTCATCCCGTGGTCGCTCGGGCTCGTCGCCGGAACCGATGCGCTCCTCGCGCGGACGCTCTTCTGGTTCACCGGTCACCCCATCGTCTACTTCTGGCTCCTGCCCGCCTACGTCTCGTGGTACACGCTGGTGCCGCGGCAGGCCGGGGGCAAGCTCTTCAGCGATCCGATGGCGCGCACCTCGTTCATCTTGTTCCTGATCCTGTCCACGCCGATCGGCATCCACCACCAGTACGCGGATCCGGGCATCCACCAGGCCTGGAAGCTCCTGCACGCGCTCCTGACCTTCGCGGTCTTCTTTCCGAGCCTGCTCACGTTCTTCAACGTCACCGCCTCGCTGGAGACGGCCGGACGGGCGCGCGGCGGCCGGGGATGGCTCAACTGGTTCACGAAGCTCCCGTGGGCCGATCCATCGGTCGCGGCGCAGGTGCTCGCGATGGTGCTCTTCGCCTTCGGCGGGATCGGCGGCCTGATCAACGCCTCCTTCAACGTGAACATGGTCGTGCACAACACGGCGTACATCGTCGGCCATCTGCACCTCACGGTCGGGACGGCGGTCGCGCTGACGTTCATGGGGATCTGCTACTGGCTGGTGCCGCACCTCGCGGGGCGCGCGCTGTACAGCCGAACGCTCGCGCTCGCGCAGGTCTGGCTCTGGTTCGGCGGCATGCTGATCTTCTCGCCGACCTTGCACGAGCTCGGCCTGCGCGGCATGCCGCGCCGGACCATGATCGGCCACGTCTCGTACATGCAGCCGCAGTGGAAGACCTTGCTGCCGCTGGTCGGGATCGGCGGCGCGGTCCTCTTCCTGAGCGCGGCGCTCTTCTTCCTCAACATGATCCTCACGGCGACGGTGTCGCGACGCGCCCCGCAGCCGGTTCCGGAGTTCGCCGAGGCGGTGTCCGGGCCCGATCATGCGCCGGCCTTCGTCGATCGCTGGCAGCCCTGGCTCGCGGTGGCCGTCATCCTCATCGTGGTCGCGTACGGCCCGACCCTGGTTCGGCTCGCCGTCACGACGCCGCTGACGACGCCGGGCCTTCGAGTCTGGTAGACGCTCGGTACGACCAAGGTCGCATAGTCAGCAGTACACGATCGGGGTATCGTCGGCCTTCGATGAAAGCCCTACGGATCGGCTTGTCCGCGCTCTTGCTGCTGGCCGCCGCGGTCGCTGTCGCCGGCGCGGCGCCCCCGTACGACGGCTCGAAACCGATGCAGTGCTCGATCGAGACCGTGATGGTCTGCAGCGATCCGAGCGTCTGCGTGCGCGGATCGGCTCAGACCGTCAACCTGCCGCCGGTCCTCAGCGTCGACGTCGGTCAGCGTCTGATCAGCGGGGCCGCGACCGGCCGCACCATCAAGATCGCCTGGGTCAACAACGACGGCGGACGGCTTCTGATCGGCGGAACGGAGCTGGGCGGCGGCTGGACGATGTCCGTCGCCGCGGAATCGGGCGCGATGTCGAGCGCGGTCATCGCCCGCAGCGGCGGCTTCCTCGTGTTCGGCACCTGTTCGGCGAACTGATCCGGCGCAGTCGCCGCGGAAACCCGCAGAACCTCCAGTCAGTCAGTCGAGGTGAGCGAATGAGCATGCTCAGGACCGTCGTGTCGACGATCGTGCTGGCCTGTCTGGTCTCGGCTCCGGCGCTGGCCCAAGACCTTCAGGGCACGCTGAAGAAGATCAAGGACAGCGGAACGATCGCGATCGGGTATCGCGAGCAGTCCCTCCCGTTCTCCTTCCGCGGTGACGACGGCAAGCCCACCGGCTATTCGATCGACCTCTGCCAGAGGATCGTGACGGGGATCCAGCAGCAGCTCAAGCTGCCGAAGCTCGACGTCAAGTGGGTCGCGGTGACGGTCGACACCCGCATTACCGCGGTCGTCAACGGAACGATCGACCTCGAGTGCGGCTCGACGACGGCCTCGCTCTCCCGCCAGGAGCAGGTCGACTTCAGCAACATGACCTTCGTCGACGGCGGCAGTCTCCTCGTGAAGATGAGCAGCAACCTCGCCACCCTTCAAGATCTCAGCGGCAAGAAGATCGGCGTCATCCCCGGCACGACGACCGAGGGCGCGTTGCGCAACGTCCTCCAGAAGACGTCGATCACCGCGCAGATCGTTCCGATCACGGACCATCGCGGCGGACTGACCGCGCTCGAGAGCGGGAGCATCGACGCCTACGCGTCCGACCGCGTCATCCTGATCGGGCTCGCGGCGACGGCCACCACGCCGGGAGAGTTTGCGATCGCCGAGCAGTACCTGTCCTACGAGCCCTACGGCTTCATGTTGCGACGCGGAGACGCGTCGTTCCGGCTGGCCGTCAACCGCGTGCTGGCGAGCCTCTACCGGTCCGGCGAGGTCATGCAGATCTACGGACGCTGGTTCGGCCGGCTCGGGCGTCCGGGAGGCATCCTGATCGCGATGTACACGCTGTACGCGCTGCCCGAATAGCCGCGCCGTCCGGTCGGATCGCGGCGGTCGGCGGTCCGACGGCGGACCGTCACGGACGAGACGGCGCTCGCCTCACCGGTGGGCGCATGGGCAGCACGATCTCGACCAGCTCGTCCGGCCCGTGGCCTTCAGGGCGCCAGCCCGGCGACGCCTGAAGATCGCGCCA
>CAYVHH010000273.1:0-6482 GCA_964450175.1 uncultured bacterium | reverse complement strand
TCAAATATCCCGGGGGTGCGGGGGCAGAGCCCCCGCGCTGACCTTCTCGTGTAGTGGTGTCGTATAAGCTACCAAGTCGTAGAGATCTAGGTGTCGTATCGGATACCATAACGTCGATGGTCGTCCTACTCCGGCACTGGCGGGACCGCCGAGGGTACTCGGTACGGGAGTTGGCGAGGCGAGCCGGAGTTGGTTACGTGACCGTTGTGCGGATTGAGAACGGGCACCTCTCGCCCACAGTGGCGATGCTGGCGAAGCTGGCCAAGGCGCTAGAGATTGGTGTTCGGGACTTCTTTCCACCGTTAAGGCGCAGCAAACCCAAACGGCGGAGGTAGCGATGCTGGGTGAGAACACGCAGCGTACGCGCGACTCCTGGAGTACGAAGAAGAAGGACCCCGCCCCGCGCGGCGTGCACAGGTTTGACAGGCGCGGAGAGCGTCCTGGTGGATGGCAGATTCTCTTTACCTGCGGGCAGCGTCACCGTCACAAGGAATGGATCGGCCCGGTGAAGTCCGATGCCATCAAGGCGTGGCACAGTCGGAAGAATCGCGTCCACGACGAGCCCGGCTGGTGTCCGCGCGAGGAGCAGCGTCAGCTGGAGGCAACGCGCCGAGCACGAGAGGCCCAGGCCGTGACCGTCCGCCAGTACGCGGAGTAGTGGCTGACAGTGCACGTCGCCCATGAGTGCCGGGAGCGAACGGCCGAGCAGTACCGCTCGACGTTCAAACACCATGTCTATCCGGCCATCGGTGAGCTGCCCCTCGGGGAGTTGAAGCGTTCCCACATCAGGGCACTCCTCGCGAGTAAGGCGGGCCTCAGTCGGAATACGCTCAAGAACATCCTGGTCCCTCTCCGCGCGATGCTGAACGCAGCCGTTGACGAGGAACGCATCCCAGGAAACCCCGCCATCCGCGTCCCCAAGCGAAAGCGGGGTCAAACGGAGGATGAGGCCCGCAAGGTGACGACGCTGACGGAGGAGGAGTTGTCCCGGGTCCTCCGCGCGGCCGACGAGCACTGCCCCGATCATGCCGACGTGATCTATCTGCTGGCGTGGACCGGCCTCCGGATCAGCGAGACGTGCGGGTTGCAATGGGCGATTTAGACCTCGGAGGGCACTTCCTCTCCGTCAACCGAGCCGTCGCCTACCGGCAACATCGCTTGATTGTAGGTGCGCCCAAGTCCGGGAAGTCTCGCCGCGTCGACCTGCCCGAGGCGCTCGTGGTCCGTCTGCGGGCTCGCCAGAGCGTCAGCGAGGCGGAGGCGGCAGTGGCTGGCCGCGAGCCCTCACCGTGGGTGTTCCCTGCTCCAAGTGACGATACCAAGCCGATGAACGCTGCATTCCTTCGCTTCAAGGTCTGGTACAGGCTGCTGCGCCGGGCCGAGGTCCGCTCGATTCGCATCCATGACCTACGTCACACCTACGCGAGTCTGCTCCTGCTCGCGGGAGAGCCGATGCTCTACGTGAAGGAGCAGCTCGGCCACTCGACGGTGCAAGTCACCGTGGACTTCTATGGGCACATTCGACCGGGACTGAATCGGGGCGCGGTCAACAGGCTGGCTGAGGCGACGCGGCCGGGGACGCCAGCCCTGGAACTACACTCTGACTACACGTCGGAGCGGCGGTGAAGCTAGGATGCCTTGTAAGTAGTGGTGCCCCCGGGGTGACTCGAACACCCGGCACGCAGTTTAGGAAACTGCTGCTCTATCCACCTGAGCTACGGGGGCGACCGGTGATCCAGGCGCGTACGCGTCACCAATCTACATGGCGCCGAGGCTATTGTGAATAGCCTCAGGGAATTCGGAGCATCAGCGGGCGCGGCCTTCGTACTTCGACTGGATCGCGGTCTTGAGCCGATCGAGATTCGCGTCTTGAAGCGCGGCGCTCCCGAACTTTTCGTTGTCCGCTTCGTAGAAGCGATAGACACCAACGGCGTCGAGAATTTTGCCGAACGGTTGCCCGTCGCGAAGGACGCGGATGAACGTCCCCTCACCGGTTGAGCTGTCGAGCCTGTACGTGATGGCCATGAGATCCTCCCCGAGCGAAAGCGCCAGGCAGTCGCGGCGGCAGGTATCTCGCGGGCCGCAATACGTGCTCCCAGACTGCTTCCACAGAATAGAGAATAAAAAACCCCGCGCGCGCGCCGCTCAGGCGCTGACGAAGGGGACGGAGCCGCCGACCAGCTTCAAGAGGCCGGCGCGCTGCAGTTGCCGCTGGATCTCGTCACCGCGCGCACGGATCTGGCGCTTCGTCGCGCGCGCCGAAAGCTGCCGGCGGGCGACGTCGTCGAGTGCTGCGCGGAGCAACCGGCGTCGGATGTTCGTCCGGAGCTTCTTGCGGATCGACGAGTCGCTGAGACTTTCCTGGCCGAGGCGCCGCAGCTCTTCGTCGAGATAATCGCGATCGGATTCCGTCCCGTCGGGTCTGAGGCCGACGCAGAAGCTCGTGTAGGCGGTCTCGACCTTGTCGAGCATCTCCCACGCGCCGCGGTCTTGCCGGCGGCCGGGGGTCAGATCGAGGTCTGCGAAGGCCTGGGCGATCGCGCGCAGGGCCGCGTCGTGGGCGGGCCCGGCACTCTGCCAGCGGGTGCCGTCGTGTACGGAGAGGCCGCCGCCGTGAATCAGCGCGCCCTCGGCCAGGTCGGCGACGTGCGCATCGCCCTGACGATCGAGGTGCGCGAGCAGACCGGCGAAGACCCAGAGGACGAAGTCGGGCGGCAGATGAAGGGCGGCTTTGCCCTCGCCGCCCTTGAGCCGCGTCAGCCACTGCGAGGCGGTGCGATGGGCACGCTCTCGGCTCTTCGGACGCTTTCGCGACTGACGACGCTTCGATGCCATGCGCCTATACCGAGCCTATCACGCGGGGTCGATCTCGCTATAAGTGCGTCGTCGGGGCGGGCCTGTGCGATATTGTTCGCGGATGCGGCGCCGGGGACGACATCGGTGAGGGCGCTCCCATGGCCTTGACGAGCCCGCCCGACCGCTTCTTGTTCATCGTCTCGCGGGGCAACACGAAGCTGGCGAGCTACCTCCAGAACCACTTCACGGGCGATACCACGGTTCGGGTGGTCGTCGATCGGCGTCACGGGGAGCGACGGCAGCGGTCGGCCGACGTCACCGCGGACCGGCGCCGGGCCGATCGCCGGACGCGGCCGCACGTGGACAAGGAGCTCCGGCTCACCTCGTTCGCGATCGTGACCTTGCCCGAATCCGAGCCTTAGCGGGCGCCGTTCAGCCTGTAGAGTCGCGCGCAGTTATCCCAGAGGATCTTGGCCTTGGTCTTGTCGCTCACGCCGTCCAGCGCCACGAACTCCTCGATCGCGTGGGGGAAGAGCCCGTCCGAGTGCGGGTAGTCGGTCGAGACGACGATGTTGTCGTCGCCGACGGCTTCGACCACCTGCCGGAGCACCTTCTCGTCGGCGTCGGTCGCCACGTAGCACTGCCGGAAGAAATACTGGCTCGGGAGCTGCGAGATCTGTACGTCCGAGCCCGGCCCGAACTTCTCCCAGGCCTCGTCCAGACGCCAGAGCCACCACGGCAGCCAGCCGCACGTCCCCTCGAGGAAGGCGCAGCGCAGCCGAGGATGTCGCTCGAGCACGCCGCCGGCCGCGAAGCTGGCGAACGCGAGCATCAGCTCCATCGGGTTGCGCGCGGCGGCGCCGATGACGCGTCCGTTCGGATGATCAAGGTAGCGCCGCGCGATGTCGTCACGGAGCGAGGCCTGCCCGGTCGGGTGGAAGCCGACGGGCACTTCGAGCTCCTCGATCGCGGCCCAGAGGGGCTCGAGCTCCGGATCGTGGATGTGGCGCCCGCGGACCGGATTCGGATTGCCGATCACGGCGACCGCCCCCAGCTCGCGCACCGCCCGCCGGGCTTCGCGGATGGCCAGGTCGACGTCGTGGAAGGAGATCTGCGCGGCGAACTTCAGCCGGTCGGGTCGATAGGCGCAGAAGTCGCGCGTCCAGTTGTTGTGGGCGCGGGCTAGCGCCGCGGCCACCTCGGGATCGAGCTCGTCGTGCATCTGCACCTGACGGCCGCGCGTGCCGTAGATGACCGCGACGTCGATGCCCTCGATGTCCATCGCGGCCACGTGCGACTCGGAGTCGTAGCCGCGCGCGTGGGCGATCTCGTAGTGCGGGTGCCGGGCGAAGGCGCGCCGCTGGAGGTCCTTGCCGACCAGGGCACTCTGCGGCCGCTTGGACATCTCGCCGATCTCGAGCGCGCCGATCCGGATCACGGGCTGATTCGACGCGTTCTCCGTCCGGCGCACGAAGGACGGCGCGAACTTCCGGAACGGCGCCTCGAGATACTTCTCCCAGAGGCCGTCCGGCTCCATCGTATGCAGATCGCTGTCCAGCACCCGGAAACCGTTCTTCATCGCGAATCCTCCGTCGTGGTCAGAAAAGGTCGGACGCGTCGATCCCGCGCGCGCCGAGGAGGGCGCGGAGCTTCCGGAGCCCTGCGGCCTCGATCTGGCGAATGCGCTCGCGCGTCAGGCCCAGGTGCCGGCCGATCGCCTCGAGCTTCTCGGGCGGATCGCCCTCCAGACCGAAGCGCCGGCGCAGCACGGTTCGCTCGTTGGCCGCCAGGTCGTCGAGCACCGAGACGAGGTCGGTCCGCTCGCGAAAGAGCGTGACGAGCGCGTCGGCCGGATCCGCCGAGGGGTCGGCGATCAGGTCGCTGACGTGTCCGCCCCCGCCGATCGGCGTCTCGAGCGAGAGCGGCTGCTGGCGGATCTCTTCGAGCTCCTCCAGCTGATCCACCGTCGTGCCCATCGCGGCCGCGACCTCTTCCATGGTCGGCGCCCGCTCGAGCTCTTGGGTCAGCCGCTGCTGCTCGCGCTTGTAGCGGGCGAGCAGGAGCCCGACGTGCACCGGCAGGCGGATCGTCCGCGCCTGGTTCGCGAGCGCCCGCACGATGGCCTGCCGAATCCACCACGTCGCGTACGTGGAGAACCGCGTGCCGCGGTCGCCGTCGAACTTCTCCACGGCGCGCAGGAGCCCGATATTGCCTTCCTCGATCAGGTCCGGTAGCGGGAGACCGCGGTTCAGATAGCGGCGGGCGATCTGGACGACCAGCCGGAGATTGGCTTCGGTGAGACGGGCCTTGGCGGCCGCGTCCCCCGCGCGGATACGTCGCGCCAGCTCGCCCTCCTGCTCGCGCGTCAGCAGCGGGATCCCGCCGATCTCCTTCAAGTAGACTCTGAGGTTCTCACGGCTCGTCACCCGCGTTTCTTCGCGGACCTCGTTGTCGACTTCGTCGACGAGCGTGTCGAGCGGCTCGTCGGGAACGACCTCCTCGGCCTCGTCAGTCATGCGGCCTCTGGGCGGTCTCGTCGATCTGGGCGATCCGCGGCGGCATCGGCAGCAGGTAGAGCGGATTGTAGGCGAGCCCGTCGCGGCGAACCTCGAAGTGCACGTGGTAGGTCGTCGCATGGCCGGTGTTGCCGACGAGCGCGATCAGGTCGCCGGCGTCCACCCGATCGCCGACCTCGACCAGGTTCACGTCGTTGTGGGCATAGACCGTCATGAAGCCCGCCCGGTGCTCGATCTTCACCACGAGCCCATACCGGGCCTCGACGCCGGACGTCACGACGACACCGCCGGCGGCGGCCTGGACGGGGGTCCCGAGCGGTGCCTTGATGTCGATCCCGCCGTGCCAACCGCTCCGGCGATGACCGAAGGCCGAGACCACCGGACCTTCGGCGGGCCACCCGAGCGGCAGCGCATCGCCGTCGAAGTCAGGCACCGCCAGCGCGAGCCTGACGGGCGCCTGAGAATTCGTCATCGCGACGGTGCGCGTCGGCGTGCTCGTGCCCGGGTGGGTCGGGGCCGCCCGGTGCGCCGTCGTCGCCGACGCGTCGGAGCCGGGAAGGACGAGGTGCTGGCCGATCTTCAGCTGGGCGTTGACGCTGGGCAGCTTGTTCAGCTTCACGAGCGTGGCGACGCTGACGCCGTATCGCTTCGCGAGCGAGGTGAGCGTGTCGCCCGGCTTCACCTCGTACACACGCTGCGGCGTGCGCGGCCCCGCGAGAGGCTCGGTGAACGCCAGCGCGGGCCCCAGCGCCACGAGCAGCCCGAGCGCGGCGATCCCGAGGCGCGTGCCGCGGGAGATGCCGCCCGAGGTCATTGCTCGAACTCCGCGTAGCGGATTCCGAATGCCGCGAAGCGGCCCGACGCCGGGAGCCAGCGAACGGAGAGATTCTCGACGCGCGAGAGCGGGGGCCCCTTACCGAGCTCCTGGATGAACTTCTCGATGACCGGCCGCGGCCCCTCGACGCGCGCGCGGACCCGGCCGTCCTTGAGATTCATCACGAAGCCTTCCAGCCCGAGATTTGACGCGCGTCGTTGCGCATAGTTGCGATAGCCGACGCCCTGGACTCTTCCGGCGACGACGATCTCGGCGGCCGATTTCGATCCGCTCACTGATGGTGGCTCGGGTTTCAGCGACCGTCCGGCAGCCGTTTCGCGGCCGCCGGACGGTCC
>CAYVHH010000272.1:0-16743 GCA_964450175.1 uncultured bacterium | reverse complement strand
GGCATTCGGCGACCAGCTCGCCCGCGGCACCGAGAGCAGTGAAAACGAGCCGGCCTCGGCGAGGCCGGCATGCGCAACCATCCGCGAACGATAGGAGAACTCATGCCCTCTCTGACCCGACGGCAATTCTTGACCACCACGACCGGGGCGGGCCTTGCAGGAATTCTCGCCACCGGCATTCCCCCCGCACGCGGGCAGCAGCGCGAGATCTCGTACCTGTGCTGGAACAACTTCGCGCCGCTCTCGGACAAGAAGCTCGGCGAGATCGGACCGCGCTTCACGAAGGACACGGGCATCAAGATCCGCATCGACCACATCGCGGCCCCGCAGCAGGCGGCCAAGTACGCCTCCGAGGTGCAAACGCAGGCCGGCCACGACCTGGTCGAGATGCGCATGCACGTGCCCTGGCTCTACGAGCCCCAGCTGGTCGACGTGTCCGATATCGTCACGAATCTGGAAAAAAACTACGGCAAGGTTATCCCGTCGGGCTACGAGGCGGCGCACGTGAAGGGCGTCTGGCGCGCGGTGCCGCAGTACCACTCCGTCTTCGTCTCGGCGTACCGCGAGGACCTCTTCAAGAAGGCCAGCCTCGCACCGCCCAAGACCTGGGAAGACCTCTACAAGGTCGGCCTCGAGCTGAAGAAGATGGGCCACCCGGTCGGCATCCCGATCAGCCAGAACTTCGACTCGATCTCGACCGGCTCGGCCGTCATGTGGTGCCACGGCGCGATGGAGGTCGACAAGGACGGCAAGACCGTGAAGATCAACTCGGAGCAGACCGCGCAGGTCGTCGAGTGGTACAGGAAGATGTACCGCGACTGCATGGAGCCCGAGGTCCTCTCATGGAACGACGCCAGCAACAACGAGTCGCTCCAGCAGGGCAAGGCCGGCTGGATCCACAACCCGGTGAGCGCGTACATCGTCGCCCGCGACCAGAAGCTCGCCACCGCCGACGGGATCAATCACCACCAGAGCCTGTCGGGCCCTGGCGGCCGGCACGACGTCACCGCGCCGCGCTCGATCGGCATCTGGAAGTTCTCGAAGAACATCGAGCCCGCGAAGGAGTGGATCCGCTACTTGCTCGGCAAGAAGGAACTCCTCGACGAGTACATCATGTCGGGCGGCGCCTTCCTCCTGCCGATCTACACGAAGATCCAGGATCACGCGGTCCTCAAGACCGATCCGAAGCTCGCCATCCTCAAAGGCGAGGGCGTGAATCTTCACACTTACGGCTGGCCCGCGCCGGCCTCCGACAAGGTGCAGCTGATCACCAACTCGTTCATCCTCCCCAACATGCTCGCGAAGGCCGTCACGGGGACCTCGACCAAGGATTCGGTCGCGTGGGCCGAGAACGAGATGAAGAAAGTCATGGCGGGTAGCTAGCCATGGCCATCGGAACCGTCAGCATCACCACCGCGCCGCGGCGCCTCTCGCTACGGGCTCGGATCAGCGAGCTCCTCGACCGCGAGTCGTGGCTCGGACCGATCTTCGTGAGCCCGGCCCTGGTCCTGATTCTTCTCCTGGTCGCCTACCCATTCTGCATGGCGCTCTACTTCTCGGTCTCGAACGCCTTCATCGGACGGCCGAGCCACTTCATCGGCCTCCGCAACTTCATCAACCTGTGGGACAGCGACGCGTTCCGGCAGACCTTCCAGAATGCGTTCGTCTTCTGCGGTCTGGCGGTGGGCGCCAAGATCGTCCTGGGGATCTCGCTCGCGTTGCTGCTCAACCAGCAGCTCTGGTTCAAGCGCCTGATCCGCGGCGCCGTGCTGCTGCCCTGGGTCATCCCGACCGCGCTGTCGACCCTGGGCTGGTCGTGGATGTTCAACTCGCTCTACAGCGTCGTCAACTGGACCCTCCTCGCCATCGGACTCATCGACCCGCCCGGGCCCAACTGGCTCGGCCAGAAGTACTACGCGATGGCCGCCGTGATCATCGTCAACATCTGGCGCGGCCTGCCGTTCTTCGCGATCACCCTGCTGGCGGGGCTGGTGGCGATCCCGAAGGAGCTCTACGAGGCGGCCGAGGCCGACGGCGCGGGGCCGATCGCGCGCTTCTGGTACGTGACGTTGCCGCTGCTGAAGGGCGTACTGGCCATCGTCGTGCTGTTCTCGACGATCTTCACCTTCAGCGAGTTCAACATCATCTACGTCCTCACCCACGGCGGGCCGATCAACTCGACCCACCTCTTCGCCACGCTCGCGCGGCAGGTGGGGCTCGAGACCGGACGGATCGGCGAGGGCGCGGCGATCTCGCTCTACCTGTTCCCGGCGCTGATGATCGTCGTGTGGGCCCAGCTGCGCTACGTCAGAAAGCAGGCCTACTGATGATGAAGGGCCGGAAGTTCTGGCACCAGATCCTGTCGCACCTGGCACTGATGCCGTTCATCATCTTCGCGGTGTTCCCCTTCTATCACATGGCGCTGACGTCCTTGAAGCAGAACAAGGAACTGTACGATCGCACCGCGGTGCCGTTGCTCATCCGGCAGGGCGCGACCCTCGAGCACTACAAGCGGCTCCTCTGGGAGACCGAGTTCATCACGTGGACGCAGAACAGCCTGCTCGTCACGATCCTGGCGACCGTCGTTTCGCTCATCATCGGCACGATCGCCGCGTACGCGCTGGCGCGCCTGAAGTTCTTCGCGGTCGCCAGCCTCGGCACCGGGATCTTCGTCACCTACCTGGTGCCGACGTCGCTCTTGTTCCTGCCCCTGGCCCAGGTGGTCAACTGGCTCGGGCTCGGCGACTCGAAATGGGCGCTGGTGGTCACCTACCCGACCTTTCTGGTGCCGTTCTGCACCTGGCTCCTGATGGGCTACTTCCGGACCGTGCCGAAGGAGGTCGAGGAGTGCGCCATGGTCGACGGCGCCACGCGCATCCAGGCGCTCTGGCGGATCGTGCTGCCGATCGCGGTGCCCGGCCTCGTGTGCGCCGCGCTCTTCGCCTTCACGCTGTCCTGGAACGAGTTCATCTACGCGCTCACGTTCACGTCGTCGTCCGAGCAGATCACCGCGAGCGTGGGCGTGACGACCGAGCTGATCCGCGGCGACATCTACTACTGGGGCTCGCTGATGGCCGGCGCGGTCCTCGCCTCGGTCCCGATCGTGATCCTCTACGTCTTCTTCCTCGACTACTACGTCTCCGGCCTCACCGCCGGCGCCATCAAGTAGTCCGACCAGCGGAACGACCCGGGCGGGTGCCGACGCACCCGCCCGCGCCGAATCGGCTATATTGGGACCCTTGGATGCAGGCTGAGTTCCGGGAATATCCGGCCTTTTGCCTATTGGGTAGTACCGAACACGTCGTAGTGGAGGAGACACGACACCATGCGCAATCTCAGAAGCTTCGTCTCTGTTGGCCTTGTCACCCTGTGCGCCCTGCTGGTCGCCTCACCGGCGCGCGCTCAGGAGGGCACGCTCAAGAAGATCAAGGAGACGGGCGCGATCACGCTGGGGCATCGCGACGTATCGATTCCCTTCTCGTACTTCGATGACAAGCAGGCGGCCATCGGCTACGCGATGGACCTCTGCGGCAAGATCGTCGACGCCGTGAAGGCCGAGCTCAAGATGCCCAATCTGCAGGTGAAGCTGAATCCGGTGACGTCGGCGACGCGGATCCCGCTGATGGCGAACGGGACGATCGACCTCGAGTGCGGCTCGACCACCAACAACCTCGAGCGGCAGAAGCAGGTGGCGTTTACGATCACTCACTTCGTCACGGCGAACCGCTTCGTCAGCAAGAAGGCCGCGAACCTCAAGAGCCTCGACGACCTCAAGGGCAAGACGGTCGTCTCGACCTCGGGCACGACCAACATCAAGCAGATCACCGAGCTCAACACCTCGAAGAATCTCGGCCTCACGATCCTGACCGCGAAGGATCACGCCGAGGCGTTTCTGATGGTCGAGACCGGACGCGCCGTCGCGTTCGTCATGGACGACATTCTGCTCTACAGCCTGGTCGCCAACTCGAAGAACCCTGGGGAGTGGACGATCTCCGCGGATGCGCTCTCGGTCGAGCCCTACGGCATCATGCTGCGCAAGGACGATCCGTCCTTCAAGAAGGTCGTGGACGACGCGATGACGAAGGTCTACAAGTCCGGCGAGATCAACACGATCTACGCGAAGTGGTTCATGTCGCCCGTGCCGCCCAAGGGCATCAACCTCAACGTGCCGATGAGCGAGGTCTTCAAGCACGTCGTGGCCAAGCCCACGGACTCCGGCGACCCGAACGACTACAAGTAGTCGGACGACGCGTGCGCGCCGCGCCCGCCCGGCCCGAGAGTTGAGCCAGTGAAATACAACTGGAACTGGGGCATCTTCTGGCAGCTCTCGCCGGACGGGCGCGGCACCTACCTCGACACCCTGCTCGCCGGCCTTGGCTGGACCCTGGCGACCGCGCTGGCGGCGTGGCTGATCGCCCTCGCGCTGGGCATGATCGTCGGCGTGGTCCGGACCACGCCGGTCAACTGGCTGCGCCGCCTGGGCGACGCGTGGGTCGAGGTGTTCCGTAACGTTCCCCTGCTGGTCCAGATGTTCATCTGGTTCTTCGTGGTGCCCGAGCTCCTGCCGACCTCGATCGGGACCTGGCTCAAGCAGCTGCCGCGGTCGGCGTTCTATACGGCCGTCGTGTGCCTCGGCCTCTACACCTCGGCGCGCGTGGCCGAGCAGGTGCGTGCCGGGATCCAGTCCCTGGCGAGTGGCCAGCGGATGGCGGGTGTGGCCATCGGGCTCACCTTGCCGCAGACGTATCGCTACATCCTCTTGCCGATGGCGATCCGGATCGTCATGCCACCGCTCACGTCGGAATTCCTGAACGTCATCAAGAACAGCGCCGTGGCGCTGACGATCGGATTGGTCGAGCTCACGGCCAGCGCTCGCTCGATGCAGGAGTTCAGCTTCCAGGTCTTCGAGGCGTTCACGGCGGCCACCCTCATCTACCTGGTGCTCAATCTGGTCGTGGTGCTGGGCATGCGCCGGCTCGAGCGGCGGCTGGCCGTGCCGGGGCTCATCGGTCCGGGACAGGCCATGCCCCAGGCCGGCCATTGAGCGTGCTGACCGGGTTCGACTGGGACGTCATCCGACGTTCCGCCCCCTACCTGTTCCGGGAGGGCATGACCTTCACGGTCACCCTCACCGCCCTCGCGATGACGGGCGGCATCGTCTTCGGCACCCTGCTGGCGATGATGCGGCTGGCGAGCTATCGCGTGCTCTCGAGGGTCGCCGGTGCGTACGTGAACCTCATGCGCTCGACGCCGCTCGTGCTCGTCATCTTCTGGTTCTACTTCCTGGTGCCCTGGATCGGCGGGTGGCTGCTCGGCGCGAGCCGGCCGATCCAGGTCGGCGCGTTCGTCTCCTCGCTCGTCACCTTCATGATGTTCGAGGCTGCCTACTACTGCGAGATCATGCGCGCCGGCATCCAGTCGATTCCACGCGGCCAGATGTGGGCCGGCTACGCGCTCGGCCTGAGCTACTGGCAGACGATGGGTCGCATCGTGCTGCCGCAGGCGTTCCGGAACATGGTGCCGGTGCTGCTCACCCAGACGATCATCCTGTTCCAGGACACCTCGCTCGTCTACGTGATCTCCATCACCGACTTCCTCGGCGCCGCCTCGAAGATCGCTCAGCGGGACGGACGCCTGGTGGAGATGTACCTGTTCGTCGCGGTGGTGTACTTCGCGATCAGCTTCGGCCTGTCGAGCCTCGTGAAACGGCTCCAGACCCAGATGACCGTGCCGAGCCGTTGATCGGGAGCCGGGGGGAACCGTCATGCCGATGATCGAGGTGCGCAACGTCAGCAAGTGGTACGGCCCGGTCCAGGTGCTGAACGGATGCTCGACCACCGTCGACAAGGGCGAGGTCGTGGTCGTCTGCGGCCCGTCCGGCTCGGGCAAGAGCACGTTGATCAAGACGATCAACGGCCTCGAGCCGTTCCAGCGCGGCGACGTCCTGGTCAACGGCATCGCGGTCGGCGACCCCAAGACCAACCTCACCCGCCTCCGCGCGCAGATCGGCATGGTCTTCCAGCACTTCGAGCTGTTCCCGCACATGAGCGTCACCGACAACATCAGCCTGGGCCAGATCCGCGTGCTCGGCCGCTCGCGGGACGAGGCGAGCGCGCGCTCGCTGAAGCTCCTCGAGCGCGTCGGCCTCACGCAGCACGCGGCCAAGTATCCGGGCCAGCTGTCGGGCGGTCAGCAGCAGCGCGTGGCGATCGCGCGGGCGCTCGCCATGGATCCGCTCGCGATGCTCTTCGACGAGCCGACCTCGGCGCTCGACCCGGAGATGATCAACGAGGTGCTCGACGTCATGACCGAGCTGGCGCGCGAGGGCATGACCATGATGGTGGTGACGCACGAGATGGGCTTCGCCAGCCGCGTGGCGAACCGGGTCATCTTCATGGACCAGGGTCAGATCGTCGAGGACGACAAGAAGGAAGACTTCTTCCGGACGCCGCGCTCCGACCGGGCCAAGCAGTTCCTGTCGAAGATCCTGCACCACTGAGGGCGGCGGGCCGCCAGGGGTCAGCGGATGACGACGAGGACGTCCCCTCCGTTCACGGCCTGACCGGGCTCGACGCGAACCTCGGCGATCGTGCCTGAGGCGCCGGCCCTGAACTCGTTCTCCATCTTCATTGCCTCGATCACCAGCAGGGTGGCGCCTTTCTCGACGCGATCGCCCGGCTTGACCGCGACTTTGACGATGCGCCCGGGCAGCGGCGCCACCAGCGTCCGCGCTCCGGCGCCGCCGCCGGTGCCGGCCTTGGTGCGGATGATGTAGCGGGTGTGCTCCTCGACCTGCATGACGTAGCGCTCGGTCCCCACGTCCACGACGCACTCGCCGTTCTCGTCCCAGACGTCGGCGACGTAGGACACCCCCCCGATCAGGAGCGAGTAGATCCCCTGCGCGGTGAGGCGCCCGTCCACCTCCCAGACCTGCGAGCCGATGGTCAGCCGGTAGTGTCCGACCTCGCCGGTCACCTCGACGATCTCGGTCGCATCACCGACCGTCACCGCGAACTTCACGAGCGCCACCCCGGGTGACGCCCGGTCCGCCAGTCGTCGGCCGACGGCGGCGGCGCCTCGACGATCGTGCGACGGCCCAGGCGCTCGTACTCCGCGAGCACCGCCGCGATGACGGCGACGGATCGCCCGCGGTCCCGCTCGGCCGCGAACGTCGGCAGCACCCGGTCGAGGAACGCCGTCGAGATCCGGCCCGCGCGGAAATCCTCGTGGCCCACGATCTGGGCGAGGACCGGAATCGTCGTCAGGATCCCGACGACCTTGTACTCGGAGAGCGCGCGCTCCATACGCTGGATCGCCGCGGGGCGATCGGCACCCCACACGATCAGCTTAGCAAGCAGGGTGTCGTAGAAGCGCGGCACGGTGTAGCCCTCGTAGGCGCCGGAGTCGTCGCGCACCCACGGTCCGCTCGCCGCCCTGAGCCCGGTGATCGTGCCCGGCGACGGCATCCAGCCCCCGAACGGATCCTCGGCATTGATCCGGCACTCGATCGCGGCCCCGCGCACGGTCACGTCGGCCTGCGCGAATCCGAGCGGCTCGCCGGCGGCGATCCGAAGCTGCTCGCGGACCAGGTCGATCCCGGTGACCATCTCGGTCACCGGGTGCTCGACCTGGAGCCGTGTGTTCATCTCGAGGAAGTAGAAACTTCGGTCGGCGTCGACCAGGAACTCGACGGTGCCCGCGTTGACGTATCCGGCCGCCTTCGCGATCCGGCACGCCGCCTCGCCCAGGCGCGCGCGCATCGCCGGGTCGACGAACGACGACGGCGCTTCCTCGACCACCTTCTGATGCCGCCGCTGGATCGAGCACTCGCGCTCGCCCAGGTGCACGACGTGTCCGTGCGTGTCGGCGAGCACCTGCACCTCGATGTGCCGCGGCTCCAGCAGCAGGCGCTCGAGGTAGACGGCGCCGTCACCGAAGGAGTACGCCGCCTCGCTCTGCGCCATCCCGAGGGCGGCCACCAGCTCGCCCTCGGCGTGGACGGCGCGCATGCCCTTGCCGCCGCCGCCCATGCTGGCCTTGATCATGAGCGGATAGCCGATCTGCCGAGCGGCGGCGAGCACCGCGGCCTCGCCGGCCACCGGCTCGAACGTCCCCGGCACTGTCGGCACTCCGAGCTCGCGCGCGATACGGCGCGCGGCGGTCTTGTCGCCGAGTGCGCGGATCGCCGGTGCCGGCGGGCCGATGAAGACGAGACCGGCGGCGCCGCAGGCTTCGGCGAACGCGGCGTTCTCGGCGAGGAAGCCGTAGCCGGGATGCACGGCGTCGGCGCCGGCGGCCTTCGCCACCCGCACGAGCTTGTCGACCGCGAGATAGCTCTCGTTCGGCGCCGGCGGCCCGATCGGGTACGCCTCGTCGGCCATCAGCACGTGGAGCGCTTCGCGATCGGCCTCGGAGAACACTGCGACGGAGGCGATACCTTGCTCGCGGCAGGCCCGAATCACGCGCACCGCGATCTCGCCGCGGTTCGCCACGAGGACCTTCGCGATCCTCATCGCGCGGCTACCGCGGGCAGAGCTCGAGGCTGGCGAAGAAGTAGGGGATCTCGACCGCGGCCGTCTCGGGCGAGTCGGAGCCGTGCACCGCGTTGGCCTCGATGGACGACGCGAAGTCCTTTCGGATCGTCCCGGCCACCGCCTTGGCCGGGTCGGTGGCGCCCATGAGGTCGCGCCAGCGCTGGATCGCGTGCTCGCCTTCGAGCACCATCAAGAGGCACGGCCCCTGGGTCATGAAAGCGCAGAGGCTCTGGTAGAAGGGCCGTTCGCGGTGCACGAAGTAGAAGCCGCGCGCCTCGGCGAGCGACAGCTGCACCAGCTTGGCCCCGAGAATCGTGAAGCCGGCCTCCTCGATGCGCGTGATGATCTTGCCGGCCACGCGCTTGGCCACCGCGTCGGGCTTGACGATGGCGAGGGTGCGCTGCACGCTCATCGTCCGATCACCTTGGCCATCGTGGCTCCCATGTCGGCGGGGCTCTTGACCAGGGTGGCCCCCGCCGCCTCGAGTGCTTTCATTTTCTCCGCCGCCGTCCCCTTGCCGCCCGCGATGATCGCGCCGGCGTGGCCCATCCGGCGACCGGGCGGCGCCGTCTGGCCGCAGATGAACGCGACGACCGGCTTCTTCACCGTGGCCTTCACGAAGGCGGCCGCCTCTTCTTCGGCGGTGCCGCCGATCTCGCCGATCATCATGATCGCGCGCGTATCCGGATCGTCGTTGAACATGCGCAGCACGTCGACGAACGTCGTGCCGTTGACCGGGTCGCCGCCGATCCCGACGCACGTCGATTGCCCGATTCCGCGCCCGGTCAGCTGGCCGACGACCTCGTAGGTCAAGGTGCCGCTACGCGAGACGACGCCCACCGGCCCCGCCTTGTGGATGTGCCCGGGCATGATTCCGATCTTGGCCTGATCCGGGGTGATGACACCGGGGCAGTTCGGTCCGATCAGACGGCTCCTGGTCCCGGTCAGGAAGTGCTTCGCCTTCACCATGTCGGTGACCGGAATGCCCTCGGTGATACAGACGACCAGCGGGATCTCCGCCGCGGCCGCCTCCATGATCGCGTCGGCCGCGGCCGGCGGCGGCACGAAGATCAGGGCGCAGGTCGCGCCCTCGCTGGCCACCGCCTCGGCGACCGTGTTCCAGACCGGAAAGCCTTCGTGCGTCGTGCCGCCCTTGCCCGGCGTCACTCCGCCGACGACGAGCGTGCCGTACTCCTTGCACCGCGCGGCGTGGAAGGCGCCTTCACGGCCGGTGATGCCCTGCACGACCACACGGGTCGACCGGTCGACGAGAATGCTCATTCAGTGCTTCCGTCGCGTGTCGGCACGCCGCTGCTCGACGAGGTCGGCGACTTCCTGATAGCGGGGATGATCGGTCGGCATCGTCTTGACGATGATCTCATAGCACGCGTCGGTGTCCTCACGCCGGCACCAGCGGATCATGTCCTCGACGAGCCGGTCCCGATACGGGCTCTGCGGATACTTCTCGAAGAACGCCCGCGCCTTGACCATCGACATCGTCGCGACGGCCTCCTCGTACGCCCGCTCGTCGCCGCGCCGGCACCCCACGCTCGCGACGACCGAGACCGAGAGGAGCACGAGGGGTAGCCACCGGCTAGCCCCGCGCGAGGGCCACCGCCTTCTTGGCGCCATCACCCATGTCGTCGGCGTTGGTCAGGGCCAGACCCGACTCGGCCAGCATGCGCTTGCCTTGCTCCACGTTGGTGCCTTCCATTCGCACCACGACCGGAAGCCTGAGCCCGAGCTTCTGGACGGCGGCGATCACGCCCGCGGCCAGACGGTCGCAGCGCAGGATCCCGCCGAACACGTTGATGAACACCGCCTTCACGCTGGGATCGGACGAGAGGATGCGGAATGCGTTCTCGATCTGCTCGGGCGACGCGCCGCCGCCCACGTCGAGGAAGTTGGCGGGCTCGCCGCCGGCGAGCTTCACGATGTCCATCGTCGCCATCGCGAGCCCCGCGCCGTTCACCATGCAGCCGACGTTGCCGTCGAGCTTGATGTAGTTCAGGCCGTACTTCGAGGCCTCGACGTCGAGCGGATCCTCCTCGTTGACGTCGCGGAGCGCCGCGATCTCCTGGTGGCGCGTGAGCGCGTTGTCGTCGAAGTTGAGCTTGGCGTCGACGGCCAGCACCCGCCCGTCCCGTGTGACCACGAGCGGGTTGATCTCCGCCAGCGAGCAGTCGCGCCCGAGATAGAGCGCGAAGAGGCTCCGGATGAGGCCGACCGCCTGCTTGAACGGTTGGCCCGTCAGCCCGAGCCCGTACGCGAGGCGCCGCGCCTGGTAGTCCTGGATGCCGAGCGCCGGGTGCGCCCACTCCCGGACGATCCGCTCGGGCGTCCGCGCTGCGACCTCCTCGATGTCCATGCCGCCGGCCTGCGAGGCCATGACGACGTGGGTCGCGCGGGCCCGGTCGAGGGTCGTCGAGAGGTAGAGCTCGCGCTCGACGGCCGAGGCTTCCTCGATGAGCACGGAGCGCACCAGGATGCCGTCGGGCGGCGTCTGGGGCGTCTTGAGCTTCATGCCGAGGATCTGCTGCGCGGCGCGCTGGGCGCCGTCCGGGTCGTCGGCGAGCTTGATGCCGCCGGCCTTGCCGCGGCCGCCCGCGTGGACCTGCGCCTTCACGACCACCTTGCCGCCCAGGCGCGCGGCGATCGTTCGAGCCTCGGCGGGCGTCGTGGCGACGTCGCCGGCCGGGACCGGCACGCCGAACTCGCGCAGCAGGGCCTTGGCCTGGTACTCGTGGATTTTCACGGACGCGAGATCAGGCCTGTTGGCTCTTCTGGCCGCGGAACTTCCGCAGCAGCCAGACGACCGGGTCGAGCGAGTCGGCCGCCCGTTCCTTGAGCGGAATGATCCCGTTGTCGGTGATGTGGATATGCTCGGGGCAGACCTCGGTGCAGCACTTGGTGATGTTGCAGAGCCCGACCCCCGCCTCGTCCTTGATGAAGCGCGCGCGGTCACGGGTGTCCAGCGGGTGCATGTCGAGCCCGGCGAGCTTGATGAAGAAGCGCGGTCCGGAGAAGGCGCGCTTCTTGTCCTCGTGGTCGCGGATGACGTGACATACGTCCTGGCACAGGAAGCACTCGATGCACTTGTGGAACTCCTGGATGCGATCGATGTCTTCCTGCATCATCCGGTACGTGCCGTCCGCCTCCGGCGGCTTGAGGCGGAGCGGCGGTACCTGCTTGGCCTTCTCGTAGTTGTAGGACACGTCGGTGACGAGATCGCGGATCAGCGGGAAGGTCCGGATCGGCGCGACCGTGATCGTGTCGCCCGGCTGGAACAAGTCCATCCGGGTCATGCACATGAGCCGCGGCTTGCCGTTCACCTCGGCGCTGCAGGAGCCGCACTTGCCGGCCTTGCAGTTCCACCGGCACGCGAGATCGTTGGCCTGCGTCGCCTGGATCTTGTGGATGACGTCGAGCACGACCATGCCTTCCTCGGGCTCGACCTGGTAGTCCTTGAACCCGCCGCCCGAGGCGTCACCGCGGAACACCCGCATCGTGAACTGGGCCATTGCTACTTCCTCTCCTGGAAGAGCGCCTTGAGCTCCGCCGGCATCTCCGGCAGCGGCTCACGGCTGAGGGCGAGCGCCCCCTGCCGCTGGCGAATGACCACGTTGATCTTGCCCCACGAGTCGTCGGTGTACGGGTGATCGTCGCGCGTATGGCCGCCGCGGCTCTCCCGCCGCTCGAGTGCGGCCAGGGCGCAGCACTCGGCCACGGTGAGCAGCGAGGCGAGATCGAGCGCCATGTGCCAGCCGGGGTTGTAGGTCCGCCCGCCGTCGACATGCGTCCGGGCCGCGCGATGCTTGAGCGATTCGATCCGTTTCAACGCCTCGCGAAGCTCGGTCTCGGTGCGGATCAGCCCGACCAGGCTCTGCATCGTCTCTTGAAGGTCGGCCTGGATCGCGTAGGGATTCTCACCGCCGCTCCGCGTGAACGGCTCGAGCATCTCCCGGGCGAGCGAGTCGACGTGGCTCGACTCGACCGTCAGCGCGCCGCCGAAATCCTTGGCGTACAGGGCGGCGTACAGGCCCGCGCGGCGGCCGAACACCAGGAGGTCCGAGAGCGAGTTGCCGCCGAGACGGTTCGAGCCGTGCATGCCTCCGGCGACCTCGCCGGCCGCGAAGAGCCCCTTCACCGTCGCCGCCGTCGTGTCCGCGTCGACGCGGACGCCGCCCATGATGTAGTGGCAGGTCGGCCCGACCTCCATCGGCTCTTTCGTGATGTCGACGCCGGCCAGCTCCTTGAACTGGTGGTACATCGACGGCAGGCGCTTCCGGATGTCGTCGGCCGGCCGGCGCGTGCAGATGTCGAGGAACACGCCGCCGTGCGGGGTCCCTCGCCCGCCCTTGATCTCGGCGTTGATCGCGCGCGCGACCTCGTCGCGCGGCAGGAGATCGGGCGTGCGCCGGTTGTTCTTCTTGTTCGCGTACCAGCGGTCGGCTTCGGCCTCGTTGTCGGCCGTCTCGCCCTTGAAGAACTCCGGGATGTAATTGAACATGAACCGCTCGCCCTTGGTGTTCTTCAACGTCCCGCCGTCGCCGCGCACGCCCTCGGTGACGAGGATGCCGCGCACCGACGGCGGCCAGACCATGCCGGTCGGGTGGAACTGGACGAATTCCATGTCGATCAGGTCCGCGCCCGCCCACAGCGCCAGCGACTGGCCGTCGCCCGTGTACTCCCAGGAGTTGGACGTGACCTTCCACGCCTTGCCGACGCCGCCGGTGGCGAGCACGACGGCCTTGGCCTTGAAGAGGACGAACTTTCCGGTGTTCCGCCAGTACCCGAAGGCGCCGACCACGCGGTCGCCGTGCTTCAGGAGGCGCTCGATCTTGCACTCCATGTACACGTCGATACCCTGGTGGATGCCGTGATACTGGAGCGTCCGGATCATCTCCAGACCGGTCCGGTCGCCGACGTGGGCCAGGCGCGCGTAGCGGTGGCCGCCGAAGTCGCGCTGGAGGATCCGACCGTCCTTGGTGCGATCGAACAAGGCGCCCCAGCGCTCTAGCTCGAGCACCCGATCGGGCGCTTCCTGGGCGTGCAGCTGCGCCATCCGCCAGTTGTTGAGCATCTTGCCGCCGCGCATCGTGTCGCGGAAGTGGACTTGCCAGTTGTCCTCGGGCCAGACATTGCCGAGCGACGCGGCGATCCCGCCCTCGGCCATCACGGTATGCGCCTTGCCGAGGAGCGACTTGCAGACCAGGCCGACCGACACGCCCTGCGCCGCGGCCTCGATCGCCGCGCGCAGCCCGGCGCCACCCGCGCCGATGACGAGGACGTCGTGCTCGTGTGTCTCGTAGTCCGGATTCGCCATCAGATGATCCTCCAGTCTCGAATGATGCCCATCGAGACCAGCCGGATGTAGGCGTCGGTCAAGCCGACGCTGAAGAGCGAGAGCCAGGCGAACGTCGGGTGGCGCTCGTTCAGGCGCGTCACGAGGTGCCAGACGCGATAGCGCCCCGGCGCCTTCGAGAACACGTTGACGTGGCCGCCGCAGACGTGGCGGCAGGAGTGACACGAAAACGTGTAGCCGGCCAGGAAGATCACGTTGATCCACATGACGAGCGTGCCCACGCCGATCCCGAACCCGTTCGGGAACCGGAACGCGAGGATCGCATCCCAGGTCAGCATCAGGATGAAGAGCACCGCGACATACCAGGTGTAGCGATGGAAAGCCTGGAGGATCAGCGGGAACTTCGTCTCACCGCTGTAGCCCCGCTTCAAGTCGGGCACCGCGCACGCCGGCGGCGTGAGCCAGAACGAGCGGTAATACGCCTTGCGGTAGTAGTAGCAGGTCAGCCGGAACAAGCCCGGCCCGCCGAGGATCAGGAACGCGGGCGAGAGCAGGCCGATGATCGGCAGGTGGATGTCCGGCAGCCCGAAGCCGAAGCTCTGGTGCAGGCACGTGCGCGAGAGGCACGGCGAATAGAACGGCGACAGGTAGGGCTCCACGAAATAGTGCGCGTTCTGGAAGGCGGCCCACGTCGAGTAGACGATGAACGAGCCGAGCACGATCACGACCGTGATCGGGAGCGCCCACCACGGGTCCGTCCTCAGATGCGATGCCGCAATGGAGGGTCTCGATTGCCCGATCACCCGGCTGCTCATGTCTCTTCCCTCGCATAGGCCTTCATGCCGTCTTGATAGAGATCGCCGCCGTGGCAGTCATTGACCACGATCGCCGGAAACCCCTCGACCTCCAGCCGCCGGATCGCCTCCGTGCCGAGGTCCTCGTACGCCACGATCTCGACGCGCTTCACGAACCGCGAGAGCACGGCGCCGGCTCCGCCGATGGCGCCGAAGTAGACGCCCTTGTGCTGCTTGAATGCGTCCTTGACCGGCTGCGAGCGCGCGCCCTTGCCCATGGTGGCCTTGAGCCCGAGCTTGATCAGCGCGGGCGTGAACTTGTCCATGCGACTGCCGGTGGTGGGCCCGATCGACCCGACGACGTCGCCCGGCCGCGCCGGCGACGGCCCGGTGTAGTAGATGATCTGGCCTCGGACGTCGATCGGGAGCGGCTGGCCCGCCTGGATCAGCGGCCAGAGGCGCCCGTGCGCGGCGTCGCGCGCCGTGTAGACCACGCCGGTGATCCGCACGCGATCACCGGTCTTCAGTGACTCCACGTCGGCGTCGCTGAGCGGCGTCGTGACGTCCTTGAGGCCATCGGCCGCGGCCGTGACGCTCATCGTCAGGAGACAGCGTCCACGATGGCATTGAACGTCGGGCTGGGGCGCATCGCCTTCGACGCCAGCTCGGGATTGGGCCGGAAGTACCCACCGATCTCGACCGGTCGTCCCTGCGCGGCCTTCAGCTCGGCGAGGATCTTGGTCTCGTTCGCCGCCAGGTCCCTCGCGACCTTGGCGAAGCGCGTCTGGAGCTCCTTGTCCTGGCTCTGTGTCGCCAGCGCCTCCGCCCAGTACAGGGCGAGATAGAAGTGGCTCCCGCGCGTATCGAGCTCGCCGACCTTGCGTGACGGCGATTTGTCGCTGTCGAGGAACTTGGTGTTGGCCTTGTGGAGCGTCTCGGCGAACACCTTGGCCTTGGCGTTGCCGCCGGCGCGGCCCATGTGATCGAAGGACTCCGCCAGCGCGAGGAACTCGCCGAGGGAATCCCACCGCAGATGCCCCTCTTCCAGGAACTGCTCGACGTGCTTCGGGGCCGAGCCGCCCGCGCCGGTCTCGAACAGGGCACCGCCGTCCATGAGCGGCACGATCGAGAGCATCTTCGCGCTGGTGCCGAGCTCGAGGATCGGGAACAGGTCTGTGTTGTAGTCGCGCAGGACGTTGCCGGTCACCGAGATCGTGTCCTTGCCTTCGCGCATCCGCTCCAGCGAGAACCGCGCGGCCTCGGCGACGGACATGATGCGGATGTCGAGCCCGCTGGTGTCGTGGTCCCGAAGGTACTTCGTCACCTTTTCGATGAGCTGAGCGTCGTGGGCCCGCTTCTTGTCGAGCCAGAACACCGCCGGAGCGCCGGTGATCCTCGCTCGGGTCACCGCCAGCTTCACCCAGTCGCGGATCGGCGCATCCTTCACCTGGCAGGCCCGCCAGATGTCGCCCGCCTCGACGGCGTGCTCGATCAGCGTCTTGCCCTGCGCGTCCACGATGCGAACCGTGCCGGCCGCCGCGAGCTGGAAGGTCTTGTCGTGAGACCCGTACTCTTCGGCCTGCTGCGCCATCAACCCGACGTTCGGCACGGTGCCCATGGTCCTCGGGTCGAACGCGCCGTGCCGTTTGCAGTGCTCGATCGCCTCGTGATACAGCGGCGCGTAGCTGTGGTCGGGAACGACCGCCTTCGTCTCACGGAGCTTGCCGTCCGGGCCCCACATCTGCCCGGAGTCGCGGATCATCGGGGGAATCGAGGCGTCGATGATCACGTCGCTCGGCACGTGCAGGTTGGTGATGCCCTTGTCGGAGTTGACCATCGCCAGGCCCGGCCGCTTGGCGTAGCACGCCTGGATGTCGGCCTCGATCTCCGCCTGTTTCGCCGCCGGCAGCTTCTTGATCGCCCCGTACAGGTCGCCGAGACCGTTGTTCGGGTCGACGCCGACCTCTTTGAAGGCCGCCGCGTGCTTGTCGAAGACCTCCCGGAAGAACGTCCGCACCGCAAAGCCGAAGACCACGATCTGCATCGCAGGGATGCCAAGAATCATCAGCACCGTTCCGGTATCGCGGCGGAGCTGAATGAACTCCTTGCG
>CAYVHH010000271.1:0-6706 GCA_964450175.1 uncultured bacterium | reverse complement strand
CGATTCGCAGCGCTTCGCGCTGCGGGCGGGACGAGGGGGTCCCACTCCACCCGTCGCGGGGGTACGGCCCCCGGCGCCACCCGTCCGTCAGCCCGTTGAAGCGAGGAAGCGGACCTCGTCGACGATAGGCTAGCGGGCGATGTCTTGGGCGAGACCGGGGACGATCGTGGTGTTCGGGATGCGGCGGAAGACTTCGGGGGAGATCTTGATCTTGGACGAGCGGCTGCCGCTGCCGAGGATCACCCACTCGCGGTCCATGAGCTTGTCGTCGACGTAGATCGGCAGGTCGGGCGGCAGCCCGAACACGGTGACGCCGCCGATCATCATGCCGGTGAGCTCCCTGGTTTCCTCCGCCGAGGCGAACGACACCTTGGAGACGCCGAGCAACGTGCGCACGGCGCGGTTCACATCGAGCCGCGTGGTGGCCTTCACGACACATGCGCCGAACTTTCTCGGCTCCTTCTTCGAGGCGACGACGATCGTGTTGCCGGCACTGTCCAGCGGCAGCGCATACTTCTCGCAGCACGCCGCGGTGTCGGCGAAGGCGGGGTCGATCTGCATCAGCTCGTACGGCACTCCGAGGCTATCGAGGATCCGGACAACGCGTTCTTCGATCATGGACGTCTGGCTTGATCAGTTCTTTCCAGCACATCGGCGGCGCCAGCGGCCTGGCACCACGCGGCCCGGACGCTGCTGTAGACGTTGAGATCTCCCTGGGCGAGGACGCCGTCGGGTGCCGTCAGCGAGCCGACAGCGAGGAGCACGACCGGGATCAGGAGCCGACACGCGCGCGTCATCAATCGCCCTCCCCTTGGCGCCGAGGTCGCGGTATTCTCCCACACGGGAGGATGGCTATGACCCTGGAAGAGCTTCGCGACCGCATGAAGGCGGCCCGAGTCGAGATCGCCGAGAACCGGCTCGAGGTCGTGCGCCGGCTTCTGACCGACGCGCTCCGGCCGATCCATGCGATGGACTCGCGGGCGCACCGCACCCTCGAGCCCGCCGTCACGTTCGATACCGTGCGCTCGCGAGGCGACCATGGCCAGTGAAGAGCTCTTCTACGCGACGATTCGCGATATCGGCGCGCGGCTCCGGCGCCGCGCGATCTCGCCGGTCGAGCTGACGCGCGCGCACCTCGAGCGGATCGAGCGCCTCGACCCGAAGCTGCACGCGTTCGTGACCGTGACCGCCGACCGGGCGCTGGCCGACGCCAAGGCCGCCGAGACCGCGCTCGGGCGCGGCGATATCTCGAGCCCGCTGCTGGGCATCCCACTCGGCTACAAGGACATCTACGCGACGCGCGGCATCCTCACCACGGGTGGCTCGGCGCTGCTCGCCGACTGGATTCCCGACGAGGACTCGACCTGCGTGGCGCGGCTCCAGCGCGCCGGCGCGGTCATGCTCGGCAAGCTCATCACGCACGAGTTCGCCTTCGGCATCCAGTTCCCGGGGCACCGCTATCTCGCGGCGCGCAATCCGTGGGACCTCCAGCGCATGCCCGGCGGATCCTCGAGCGGCTCGGGCGCCGCCCTCGCGGCGGGCATGGCGTTCGGCGCGCTCGGCTCGGACACGGGCGGCTCGATTCGCGGGCCCGCGTCGCTCTGCGGCATCGCCGGGCTCAAACCGACCTATGGTCGCTGCAGTCGAAGCGGCGTGTTGACGCTCTCGTGGACGCTCGACCACACGGGCCCGATGGCGCGGACGGTCGAGGACTGCGCGTATCTGCTGCAGGCGCTCGCCGGCTACGATGCGGCCGATCCCGCGTCGAGTCGCGAGCCCGTACCCGACTACGTGGCGCCCCTCGGCCGCGGCGTCCGCGGGCTGCGCGTGGGCGTGCCGCGCGAGTACTTCTTCGAGGGCGTCGACCCCGAGGTCGAGAAGGGATTCGAGCAGGCGCTCGCGACCTTGCGTCAGCTCGGCGCCTCCGTCGAGGACGTGCAGATCCCGAGCATCCAGTCGGCCGGCGCCTTCATGGCGATCATGCTCACCGAGGCGTTCTCCTATCACGAGCGCGACCTGCGCGAGCATCCCGAGCTGTTCGGCGAGATGCTGCGTGAACGCCTGCTGGCGGGGGCCCTCATCACGGGCTCCGAGTACGTGCAGGCCCAGCGCCTGCGCACGCGTCTGCAGGCCGACATGAACGCCGTGCTCCGTCGCGTCGACGTGCTGGCGACGCCGACCAGCCCGAAGCCCGCGCCGACGTTCACCGCGGTCTACGATCCCGAGTACGGATTCCCGCGCGGCAACACCGGACCGTTCAACATGACCGGACTCCCCTCGCTCGCGGTGCCGTGCGGCTTCACGGCCGAGGGGCTGCCGATCTCGATCCAGCTCACCGGACGCGCTTTCGACGAGACGACCGTGCTGCGCGTGGGCCATACCTACGAGCAGGCCACCGATTGGCACAAACGTCACCCCGCGTTGTAGGAGACCGACGCGCATGTCACCCTCAAACCTCGAGAGCCGGTTCCAGACCCTTCACGAGATCGTGCGCGCCGCGAAGCTCGCGCTGGCGCCGGGACCGTGGGACTACCTCGCGGGCGGCACCGAGACCGAGACCACCCTGCGGCGCAATCGGCAGGCTCTCGACTCGATCGCCTTCCGGCCGCGCGTGCTGCGCAACGTCTCGAAGATCGACAGCACGTCGACCTTGTTCGGACGCAAGGTGCGGATTCCGGTCATGATCGCGCCGGTCGGCTCGGTCGAGACCTTCGAGCCCGGCGGCGGCGCCACCGCCGCCAAGGCCTCCGCCGAGTTCGAGGTGCCGCAGATGCTGAGCTCGGTCTGCAACCCCGGGCTCGAGGCGGTCGCCGCCGCGGCCGACAACTTCCGCATCTTCCAGCTCTACGTCCGCGGCGACGACGCGTGGGTGGACGAGCACGTGAAGCGTGCGAAGGACAACGGCTACGCCGCATTCTGCCTCACGGTGGACACGGCCATGTACAGCCGTCGCGAACGCGATCTGGCGCGCCGGTTCGTGAAGCCCTGGCGCGCGCGCGCCACCGGCCAGGAGTTCCAGGCGGCGCTCAGCTGGGACCACGTGAAACGATTCAAGGACCTCCACAACATTCCGCTGATCCTCAAGGGCATCGCCACCGCCGAAGATGCGGCGCTCGCGTGCGATCACGGGGTCGACGGCGTTTACGTCTCCAACCACGGCGGTCGCCAGCTCGATCATGGGCGCGGCAGCAGCGACGTGCTGCCCGAAGTGGTCGCGGCCGTGAACGGCCGCGCGACGGTCATCGTCGACGGCGCCTTCATGCGCGGGACCGACGTCGTCAAGGCGATCGCGCTCGGCGCCCAGGCGGTGGGGCTGGGGCGTCTGTCCTGCTGCGGTCTCGCCGCCGCCGGCCAGGCCGGTCTCGTCCGGGTCTTCGAGCTCCTGGAGGAAGAGATCCGGATCTGCCTCGGCCTGCTCGGCGTCAATCGTCTCTCGGCGCTCGACTCGTCCTACCTGCACCCGGCGTCGCCGGTCCGCCCCGCGCACGTGACCAGCGCGTTTCCGCTCCTGGACGAGGAGGGCTACTGAGCGTGCGCTCCGATCCTTCCGTGCCCGGCGTGTTCTCGTTCGACAACACCGATTCGTTTTTCGTCGAGAGCACCGAGGCCAGGCCGCGATGTCGGTGATGGCCTCTCCGGTGCTACGCGCGCTCCCGGTTCGCGAGATTCTCGAGCCGATCGCCCGCCGCGTGATCGCGAGCGTGCCACCTCGCGCTCGCCTCGAGCGCGACGCGTCTCGCTCCTACGTCGCAGTCTCGCCGCCGCCCCCTCCCGAATCCTCCGACGACCACTGAGCTTCGCGTCGCGCCCAGTTCTTTCGGGAGTCGCATGGGTGCGGGCGCGATCGGCGGGTCACGAGGTCCCGCGATCGCCGTGACGTTCTTCGCCGAACGCTTCGGCGTGCGCGAGGCGCGCGCCGCCGGATTCGACGTGTTCCTCCGAAAGCCGATCGACCCGACCGACATCGCGCACGTCGTCGCCGCCCTGGTGAATCGGCAGGGCCCGCCGGGGGCGATGCAGTAAGGTATATCTCGCTCGACCGACTTCGCCCCAGGGAGGTCCGCCATCCCCAAGCCCGCTCTGCCCGTCGACCTTCCGCCGGATCCGCTGCCGATTCTGGACGGCTGGCTGGAGGAAGCCCGGGCCGACATCCGCAACGCGCACGCGATGACCCTGGCGACCGTCGATCCCGATGGCCGCCCCTCCGCGCGCATGGTGATCTGTCGCGGCCTCGACGTCCGCACCGGCTGGATCGTCTTCTACAGCGACCGCGAGAGCACCAAGGGCAAGGCGCTCGACGTCAACCCCTACGCGGCTCTCGTCTTCCATTGGGACGCGCACGAGCGACAGGTGCGCATCGAGGGCCCGGTGACCGAGTCGCCCGACTCGGAGTCGGACGCCTACTGGCAATCGCGGCCGCGCGACGCGCGCATCGCCGCCGCGGCCAGCGATCAGAGTCGGCCGATCGAATCTCGCGCGGCGTTTCTCGCGAAGGTCGAGCAAGAGACGCAGCGCAACCGGGGCGAGATCCCCCGCCCCAAGCGCTGGGGCGGCTATCGCGTGTGGGCCGAGCGCGTCGAGCTGTGGGTGGGCCAGCCGGCGCGCGCCCACGATCGCGCGCTGTGGACGCGCGCGCTCGCCCCGAGCGCCGACGGCTTCCGAGGCGGCGCCTGGCGCTCGACCCGGCTGCAACCCTGAGGCGCGCCAGCTAGCCGAGCATCGCGACCACCTCGACTTCGACCAGAAAGTCGGGATGGGCGAGCCGGCGCACCTCGACAGTCGTGCTGGTCGGAAGCGCCGGCCCGAAGTACTCCATGCGGACGTCCACGTGCTTGAAGTACTCGTCCATGTCGGTCACGTACGTGTTGGTCTTCACGATGTCGCCGAGCGTCGCGCCCGCGGTCGCCAGCGCCGCTTTGATGTTCTCGCCGACCTGGCGAATCTGGGCGCGCATGTCGCCTTTGCCCACGACGTTGCCGGCCCGATCCCGCGCGAGCTGGCCGGCGACGAAGACGAGGCGCCGGCCTTCGACCGCGACGACATGGGAGTACAGGGTGTGGCCGCTCCGCACGGGCGCCGCCAGCGCGTCGGGCTGGATGTTCTTGCGTGTCACGGTCATGGTCGGGTCCTTTCTCGATCGTCTCGCCGTCAGGGGGCGGCGGTACCGGTGAACGGGCGTCCGACCGCCAGCGATTGGCGCACGCGCTCGTCGAGACTCATGTAGGCCTCGTCGGGCGCGGCGCCGACGCCGTCCAGCACCTTGCTGAAGAAGCAGCGCGCGGCGGCGGTCAGCGCGATGTCCAGGATCTCGGTATCGGAGAATCCGTGGCGGCGCAGTCCTTCGATGTCCTCGCGGGTCACGGTGTTCGCGCGGGCCGTGACCTGCTCCGCGAACGCCATCATCGCGACCTCGGCCGGCTCGAGACCGGCCTGACGGTAGTCGCGGGCGATCGCGTTCACCTGCTCGTTCGTGAAGATCCCGCTGCGGAGCAGCACGGCTCCGTGCGCGAGCATTCAGTAGCTACACCGGAGCTGCGACGCCGACGCCAGCGTGATCAGCTCGTACCGCCGCTGGTCCATCGTCGACCGGATCGCCTGGATCAGATTGCCCCAGGCGGTCCGCACCTGGGGCCGAAGCGCGAGCACCTTCGTGTAGTTCGCGATGTAGCCGAGCGCCTTCAAGTCGCTCTCGTACGCGTCTCGCACGGCGCCGGTGGCGTGCTCGAGCGGAATCTCGTTGATGAACGACATGTCGCTCCTCCGGAAAGGGGAGACCGCGGAGGCGCCCGGTCAGGCTCCGCGGCTCAGGCGGTCCAGTGGTCCCACGCGCGCGCCGCGAGCCCGACGGCCAGCTCGACGTCCTCGTCGAGCATGTAGCGCTGGGCGACGAGGGCCTGGCCGGCGCGGCGGACGCGCTCGAGATAGTCGTCGCGCGAGCGGTAGCGCTCCTCGATGGACGGACGCGGGTCGCCGCTCGCGTCGCGCTCGCGCCGGGTACGGGCGAACGGAATGGTCGCGCCGGCGAAGACCAGGCGCTGGGCCTCGCCGCCGATCGACGCGTGCCGGAGCGTCCACCCGGTGTGGGCGCCGAGCGGCACGGCGACCTCCGGCAGCGCGATCCCGCCGATCTCGTTGCCGTCGGTGTCGACGGCCGAGACCAGCGAGCCGCATGCCGGACCGGGCCGCGGCGGGAGCGTGGAGAAGTCGAGACGGCACGGCCGCGCGTGGTGGCGCGGATAATGGGCGCCGGGGATGCGATCGAACACCGCGTGGAGCGCCTCGAACGGCACCGCGGTGCCGTCGGCGAGGCGCGGATGACGGCTCGGCGGCGGCTCGACACCCTGGGTGACCCAGCGGTCCATGTTGACGAGGCACGCGCGCAGGAGCGGCGCGTAGTCGATCGTGTTTCGCAGATTCTGCGAGTTTTCCGACGGCTCGGACGGATCGGCCGCGGCGGTCTTCTCGGACGTCGGGGGCCAGACGCCGAGGCCGTGCTCGGTTCCGGCGAAGTGGTAGACGCGCGCCGACGGGCCGGACGGGACGTCGCGCGTCCCCTCGGCGTTCGTGTGGACCAGCGAGGCGTCGCCGCGGTGGTACTCGGCCGAGCTGTTCGTGTAGAAGACCTTCAGCGTGCTTGCCCGCGCCGCGAACCGCCGGTGCAGGTCCTCGTCGGTGGCGGGCTGGATGTAGTCCATCATGTGCGGCC
>CAYVHH010000270.1:0-10248 GCA_964450175.1 uncultured bacterium | reverse complement strand
CCGCCGCCCACGAACCAGTAGCAGCGCCGATCGCCGTAACGCGCGGCGAGGTCCTCCCACGACTCTTGCCCGAGCAGGAAGGCGAGCATGTCGGGGATCCCATCGATGCTGCGCGCGATCTCGGCCTGGCCGCCCGCGGCGCACGCCAGCTTGGCGAGGATCGCCAGCGCGGTGGTGTAGCTGACGGTGTGGGCCCCCGAGCTCTCCTGGTCCACGGTGCGAAGCGTCCAGTCGGCTTCCGCCGGCGCCTCCGGGCCCTTGCCGGTGATGACGACACCGGTGCCGCCGCCGGCCTTCACGCGCGTGAGCACCTCACGCGAGTAGCGTCGGGTCCCGCCGTGGCTCAGCACGACGACGCCGGCACGCCCGCCTGCTTCAGGCCAGTAGCTCGCCAGCTCGAAGGCGTGGAACGCTCGCGCCTTGAGCCCGAGCCCACCGAGGCGCGCGAAGAGCAGCTCGCCGATGAGCGCGGCGTGCCACGAGGTCCCGACGCCGGTCAGCAACACGTGGTCGAGCCCGCGCAGCCGCATCGCCGCCGCCTCGATCGCGTCGCCCTGCCCGCGGGCGACCAGCCGCAGCGCGCCGGGCTGCGCGTAGATCGCGTCGTGCATGTAGTACGGATGGCCGGAGCGCGGCGCCGGCTGGCTCTCGCTCACGTCGTGGGTCTCCGCTACTTCGCCGAGGGGAAGACGGGAGTGCGCTTCTCGCGAATCGCCTTCACGCCCTCGCGCACGTCCGGGTACGAGAACGAGAGCATCTCGAGCGCGAGGGACTGGTCGAAGATCGGCCCGGCCTGTCGCAGCCAGTTGTTGAGCGCGCGCTTGGTCCACTGGATCGAGATCTGACTGCCGCGCGCGAGGCGGTCGGCGACGTCGAGCGCCTTGGGCATGACCTGATCGGGCGGCAGGCACATCGTGACCAGGCCGATCCGCTCGGCCTCGCGGCCGTCGATGAAGTCGGCCGTGAGCAGATAGTATTTCGCCTTCGCCATCCCGCAGAGGAGCGGCCAGAGGATCGCGGCGTGATCGCCCGCGGCCACGCCCAGGCGCGTGTGGCCGTCGGTGAAGCGCGCCGTCTCGGCGATGATGCTGACGTCGGCCATGAGCGCGACGACGAGCCCCGCGCCCACCGCGACGCCGTTGATCGCCGAGACCACCGGCTTGTCGAGGTTGATCATGTTGTAGACGAGGTCGGACGCCTCGCGCATCGTGCGCGTGAGCGCGTCTGGATTACCCGCCATGTCTTCCACGAGCGAGAGGTCGCCGCCGGCCGAGAACGCCTTGCCCGCGCCGGTGACGACGACGACGCGCGTCTTCGGATCGGCGTCGACCACGGGCCAGATCTGGGTGAACTCCCAGTGCAGACGCGCGTTGGCCGCGTTCAGCACCTCCGGCCGGTTGATGGTGACGACGAGCACTCCGTTCGGCTTGGACTCGAAGGTGAGGTGGCGGAAGTCGGCGTAGTTCATGATGTCGCTCCTCAGGCGAGCTCGGGGCCGACGCCGCCGCCGGTCCACGAGAACGAATGCGCGGTCAATGCCTCGGGCACGATGGCGTTGGGCGCCGCGACCGCGGTGCGCACGTAGGCGAGCAGCGATCCGAACAGCTCGAGGGTGTTGATACGCCGGAACCAGAGCGGCCGGCCGTTGAGATAGACGAAGACGACGTTGGCCTCGCTGCACGGCCCAAGGCATTCGGAGAACGCGAAGCGCACTTGCCCCTGGAGCCCGGCCGCGTCGAACACGCGCCGTGTCGCCGGCCGCGAAATGCGGGCGGCGCCGTTGTTGGTGTGACCGCAGCAGCATCCGAAGCACGCGAACATCAGCCCGGCGTCAGCCATGGACTGCCATGGTACCCGAGCTTCGGGCGCGCGTGAGCAGGAGTAGCGCGGTGACGGCCAGGGCCGTCGTCGAGATCGCGGGGAGGAGCCCGGCGAGGCGCATACCCAGGACGCCCGAGAGAAACGGCCCGAGGAAGATCCCGGCGTCCACCGAGACCCGATAGAGACCGGTGCGCCACGCGATACGCTCGGGCTCGGTCTCCCGCCGCAACAGGGTCAGCGGCAGCATCCAGCCCGACATCGAGAGGCCGAACAGCGCGCAGCCGGCGACGACCACCGGCAGCGCGCCGAAGCCGATGAGCGCGTTCGCGGTCGCCATCAGCATCAAGATTCCGGGCAGCACGCGGACCGCCCCTTGCCGGTCGGCGAGCAGGCCGGTCGGGATCAGGGCCGCGATGTCGAAGATCTGCTGGACCATGAACAGACGTGCCACCCCGGCGCGCTCGAGCCCGAACTCGCGGCTGCCGCGCAGCGGAACCACGAACTGCTCCATCGTGGAGTAGGTGAGGGCGACGAGGCCGCCGGCCGCGAAGGCGAGCGGCACCAGCGAGGCGTGGCGGGCGGCGCGTGTGAGCGCGCTCGTCGGCGGGCCCGTGGGCTCGCGGGCCGATCTCGAGACCGCGCTCGCGTGCGCAGGAAGCGTCGCCAGAAGCTTTGGTGCGATCCCGATGGCGATCAGCTGCGGAGCGCATGCGAGCAGGAACGCGGTGTTCCAGGTCAGACGCGCCGGCAAGGTGCCGATCAGCGCGGCGCCGCCGAGCATTCCGACCATCGCGGAGAGCTCGTACGCCGCGAGCGCCGACGCCAGATTCTTTCCAGACTGGAAGCGGAGGATCGCCGTGAGCCCGGCGACCATGCTGAGCGCCTGCCCGAGCCCCATGAGCAGACGGCCGAGCACGATCGTGGTGAATCCGCCCCCGGCCGTGACGCAGAGGGCGCCGAGCACGAGCACGAGCGGACCGACCCACAGCGCGCGCCGGAGATGGTTGGTCAGGAAGAGGCCGAGCGGAATATCGGCCGCCATCCGCGCGAAGCCGAAGGCGCCCGCGACGATCCCGAGCTGCCAGTCGGCGAGCGCGGCACTCTTCGCGATGTCGGGCAGGACCGCCGGGAAGGCACCGCTCGAAACGATGTTGGAGAAGGTCGTGAGACAGAGCAGAGCGGTCAGGGACGTCACGAGGCCTTTATGGTAAACGAAAGGCCATCAGCCCTCCAGCCGGGCGCGACCTACACGCGCCGCATCAGCCACCCGCCGATCCAGGACACCACGAGCTGCTCAGGGCCCGAGGGGCAGCCCGAACAGAGCCACAAGGTCAGCAGCGCCGCGGTGTACATCGCGCCCCCGGCCGTCATCGACGCGGCCAGCCCGAGCGCGTTTGGTCCGAGGCTCCAGTGGTGGATCATGAATCGCAGCGCGAGCGCCATCGCGGCGGCCGCGAGGGCGGGCCGCCACAAGATTCCTCCGAGCCGCCGGACGCTGAGGCCAAGAAGTCTGAGGACCAGAAAGTAGTTGATCGGCATGGCCAGCGACGCCACGCCGACCACGGCGCGCGCGGCTCCGCGGACGCCCTGGTGGGGCACCATCCACATCAGCACGAGCACGAGTAGCACGGTGTTCCAGCCGAAGACGATCGTCAGGATGTTGGGTCTGCCGAGGGCCAGGTACACGGAGCTCGTGTTCGCCTGCAGCGCCAGCAAGAGTCCGTAGAGCGCCAGCAGCTGAATCAGCGGTACGGTATCCATCCACGCCCGGCCCAACAGGACCGGCACCAGGAGCGCCGCCGTGATCGCCATCCCGGCCGAGATCGGGAACGCGGCCGTCGCGATCACCGACACGACCGAGAGGAACTCCTTCCGGAGCTGCGCGATGTCGGAGGAGAGCTTCGCGTATCCCGGAAAGATCGCGCGATTCAGCGGAGCGACCAGCTCGCTGGTCGGTAAATTCGCCAGCTCGTAGCCGGCGTTGTACAAGCCGAGCGCCTGAGGTCCCGCCATCCTTCCGATGATGAAATCCGTCGACCGAAACCGCAGCATCCAGATCACATTGTTCAGGAGTAGCCATCGCGAGAAGACGAGCAATTCCCGCGCGGCGGCGAGCGAGAATCTCGGCCGGTACGATTGCACGACGTAGCTGAGAACGGTCGCCCCGGTCCGGCCCGCCAGCACCCCGATCGCCAGGGCCCAGTAGTTGCGATACAGAATTGCCAACGGGATCGTGATCGCGAACGCGATCAGCCGTTTGCCGAACAGGAAGGCGAACTCCTTGTGAAAATCGAGCCGCTTCCGGAACGCGACGATCCCGATGTTCTGAAAGCCCTCGACGAACAGCGCCGCGGCGAGCAGCTTGACGACTCCCTGCAGCCGCGGCTCGTGATAGAAGACCGCGGCCGGCCACGCTAACACCATCAGCAGAGCGGCCGCGCAGGCGGCGGCCACGACGTTCAGGGTCCACGCCGTGTCGTAGTGACGGCGGTCGGCGTCGACGCGGTGAATCAGAGCGAAGTCGAAACCGAAGCTGCTCAGCAACTCGGTCATGGCGACGATCGACGTCGCCATGCTGACCAGGCCGAAGTCCGACGGCGTGAGCAGACGCGCCAGCACAATGGTGCTGACGAGCCCGAGCGTTCGTTCGCAGGCTCTCAGCCCCATCATCCACAGCGCGCCCCTCGCGATCTGTCTCCCGATACTCTCGACAGGCGCGCCCTTCGCTCTCGTCTCGTCGGCGAAGGCGGGAACGGCGGCTCCGGACGGAGCGCTGGCCGCGTCGGTCACGACGTGTTCCTGAACGTCCTTTCAGCGTCTGGCATGGCGGGTTTGTCGTCCCCGCTTGCTAGTATTTATCGAGAGAGTCCGCGAGTGGAAATTCGGAATATTCGCCTCGTCGAGCCGACGCAAAACGGTGCGCGAACTCGATTGCAGGCCGAGATCACGTCCCGGTCGGACGGTCTCGAGACTTGCTGGTTCGAGGTCGGCGCTTCCTATCCGGGAGAACTTTCGCTCTCCGGGAATCCATGGCTGGCGGCCTTCCTCCCGATCGCGGCCACGGTGGGCGAGCCGCTGACCATCGAGCACCCCGTCGATCCATTGCTCCTGGACAATGCCAGGAGGCTCCTGGCGATCTGGAAGGAGTGGTATCCGCGACTGCACGACGTGTCGATCGAATGCGACGTGCGGGAGGGCCGGATACCGCGACGCGACCGGACCGCGGCGCTCTTCGGCGGCGGCGTCGATTCATTCTTCACCCTGCTGTCCCGGGAAGCCGGAAACCTCGTCGATCAAGCCGGTCGCGTCGATGATCTGCTGACGGTGTGTGGCTTCGACGTGCCGCTGTCGCAAGCCGACGACTGCGCTCGCATCCGAGGCACGCGGAGGGCGATCGCCGAGAGCTTTGGCAAGCGCAACATCGACATCTGGACCAATCTGCGGGACACGCAGTTTCAGCAGGCGCCGTGGGGAGAGCTGTCGCACGGCGGGGCGCTGGCCGCCGTGGGGCTGATGTTCGAACGCCACTATGACTCGATACTGATTCCTTCCACGCACCGAACGGACCACGTCGTGCCCTGGGGATCGCACCCGCTGACCGACCGCCTGTTCTCGACTCGGGACGTCCAGATCATCCACGACGGCGGCTCGTACGGCCGTGTGGAGAAGACGGAACACATCGTCAAATGGGACCTGCCCCTCGAGACGCTGAGGGTGTGCGCGTACAGCCGTTCGGCCGACAACTGTTCGGAATGCGTCAAATGCTTTCGCACGATGGCGACGCTGGAGCTGCTCGGTGTTCTGTCGAGGGCGCGGACCTTCGAGGCCGACAAATTCAGCATCGAGAAGCTGGCGATGGTGTACTGCTCCGACGATAATGAGCGATCGTTCTTGCGCGAGATCCAGGCTCAGGCGGCGCGTCGCGGGAGACCGGACATTGCTCAGGCGATCGAGGGCGCCTTCGGCCAGTCGGCACGCGGGAGAAAGTGGGTCGCGCTGGCCACGGCGATGCGGGGACTGCCGCTATTCTGGCGGCTCGGCGAAGAGCTCGAGCGCTGGGTGATGGGCAGCTACATCAGCTAGGGGAATCTGGCTCGTCGTCGGTTCGAAGGACCTCGGCTCCCCGGACGGCGGCTTCTTGTGGTAAACCATTGCCCCATGACCGAGGCCACGATCCGTCTGGACGTGCACGGCGAGGCCGCGCGCCTCACGTTCGACCGACCGCACGTGCTCAACGCCGGCAACTCGCGCTTCGCGACGGATCTGGCGGACGCCGTCGCGACGATCAAGGCCCGGCGGGACGTGCGCGTGGTCGTCATGACCGGCGCGGGCCGCGCGTTTCAGACCGGCGTCGATCTCAAGGCGCTGGCGGCCGGGGAGCTGACGCAGCCCGATCTGATCCGGTGGGAAGACGCGATGACCGAGCTCGAGCGTATGGACAAGCTCGTCATCGCCGGCATCAACGGCCACTGCATCGGCGGCGGGCTGCAGCTGGCGCTCGTGTGCGACTACCGGCTGGCGGTCGAGGACGCGCTGCTCAGCCTGCCGGCGGTCAAGGAATGCCTGATTCCGTCGATGGCGCTGTATCGCCTGCCGCGGCTGATCGGCATGGGGCGCGCCAAGGAGCTCATCCTGCTCGGCGAGCCGATCACGGCGCGCGAGGGCGAGCGCATCGGTCTCGTGAATTGCGCGGTGCCCGCGAGCGACTTTCCGAAGGCGCTCGACGAGATCACCGAGAAGTTCCTGGCGCTGCCGCCGGTGAGCGTGACCGCCAGCAAGCGCCTGAGCACGTCCGCGTTCGACCTCGACTTCGAGACGTTCCGCCGGGAGATGAACACGGCCCTGGCCGGGTGCTTCGCGTCCGACGAGCACCAGCGCGCGATGGCCAATATCCGATCCAAGAAACGGAGCTGACGATGAAGATCCTCTACACGCCGCTGATGATCGTACCGTCCGTCTCCCCCGAGCAGCGCGCCGCCATCCTCGAGGCCGCTGGCCCCGGCTCGACCTTCGTCGAGGCGAAGGACGCCGCCGCGCAGCGACGCGAGATCGTCGACGCCGACGCGCTCTTCGGCCGCGTCGCGCCGGACATCTTTCCGCTCGGCAAACGGCTGCGCTACTACCAGTCGATCGGCGCCGGCGTCGACTCGATCCTGACGCAGGAGCTGGTCCAGAGCGACGTCCCGCTGGCGAGCGAGAAGGGCGGCGTCGGCATTCATCTGGCCGAGCACGCTTTCGCGCTCCTGCTGGCGCTTACGCGCGGCCTGCACACCGCGATCCGCCAGCCCGACTACACCTTGCGCGAGCCGATCCGGCTGCGACAGCTCGAGCTCTACGACCTGACGATGGGCATCGTCGGCTTCGGCGGCACCGGCCGCGAGGTCGCGAAGCGCGCGCTCGGCTTCGGGATGCGCGTGCTGGGCGTCGACATCGAGGACGTGGCGTCGGAGCCCGGCGTCGAGGCCATCTGGAAGCCCGATCGGCTCGGCGATCTGCTCGGCCAGTCGGACGCGGTCGTCATTTGCCTGCCCCTGACCAAGGCGACGCATCATTTCTTCACGCGCGATCTCTTCCGCAAGATGAGGAAGACCGCCTATCTGATCAACGTCACGCGCGGGGCGATCGTCTACGGCGACGACCTGCTCAAGGCCCTGGAAGAAGGCACGATCGCCGGCGCCGGCCTGGACGTGACGGATCCGGAGCCGCTCCCGGCCAATCACCCGCTGTGGAAGCATCCGCACGCGATCGTGACGCCGCACACCGCGGGCGGCTCGCCGCGGCGGGCGCAGCGGGTCATCGATACATTCTGCGACAACTTGCGGCGGATGCGGGCGGGGAAGCCGCTTGTTGCTTTGATCGACAAGCATAAAGGGTACTAGCGGAGCCTGAATCTCGGGCGCGTGAGGCGGGCGGGGCCTGGCGCAGGGTGCGGGTCCGCCAGGGCGGCTGCGTCACCTGCGCCACCCGCCCGTCTCCCGTCGCTGCGCTCCGGCTCCTTGCTGGGCTTAGACTCATCTTGATGATCTCCAAGACTTTGCTTTCTGGTGCGTCGCTTCGGGCTGTTGATCGGCGATGCGATGCTGCTCCTTCCGATGCGCCGTTCGTGGAGGTGCATGGGGATTACTCGCTTTCTTATGTGCGGCGGGGGACGTTTGGGTATCGGTGTCGCGGGGCGGCGTTCGAGCTGGTGGCTGGGTCGGTGCTCGTCGGATTTCCCGGGGACGAGTATGTGTGTACGCATGAGCATGCCGGGGGCGGTTCGGCTACGGCAAGCCGCTCGCGGTGCCGCCGCTCGACGAGGCGTGGGCCTGGTGGCGCGCGGTCACGAAAGCCGCCGACCGGTACCTCGACAGCCTCGCCGGAGCCGAGCTGATCCGGCGCTGGAAGCGCGAGTCCTCGACCGAGACGCCGGGCACGAAGCTACACCGCACGACCTATCACTACTGGGTCCACCTCGGCGAGTCGCAGGCGGTGCGCCAGCTTCTCGGTCACACGGGCCTGCCGACGTTCGTCGGCGGATTCGGGAAGCCTCAGTACCGTCCGGAGAGCGAGGCGCGCCTCAAACCGGCCTCTCGAAGCCGTATTCGCGCGTCTGGTTGGGATCGTCCGGCAGAACCCGCTCGCCCATCCGCCGAAATCCCATCCGCTGGTAGAGGCGGTGTGCCTGATCGAAGCGGGTGTCCGACCAGAGGATCATGCGCGGAATCTTCTCGGCGCGGCACCAGTCGAGCGCCGCTTCGACCAGCGCGCGACCCGTGCCGCGGCCGCGAAGGCGCGCCTCGAGATAGAGCCGATGCAGCTCGGCGCTGGTCTCGTCGAGCCGCTCGACCCCCACCGATCCGACGACCACCTTGCCTTCCCGCACGACGAAGAACGCGCCGCGCGGCGGCGTGTAGTGCTGATCGAATCGAAGCAGATCGGGCACCTCGACCTCGGGCACGTAGACGAAGCCGTACTCGAGGTACACGCGACCGATGAGATCGACGACGCCAGGCGCGTCGCCGATCGCCGCCGGACGAACCGTCAACATGGTGGCGCGCCGCGCGCGTTTCCACGGGGAGCCATGCGAGGCCACGGTAACACGATGACGGCGATGCCCAGGAGCACCAGCGCCATGCCCGCGAGCCGCAGCGGCCCGAAGCGCTCCCCGAAAACGAGGGCCGACGAGTAGCCCCCGACGAATGGGACGAGCAGCGCGAACGGCGTCACCGTCGCTGCTGGATACCGCCGCAGCAGCCGGCCCCAGATGGCGTAGGCCAGGATCGTCGCCACGACCCCGAGGTACAGCGTCGCGACGATAGCTGTCGGTGACGCGGCCGAAAGGTCGTAGGCCAGTCCCGCGGGCCTATCCAGGATGAGCGCGAGCACCAAGGCCGGAAGCGGCGGGACGAGGCTCAGCCAGACGACCAGGTGGAGCATGTCGACGTCGCCGATTCCCTTCAGGAGAATGTTCCCGACGCCCCAGCTGATCGCCGAACCCATCGCGAGGCCGAAGCCGAGCAGGGTCAGATCCTGGCCGACCGTCAGCACGATCAACACGAGGCCGGCGAACGCGACGGCCACTCCCGCGGTCTGGCGCGCGGTCGGCCGCTCGCGCAGGGCGATCGCCGCGAACACGATCGTGAACAGCGCCTGGGTTTGGACGAGCAACGACGCCAGGCCGGGAGGCAAACCCCCGGTGATCGCGAAGAACTGAAAGAGGAACTGGCCTGCGAAGAGCGTCGCGCCGATCGCGATCAGGGAGCGCCAACCCACCGCTGGGCGCGGAAGCGCCAGCGCCGGGATGGCCGCGATCAGAAACCGCAGCGCCGTCAGCGCGGGCGGCGAGAAGCTGTCGAGCGCCAGGGCAGTGGCGACGAACGCCAGGCCCCAGATGACGACGACCAGCAGCGCGAGCGCGACGTGAAGAGGGCTCAGCGCGCCCGTCCTAGCTCAGGATGGCGCGGCGGTAGTGGCTGGGATAGACGATGCCGGCGCGGGACGGCATCGCCGCCAGATCCTGTGCGATCTGCCAGCCGAGCGCCTTCAAGGTCTCCACCTCTGAGCGCTCGCGCGAGGCCAGGAGCGTCCAGGCCGTCGACTCGTCGGGAGCGGCCACGATCACGGGCCCGATGAAGTCGTCGTCACTGATGCGCTCGAAGAAGTAGAGGGTCACTGAATCACGCGGTCGGCGCGAAGCAACAGTGGTTGAGGGATCGTGAGGCCGAGCGATCGCGCAGTCTTGACGTTGACGGCGAGCTCGAACTTCGTCGGCTGTTCGAGCGGGAGGTCACCCGGCTTCGAGCCTTTGAGCAGCTTGTCCACGAAGACTGCGATGCGCGGATAGTACTGCGGGGCGCTGGGACCATAGGCCAGAAGTCCACCAGCCTCAGCAAAGGGTACCAACATCGCGATTGCAGGAAGCCGGTTCTGCAGCGTGAAGGCGGC
>CAYVHH010000269.1:0-4818 GCA_964450175.1 uncultured bacterium | reverse complement strand
CGTGCTGATCGCGATGTTCCTGCGCAGAAGGAGCCCCCATGTCGCTTGATCGGCTGCTGCGTCCCCGTTCGATCGCGATCGTCGGCGCCTCCGAGCGACTGTCGGTCGGCCGGACCCTCGTCGAAGCGATCGACGGCATCGGCTTTCACGGCGACGTCTATCCGGTCAATCCGCGATACGAGAGCCTGCTCGGCCGCCGCTGCTATCCCTCGGTGGCCGATCTGCCGCGTGACGTCGACGTGCTGGCGTTCTGCGTGAATCACGCGCGCGTGCTCGAGCACATGCGGCCCGCGGCGGATCGCGGCGTCGGGGCGGCCGTGATCTTCGACGGCGGGTTCGCGGAAGCGGACGCCGAGGGTCGTGCGCGGCAGGCGGCGATCGCCGCGATCTGCCGCGAAGCGTCGATCGCGCTGTGCGGGCCGAACTGCATGGGGGTGATCAGCCCGCACGTGCCGAGCCTCGTGTACATCCAGGCGCTGCACGATCCGACCCGACTCGCCGGCAACGTGGGGCTGATCTCGCAGAGCGGATCGATCTGCATCGGTCTCTTGACGGATTGCCGGCGCTTCGGCTGGAGTCAGGTGATCTCGTCGGGCAACGAGGCGGTCGTCGCGGCCGTCGACTTCCTCGAGTACCTCATCGACGACCCCGCGACCCGCGTGATCGCGATGTTCCTCGAAACGGTGCGCGAGCCAGAGCGGTTCGTGGCGGCGCTGGATCGCGCGGCCGATCGCGGCAAGCCCGTCGTCGTCCTCAAGGTGGGGCGCAGCGACCGCACCCGGCGCGCGATCAGCAGTCATACCGGCGGTCTGGCCGGCGAGGCTCGCGTCTTCTCGGCCATGCTGCGGGCGCACCGCGCCATCGAGGTCGCCGACATGGACGAGCTGACGGAAGTGATCGCGGCCTGCCAGGCGGAGCGCTGGCCTCGCGGCCGTCGCCTCGCGGTCATGACGGCGTCGGGCGGACAGGCAGAGCTGATCCTCGACCTTGCTTCCACGGCGAACCTTCAGCTCCCGCCGCTGGCACCCGCCTCGCGCGCGGACGTCGAGCGCGTGGTCGGGCGGATCACCGGTGACGGGAACCCTCTGGATGCGTGGGGCAACGGCGACTTCGCGACGAACTTCCCCCACGGCCTTCGGGTGCTCGGCAGTGATCCCGACTACGACGCGGTCGCGTTCTGCACCGACGGCTCCGACGATCAGCCCATGGGCTCGCCCGCGCGGGCGCTCGAGTACGCCAAGACCCTCGCGGAGGGCGCGCGGCAATCGGCCAAGCCGTTCTATTTGATGACGACGCGTTCGGGCGTCTTTCGCCGCGACGTCGCGGCGTTCCTGCGCGAGCACGGGATCGCGGTCATCGGGGGCACGCGCGCGGGCCTCGGGGCGGTGGATCGGCTGGCGCGCTGGGGCGCGCCGCTCGCGACGCCGCGCCCCTCGTCCGGACGGGGAGGCGCGATCCAGGCGCTGCAGAAAGGTCGCGCGCGAGCGACCATCCACGAGCACGACGCCAAGCGGCTGCTCGCGGCGGCCGGCGTGTCGGTCGTGCGCGAGCAGGTCGTCACGTCGCTCGGCGACGCGCGAGGCGCCGCGAAGACGATCGGGTACCCCATCGCCCTGAAGGTCGTGTCCGATGCGATCCCGCACCGGTCGGATGTCGGGCTCGTCGCGGTCGGGCTCCGCGACGAGACCGACCTCGGCGCGGCCTGGGATCGATTCTCCCGCCGCGTGGACAACCTCGGCCGGCGGAACGACGTCGCCGGGTTCCTGATCCAGGAGATGGCGCACGGGGTTCTCGAGGTCTTCGCCGGGGTCAGCCGCGACCCCGACTTCGGCCTGGTTCTCGCGTTCGGCGCCGGGGGCGTGCTGATCGAGACGCTGGACGACGTGGCGCTGCGCCCGCTGCCCCTGCGCGCCGGCGACGCGCAGGGGATGATCGCCGAGACCCGGGTGGCGACCCTGCTCGGCGGCTTCCGCGGTCGGCCGCCCGGGGACGTCGGCGCGCTCGCCCGCGCACTCGAGGCGATCGGCGACTTCGCGTGGGCGGAGCGCGAGAGCCTCGAAGAGCTCGACGTGAACCCGATCGTGGTGAGGGAGACGGGCGCGGGCTGCGTCGTCGTGGACGCGCTCATCGTGCCGCGCGCCGGAGCCTGACACTGGCCTACCTGCGGCTCGACCGTCTCGTGAAGTCCTACGACGGCCGCGTCAACGCCGTCGACGGGATCAACCTCGACATCGCGAAGGGCGAGTTCCTCACACTCCTCGGCCCCAGCGGCTCCGGGAAGACGACGACGCTGATGATGATCGCGGGCTTCGAGGAGCCCACCAGCGGCGTCATCGAGCTCGACGGCGAGGATCTGACGCGCCGCAAGCCGTACGAGCGGAACATCGGCGTCGTCTTCCAGAACTACGCGCTGTTCCCCCACATGACGGTCGAGCGCAACGTCGCCTTTCCGCTGCGCATGCGCGCGTTTCCGCGCGCGCAGCAGGCCGAGCGCGTACGCGAGATCCTCGACCTGGTCGGGCTGCGCCGGTTCGCCGACAAGCCGCCGCGCGAGCTCTCCGGCGGCCAGCAGCAGCGCGTCGCGCTCGCGCGCGGCCTTGTCTTCGACCCGGACGTGCTCCTGCTGGACGAGCCGCTCGGAGCGCTGGACAAGAACCTGCGCGAGCAGATGCAGGTCGAGCTCAAGCGCATCCATCGCGAGGTCGGCATCACGATGGTGTACGTGACCCACGACCAGACCGAGGCGATGACGATGTCCGACCGCATCGCGGTCTTCAGCCACGGCACGCTCGAGCAGGTGGCACCGCCGCTCGAGGTCTATCACCGCCCGCGCACCCGATTCGTGGGCGAGTTCATCGGCGACAGCAACTTCTTCACCGGTCGCGTCGACTCGGCGGTGCCGGGGCGTGTCGAGCTCGACGGCCTCGGGCCGATCCAGGCGGATCTCGACGCCTGCCGGCACCTCGCGGGCGCGCCCGCCGACGTGCTCCTGCGCCCCGAGCGTCTGCAGCTGGTCCGCGACGGCGCAACGCTTCCGAACCGCCTGGCGGTCAAGATTGGCGTGATCGTCAACTACGGCGACAGCGTGCTCATCATCGGCGACGCCGGAGGTCGCAACGTACGCATCCGCATCGCGGGCGCGCAGCCTGACACGGTCCGCGAGGGCGCGACCGTCGCGGTCGGCTGGAAGGCGGGCGACGAACATCTGATCGCGCGATCGTGATCGGGACGGTCGCCCACGTCCGTCAGCTGTTCAGGAAGAGGCCGATCTCCTCGAAGAACCGCTGAGACGCCGGCTCGTTCTCCAGGAAGAGGTGGTTCTGGCCCTGGACGGCTACGAACCGGGCGCCGGGAATGCCCGCCGCCAGCGCGCGGCCGTTTTCGAAGGGGACCACGGCTCGGCGATCCCGTCGCCAGCGGTATCGATGATGCGCCCGCTGTACTCGCCGATCATCGGCAGCACGACCGCCTGGTGTCCCTTGAGGTCACGCACGCTGCGTCTCGTCGGCGCCCATCAGCGCGCTGTAGCCCGCGATGTCGGCGGCCAGGACGGCGGCGAGCTTGCGTGATCGGCTCTCGGGCACGGCGCAAGTTGTGGGCAGATTCATCACGAGCGCCACTCCGGCCGCCGGGCGGAGCCGCTTACTCCCTCTGCTTGACCCCCGCTCGGACCTCGACGCGCGCATCGAAGGTCGCCTGGCCGCCCGAGAATCCCAGGGACTGGAACTCCTCGACGGCGGCGTCGGGGACGACGGGGTCGCCTCCCGTCAGCTCGTTGAGGCCGAGCCAGCCGTCGCGCATCCACACGGTGCCTTCCGGGATGCGCTCGGTGACGCGGGCCCTGGCGGGCATCGTGCCCCGCTCGTTCACGATGCGAATGGCGGCGCCGTCGATCACGCCGCGGGCGGCCGCGTCGGCCGGGGAGATCCAGAGCACGGGCTCGGGATCGGCCTTCGCGAGGCTGGGCAGCGCGCGACCGTGATCGTAGAAGCCGTGGAAGTGGCTCAAGGTACGGCCCTGGCACAGAGTGAGCGGATAGGACGAGGCGGCCGGCGGTGCGTGCACGGGGAGCGAGTGCAGCCCGAGGTTAGCCGCTCGGGTGGAGACCAGCTCGATCTTGCCGGACGGCGTGGGGAATTTCAGGCCCGGGTGCGCGACATGGGAAATGTGCAGGGCGCGCATGCCGCCCTCCGCCGCCAGCGCGGCCGCGGTAGCGTGGCCGGTCGCCGGATGGTCGAGGATGGCGTCGAGCGGACCGCTCTCGCTGTCCCACGGGAAGTAGTCGGCCATATCGAGCCGCCGCGCCAGCTCGCGCAGGACCCAGGCGACGGGCCGAGCCTCGCCCGGCGGATCGAGCACCTTCGGCATCAGGTAGAGGTGCGTGTTGGTGCTCTTGCAGCCGAGCTCCTCGAGCCACGCGGTGGCCGGCAGCACGACGTCGGCGAAGCGCCGCGCCGTGTCGTTCAGGAACAGGTCGTACGACACCACCAAGTCCTGGCGGGCGAGGGCCTCGGCCACCCGGCCGGCATCCGCGTAGGACGACAGCATGTTGGTGCCGAGCAGGAGCATGGCCCGCACGCGGCCGTCGAGCATGGCCTCGGTCACGAGCGGCATCTGGCTCGGAATCCAGGCTCCAGGCGGCCGCCGGCCCTCGGCGGTGATGCTCGACAGGCCCTGGCCGTGGGTGTTGCTACCGTGGCGTGGCCCGAAGCCGCCCCCCGGGATGCCGACGTTGCCGGTGAGGCCCGGCAGGCAGCCGATCGCGCGGGCGGCGCTCCAGCCGTTGGCGCCTTTGTGCAGACTGCTGCCGCCGAGCAC
>CAYVHH010000268.1:0-7732 GCA_964450175.1 uncultured bacterium | reverse complement strand
CGGCAATCCGATCAAGCTCTCGGCGTCGCCCACCAAGATCTCGGCGGCTCCCCTGCTCGGCCAGCATCGTCAGGAGATTCTCGAGGAGCTGGGCTACACGACGGCGCAGATCGCGGCGCTGGCCGCCGACGGATCGATCTAGCGACTCGACGCGCCGGAGCGTGGCGCGGCAGAAATGTGAGAGGGCGAGACGCGGGTCTCGCCCTCTCGGTCGTCTCGACGTCGACCGGAGTCGCTACTTCGTCCGCGACGTCGTCGTGGTGACCGTGGTGATCTTGGTCGCGACCATCTGATTCTTTTCCTTCTTGTAGGTGACCTTGACCTCGTCACCCGCCTTCAGGCGGCTCAGATCCGCAACCGTGTCGCCATCGGCGACGAGCGTGTATTCCCTGCCCTTCGTGTCCTTGACCGACACGCTGTTGGCCTTCTTGTCGACCGCCACCACGTTGCCCGTCACGTGATGCGGCATGGCCAGGATACCGGGCTTGTCGGCCGGCGCGGTCGCGCCGGTCGTGCCCGACGTCGCGGCCGCTGGATCCTTGGCGACAGCGGGGCCGCTCATCAGCAAGGTCGTCAGACCCACGGCAAAAAGCACAGCTGCACGTTTCATGGTCGAGACCTCCTCTTCAACTCGATCGTTCACGTGGTCAATCGTGCAACGCCCGTACCAGAGGCAGTCCAAACACCACTCCAGATTCGAAGGGCAGGAAAACCAACACGGAATCTCCATGCGACCGGCGGGCCCGGGATGCCGAGCGTGGTCAGCGTGACCAGTGAAAATTACGCCCCTGGAAGAAAGCGCCCGGCGCACACACCTGGACGGTCAGGTGCCTCCCTCGCAGTACCATGGACGGGATGGGGCCTACGGCAACGGGGGTGGCATCGCGTGGGTGAGCGGGTCCGGCCGACGGTCGCGCGCGTCGATCTCGAGGTGCTCAAGGCGAATTTTCGGGCGATCGTCGAGCACCTGAAGCGCGAGCGGCCGACGTCGACGCCGGGTGTCATCGCCGTCGTCAAGGCGAACGCCTACGGCCACGGGGCCGCGCAGGTCGGCCGGGCGCTCGAGGATGCCGGCGCCGATCTCCTGGCGTGCGCGGATATAGAGGAAGGCGCCACCCTGCGGGCGGCCGGCGTGCGCGCCGACATCCTCATCTTCGGCGCGCTCAGCGTCAGCGATCTGAACGGGCTGTTCGACTGCCGGCTGACGCCGACCATCTCGTCCCCGGGCGCGGCGCGCGCCGTGCAGGCCGCGGCCGCACGGTACAAGCAGCGCGTGCGCTATCACCTGAAGATCGACACCGGCATGAACCGGCTCGGGTTTCGCTTCGACAACCTGCGCCGCACCCTGCCCGAGCTGCTGCGGAGCGAGAACCTCGATCTCGACGCGGTCTTCACCCACTTCGCGACCGCCGACGATCCCGCCTCGACGCTGTTCGACGAGCAGCGCCAGCGCTTCGATCGGGTGCTCGCCGAGCTCCAGGCGCTGGGCGCGCGGCCGCGCTTCCGGCACGCCGCCAACAGCGCCGCGGTCGTGCGCGACCCGCGCGTCTGGTTCGACCGCGTCAGGCCGGGGCTCCTGCTCTACGGCATCGTGCCGCCGCCGCTCACGTCCGCGATCCGGCTGGCGCCCGTGATGACCCTGACCAGTCGCGTCACCGCCGTGAAGGGCATGCGCGCCGGCGAAGTCACCGGCTACGGCGCGCGCTTCACCGCGCGGAAGCCGACGACGATCGCGATCGTGCCCGCGGGCTACGCCGATGGGCTCGATCTCCGGCTGGCCGGCCGCGGCTCCGTCCTGATCCGGGGCCGGCGCGCGCCCATCATCGGCTCGGTGTGCATGGACATGATCATGATCGACGTGACCGGCCTCGACGCTTCGCCCGGCGACGAGGTGGTATTCATCGGGAGCCAGGGCGGTGACACGATCGACGCGCGCGAGATGGCGAGCACGATCGGCTCGATTCCGTGGGAGATCGTCTGTCGCGTCGGGAGCCGGATCGAGCGCGTCTACACCTGACGCTCGCGCGTAGCCCGGCTCACCGCGGCGCCGGTTGTTCCGTCGCGGCCGGCGCCGGGGCCGCGGGCGTTGCCGGTTCTGCCGGTGCTGCGGGTGCCGAAGGTATCGCAGGCGCTGCGGGTGCCGGCGGCGCCGGCGCGTCGAAGCCCCTCAGATACTCGACCAGATCGATCAACTCCCCCACCGTGAGCCGGTCTCGATAGTCCGGCATCGTCGACCGGCCGCGCTCGTCGGCGTAGCCCGGCCCGTCGAGAATCTGCGCGTTCGGATTGATGATCGACTCGACGATCTCGCCCGGGTGGCGGCCACCGATGCCAGTCAGATCTGGCCCGGGCTGTGTCGGCGGCGAGAACTGCGGGTCCGGAACCGCGTGACAGGTCGCGCACTCGAGCCTGCCGAAGACTGCGCGTCCATGCGCGGCGTCCCCGCGCGGCGGTGTCACGGTGCCTGGTCGCGGCCCGCCCCCGCCCGGCCGCGCAACCGGCGCCACGTGGGTCGTCGGCCGGCGCTCGAACTGCACGTGGCGGCCCGGCGTGACTTCGCCCAGAACCGCCGTGCACGCGAACACGGCGAGGCCGACGAGCGCCTCGATCGAGACGTACGCGACGAGCTGTGACTCCGCCGGCATCGAGGGTGCGCCTCGGCTCGGACCGAAGAGGGCCAGCCGTGACATCCGAAATGTCCGCGCGCCGACGCCGCGCGCAGCCTGCGAGGGCGCCAGGCGCGGCAGGTGCGTGTAGCGGTTGACGGCCCCCAGCCACATCAGCACGGCGACGATCAGGAGCTTCACGATCAGAACACGACCGTAGGCGGTGTCCCAGAGCCGCGAAAGCCCGCCCAGCTGGGCCCACGCGTTGTAGCTTCCGGTCACGACGACTGCGAGCAGGCAGAGCCCGGCCAGCCGCGAGAATCGCGGGGCGACGGCGGCCAGCGACTCCCGTGACCACGGAGCTCCGCGGCGCCCGGCCACGAGCGCCAGCGCGATCAGACCGCCCGTCCACGCAGACGCCGCGACGGCGTGAGCCCAGTCGACCCCGACGCTGAGCGTTACGTCGCCCCAGTCGGCGGCGTGTCCGGTGAGGCTCACCGAGAGCGCGATGGCCAGCGCCACGAGAAGGACGAAAGCACGAAACGCGCGGCCGGCCTCGAACGCGAGCAGCAGGGCGACCACCACCGCCGCCAGCCGCGCCGCGAGGATCTGGCCCAGGTGGGTCTGCGTCACGACGCTGGGGACGGCCGCCACGCTCGCGGCAAGCGACGCGCCGCTCATCGCCTGAATTCGCACGAGCAGCTCGGCGCCGGTCGCCAGCAGGAGCACGACGAGGCTCGTCATGACCCAGCGGCGCAGGCGGGCCCGCGCGGTGTCGAGATCGGGCGCGGCCGATCCCGGAAAGAGCAGCCCGAGCGCGAGACCGCCGATCGCGGAGGCGAGGCTCAGCAGGACGAGTCCACGGACGAGCGCAGCGATCACTTGACCAGGAAGGAGAAGCTGCCTTCCCTCCGATGTCCGTCCCGCGCGATCACGCTCCAGAACACGCGATACCGGCCGGCCGAAAGGCGCGGCAGCCCGACCTCCACGAGCGTGGCGTCGTCGGGGCTCCGGCGCGCGTCTTTCTTGTCGACCCGGCGCTTGTCCTCGGTCTCGACGCGGACCTCGAGAAACATCGTCTCGACCGGGCCATCGAACCAGAGGCGCACCTGCGACGGCGATTCGGCGAGATTGGCCGCCGCGCGGGGCTCCGAGCGGCTGACGAACGCGTGCGCTCCGGCCCGGCCCGGCAGGAGCGCAAGCGCCGTCGCGAGAGCGCCGGCCAGGACGACGCGGCGCCGCGTTTCACAACGCTCGAGCGGTGCGAAAACGACGAAGTCCGTGCTCTCAGCCTACAACATCGTAGGGCCTCATCATGTCGTTGTCCTCGTGCTCCAGGATGTGGCAGTGGAACACGTAGCGGAATCGCTGGCCCCGGCGGGCCGAGGTGCCGCTCGGCAAATCGAACTTGGCGATGAAGCGCGTGACCTCGCCCGGCAGGGCCTTGACGGTGTCCTTGAAGGCCGGACGCTCGTTCGCCGGCGGCGTCACGCGGGGCCCGGTGAACACGAGTCGCCCAGGATACTGCGTCGGGTCGAACGGCTGACGGTCGAGGATCTGGAACTGGACCAGATGGATGTGGATCGGGTGGGCGTCGCCTGTGGTGTTGATGAGCCGCCAGATCTCGATCGATCCCGCCTGTGGTGTCTCGGTCACCCGATCGGACCACGGCGCGTTGATGAGGCCGATGATGGGATTCTCGAACGGGTCGGCCGAGTCGAGCTCGCTCAGCACCAGATCGCGAGTCTTGACCGACGCCCGCGGATCGAGCAGCGGCACCTGCGCCAGCGATCGCGGAATCGAGCTGTCGTCGCGACCGCTGAGGCGCTTGGTGACCTTGAACATCATCACGTTGGTCGGCACGACCTCGTCGCCGTCGGGGAACGGCGCCTTCGCGTCGTTGGTGAGGATGAACGTGGAGCCGTCGGTGCCGCTGAAGTCGATGATGACGTCGAAGCGCTCGGCGATGCCGATCGTGAGGTCGTTCAGGCGCACCGGCGCCGGCAGCAGACCGCCGTCGGTCCCGATCTGGATGAACGCCGGGCCCGGGCGCCCGGTGGCGGTGGCGCCGCGCGCCTCGTTGAGCGTCAGATGATAGAAGCGCGCGTTGGACGCGTTCAGGATGCGGAAGCGGTACTTGCGCGGCTCGACCTCGAGAAACGGCCAGACCTTGCCGTTCACCAGCACGGTGTCGCCGAAGAACTCGGGGATCCAGATGGGCGGCACGCGCTTGTCCGGATCGCCGCCCGCATCGACCACCGGATACAGCAGCGAGCCGTCCGGATTGAAGAGCCGGTCCTGGATGATGAGCGGAATCTCGAAGGTGCCGTCGGGCAGGTTCAGATTGTCCTCGACGCGGTCACGGAGCAGATAGACGCCCGACAGCCCGGCGTAGTTGTTCAGCCGCGTGGTGCCGAGGGCGTGGTCGTGATACCAGAGCTGCGTCGCCGGCTGGTCGTTCGGATAGTTGTAGACCCGCTGCTCGAAGAAGGGCCCGGTCTCCGCGAAGCCGTTCGTGAACCATGCCTCGGGATAGCCGTCGCTCTCCGGCAGCACCTTGTGTCCGTGCAGGTGGACGACGGTCCGCACCTCCGGCTCTCCCGCGTCGTCGCCGTGCAAGGTGTTGTCGATCGGAAACATGTGGTGATTCGTCGGCAAATTGTTCATCCAGCGCACGGCAATGGGCTGGCCGCGCCGCGCCTCGAACGTCGGGCCGGGGTACTGGCCGTTGTAGCCCCAGAGCGTGGTCGCCGGGAGGTCGCGGTGGAGCTTCTGCCGGAACACCTGCATCATGACTTGAAAGAGCGGGTCGCCGTCGAGCGTGCCGCTGGGCCTGATGCCGTTCGGAATCGGCAGCGCGTCGACGAAGGGCCTGAGACTCACCTGCGCTTCCGCGCGCCGCGCGCGCACGAACGTGCCGCCGCTGCCGAGCGCGACGGCGCCGCTCGCCGCGCCGCCGATGAGCTTCAAGAATTTGCGCCGCTCGATCGCCCGGAGAGCTTGCTGCGAGAACCGCATGAGAACCTCCTTGCGTCTGTCCGCGCGTGACACGCGGCCCGTTCTGCAGGACGGAACCAGTCGATTCCTCGATACAGCGCTGAGGAGAATCCTCGATGCGGTCGCACGAAGTCAATGAGTGAAATACCTGAGGCGCGCGTTCTCACAAGTGAGAAGAAAGATTCCGCGCCGTGGAATGACGACGTCACACGTTTGACACGTACGCCGCTCGCTTCAAGCGCGAGCGGCTACGATTTCGGCGGAATCACCCAGAGGAACACGAGCGACACGCGATCACGCCACGGGACCTGAACCGTCTGCTTCGGCTCCCAATCGCCCATGTCGAACTCGTGCGAGACGATGCGCGCTCCCGGCCGCAGCTCGCGCATGAGCTTGGGACGCAATCGCTGATTGATCGCGCGCGAGAGATAGAGCGTCACGACGGTGGCGCCCGAAAGATCGGTCTCGAAGAGATCGTCGGCACGGAACGTCACGCGGTCGGCGACGCCGGCGCGCTGCGCCGACTCCCTGCTGAGCGCCACCAGCGAAGGATCGATCTCGATGCCGACCCCGCGCGCGCCGAAATCACGCGCGGCCGCAATTACCAGACGCCCGTCGCCCGAGCCCAGATCGTAGACGACGTCGTTCGGGCCGACGGTGGCGAGCCGGAGCATCTCGGTGACGACGTCGGTCGGGGTCTGGACGTAGGGGACGTCAGCGCCGGGGTAGCGGCAGCCGGCAACGCCGGCCAGCACGACACAGATCATAAGCGTCCGGCGCAGTCGATCGCCCGTCGTCCAGGAAGACGAGAGGTTCATCGGAGCGTGATCTCGTGCTCGGGCGGTGTCACGCCGAACTCCTGAAAGCGGCCTTGTTCGGCCGGTAGGTAGTCACGCCGGAATCGCAGCTCTGGCAGATCGGGCGCGACGGGTTGACCCGCAGCCGGCCGCGCACACGCATTGGAGATCGTACGCACGCCACTCAGATTACCGAAGCTGATGGAAAATTCGTCCTTAATCCATACGAGCCCCTCCGCTCGCGCTTCGGCGAAGACGTTGACGGTGCTGGCCGAGCACGAGGCGGCGGGCACGCACCCGGCAAAGCAGCCGAGACTGCCCGTCTGCTCCGAGGTTCCGACGCTGTACCCCGCGACCACACCGGTCGGGATGAAGCCGACCGCCGTATGCGGCGCCGTCACGAGCGGACGCTGGCCGGCGGCCGTCGTGTCACGCCCTTCGCCATTCCCGTCGCCGAAGAAGACGAGTCCGTGCAGGACGGTACTGTTGCCGATCACCTCTTCGCACTGGAGCTCCAGCGGACACACGGTCACGGACTCCCGACTTCCCCGGGCCTCGTTCGCCGAGGACACACTGCGCCACCAGACGAGCGGGGTCCTGATCTTGGCTCCCTCCAGGGTCTCGACGGCCAAGAACCGCGGGACGTTCGGCACCAGGGTCCCGGCTCCGCCGAAGAACGCCGGCAGATCGATCCGGACCTCCCATCGGCTGGGATTCTCGAGGGTCGTCGCGGTCTCTCGGTTCCAGGCGACACCCACGTCGATGTCGTCGAGGAGCAGCCGCACCGACGGCGCACCGACGATTCGGGGATCGAACTCGAGCGACACGCGCTTGAGATGCTGCCCGGGATCATTCGCCGGAGAAAAGAACGTCCCCTTGGCGCGCTGCCGCCGCTCGTCCTTCGACAAGGTCTCCATGACGATGCGCGTCGAGGCGTTGTCCACCTCCGTCGCGGTCGCACGCGCTGCTTCGCCGGTGAACTCGGCCGTCGTCTGGAGGGCGGCGACGAGCGGGCCCATCTGCTTGACCTTGCCGGTCACCGCGTCGGGCTCGCTGCCCAGCTGCCCTCGAAAGACGAGCACGTACGCACGCACGCCGGAGACGGGCGTGAACATCGCCTGGGCGAACCCTCCCCGGAACAGCGCCGTCGTGATCGTCGCGTCGGCGAGCGCGCTCCGCAGTCCGTCCGTGTCCTCGGCGTACAGGGTAAACGTCCCGTCCATGGTCTCCGCGGTGAGCTCGGGCGGTATGCTGATCGTCAGCAGACGCTTGCCCGGATCGTTACTGCTCACGTCCACCTTGAAGTCGAAGTCGCTTCGGAAGAAGTAGTTC
>CAYVHH010000267.1:0-8659 GCA_964450175.1 uncultured bacterium | reverse complement strand
TGATGTTGTCGATCGCGTCGCCCATGAGCGCCAGCACGTCGGCGATCTGTCCGGGCTCCACACCCCAGCGCTCGCGCACCTTCGCCTCGTCGTAGAGCACGGGCTCACCGGTACGGCCCGCCACACTCAACACGCGAACTCGCGGGCCCACCAGCTGGAGCAGATCCTTGTCGCCGCTCACCACGACGACCTCGAGCTCCGGTTGCGCCAGCGCCTTGTCGACGATGGTCGCCAGCACGTCGTCGGCTTCGAATCCCCTGACCTCCAGAACGGGCGTGTGCAGCGCCTCGAAGAGGCGGCGCACGTAGGGAAGCTGGCGGACCAGATCATCTGGCATCGCCGTGCGCGTCGCCTTGTAGTCGGCCGACAGCGCGTCACGGAACGTCGGGCCCGGCGGGTCCCAGGCGATCGCCAGATAGTCGGGCTGCTCTTCCCGGATGAGCTTCCACAGCATCGTGCTGAGGATGAGCACGGCATGACTGGGCACGCCTCGGGAGGTCGAGAGATATCCGACCGCGTGGTACGCGCGGAACAGATGCGAGTGACCGTCGACGATGAACAAGCGTTTCATGGTAGCGGGAGCCCGGCTTGGCGGTTACTGGCTCGGCGCGCGGTCAACCCATCACCTCTTCGTATGCGTTGCGGACGGCGGTCGTGTTCTCGCGGTACGCGTCCAGGAACGCCTGGCGCGACTCGTAGCCGAGGGCCGTCGCGACCCGCGCCGGCATCGGCCCGGCCAGCTCGAGCGTGTCGGAGGGTCGGGCGCCCAGAAGGCGCAGCGAGGCCGAGACGCGGCGCAGGAAGCGATACCGATCGACGAGCCCCGCCGCGGCGGTCGGCCCGAGCGCGCCGACCCGCGCGAGACCGCTGAGCGCCGCGGCGGTCGTGAACCGTCGCGTGTCGGGCATCTGATGTCCGTGGACGAGCTGGAGCGCCTGCGCCAGGAACTCGACGTCGACGAGGCCGCCGCGTCCATACTTCACGTGCAGGCGACCGCGCGTCTCGCGGCCGAGCTCGCGCTCCATCCGGGTGCGCACGTCCGCGATCTCCTTCAGCGACGCGCGCGGGAGCGCGTGGCCGTAGACCAGCCGCCGGAGCGCGGCGCGGACCCGCCGAGCCACGCCGCGGTCCCCCAGGATCAGCCTGGCGCGGGTCAACGTCTGCCGCTCCCACAGATCACCATGCTCCAGATAGTACCGCTCGAGGGAGGCGACGCTCGAGGCGAACCCGCTGCCCTTGCTGCCGGGCCGAAGCCGGAGGTCGACCGGGAAGGCGACGCCGGCGGCCGTGATGTCGCCGAGCACGGAGGCCAGTCGCTCGACCGCCAGGCTGTAGAACCAGGCCGCGTCGATTCGCTCGGCTCCGTCGGTCGTCCCGTCCTCGTCGAAGACGACGAACAGATCGAGATCGGAGCCGGTGACGAGCTCGCGACCGCCGAGCTTGCCGAGGCCGACCATCACCGAAGGAATGAAGCGCCCGGACTCGTCGCGCGGGACGCCGTAGCGCTCGACGAGCGAGTCCAGGGCGAGGAGCCAGCCGGCGGCGAGGGTGGCCTCCGCCAGCGCCGTCATCTCGCGGGAGTACGCGTCGATGGTGGTGACGGCGAGGACGTAGCGCCAGACGACGGCCAGCTCCTCGGACTGCTTCACGCGGCGCAGCCGGTCTCGCCGCTCGATCGCCGTCGTCCCGGGCGCGAAGACGGCGGCCAGCGCCTGGCACATCGCCCGTTTCGATTTGCGCGCCAGGAGCCGCTCGGGGTTGGCCAGCGACGCGAGCAGCTCGGGCTGCGCGATCAAGAGCTCCGTGAGCAGATCGCCGCCGGCGCAGACCTTGACGAGCCCGAGGAGCAGATCGCCGTCGTTGGCCAGCAGCTCCACGAGCCCGGCGCGCGGCCCGGCCGCCGCCAGCAGCCGCTCGAACTGGTTGAGCGCCTCGTCCGGATCGGGGCTCTTCCACAACGCGTCGAGCAGCAGCGGGTAGAGGCGCGCCAGGGTCGCGTCGAGGTGTGCCGCATACGGCACGAGCGGGCGGCCCTCCAGGATCAGCTGCAGGTTGTGGCGCGCCCGCTCGGGATCCTTGAACCCGGTCGCTCGCAGCGCCGTCAGGCTCGCCAGCCGCGGCCGGCGGCGCGGCTCCAGCTCGCGGTCACTGAAGAACTCTCGGAACGCGCGGTGCACCGACGTCGTGACCGCACGATGGCGCGTCCGGAACTCCGTCGCGGCTCGCGCCGGAGTCCCGGGCACGCCCATGCGGCGCGCGAGGCGGCCGAGCTCCGGCGTGTCCGTGGGCAGGGTGTGGGTCTGGAGCTCGTGCAGGATCTGCAGTCGATGCTCGACCGTGCGGAGATGCTCGTAGTCCCGCGAGAGCACCCGTCCGAGATCGGGCGCCAGATATCCGCGCTCGGTGAGCCGGAAGATCGCCTTCAGGGTGTTCGACTCCCGGAGCCACGGATCGTCGCCGCCGTAGAGGAGCTGGAGCGCCTGGACGATGAACTCGATCTCGCGGATTCCGCCGCGGCCGAGCTTGACGTTGGTCGCCTCGCCGCCCTTGGCACGGATCGCGCCGTCGATCTGGGCTTTCATCGCGCGGATGGCCGGGACGACGCTCGCGTCGACCCCGGGGCGATAGACGGTTTCGCGCGCCAGGCTCGCGAAGCGGGCGCCGACGGTCGCGTCACCTGCGGCGATGCGCGACTTGATCAGCGCTTGCCGCTCCCACAGCTCGGCACGCTCGCGATAGTAGGCGCGATAGCCGTCGAGCGAGAGGACGATCGGGCCCATCCGCCCTTCGGGACGCAGCCGCAGATCGACCCGGAACACGTAGCCCTCGTCGGTGATCTCCTCGAGCAGTGAGACCAGCTCGCGGCAGACGCGTGTGAAGTACTCGCCGTTGGCCAGTCCTCCGGCACGCCCACCCGCCGTCTCGCCGTCCTCGCCGTACACGAACATCAGATCCACGTCCGACGAGTAATTGAGCTCGTCGCCGCCGAGCTTGCCCATCGCGACGACCGCGACTCCGGTTTCCGAGCCGGCGGCGCCGATCGGCGCGCCATGGGCCTCGCGGACCGTCGCCGCGGCCTCGCCGAGCGCCTGGGCGATGCACGCGTCGGCCAGGTGCGACAGCTCCTCGGTCGTTCCCGCGAGGTCGGCGTCGCCCAGAAGATCGCGGGCGCCGATGCGCAGGAGGTGGCGGTACTTGAAGCGGCGCAGCGCGTTCATCCGCGCCTCCCGCGTCTCGAACGCGCCGAGCGTCTGCGCCAGGTCGGCGGCCAGATCCTCCGCGAACCAGAGCCGCATCGTGGCGGGCTCGAGGAGCCACGCGAGACTGCTGGGGCGCCGGCGCAGCGCGTCGGCCAGCACCTGGCTGGCACCGAGCACGCGAGCGAGCAGGGGCACCGCGCCGGGATGATCGGCGAGGGTGCGGAAGAACACGGAGCGGTCGACGACGGCCGCGTAGCGCTCGAGATTGTTGAGCGCCATGTCGGGATCCGCCGAAGCCGCCAGCTCGGTCAAGAGACGCGGAAATGCCGGCGCCAAGAGCTCGGCGTCGCGCGGAGTCGGCGTGAGGCTCTCGAGATTGCGCGCCGCTGCCTCCGGATCCGCGAAGCCGAGCTGCCGCAGCGTCCGCCGCAGGCGAGCCGCCGCGGCGCGGCCGCCGGCGGTCAGGAGCTGGGCGGTTGTCGCGTTCAGACTGCCGACTCGCCCGTCTCGCCCGTGCGGATGCGGATCGATTCGTTGATGGGCAGCACGAACACCTTGCCGTCGCCGATCGAGCCGGTCTTGGCGGCGCCGGCGATGGTGTCGACGACCTTCTTCACCAGCGCGTCACCGACCACGACCTCGATCTTCACCTTGGGCAGGAAGTCGACCGTGTACTCCGAGCCGCGATAGAGCTCGGTGTGGCCTTTTTGACGGCCGAAGCCTCGCACCTCGGTGACCGTCATGCCGATCACGCCGATCGCGGTGAGGGCTTCCTTGACGTCGTCGAGCTTGAACGGCTTGATGATGGCCTCGATCTTCTTCATCTCAGACCTCCTCCAGAATCGAGATCGCGAGTGCCGACACGTGCGAGCTGATGCGCTTCAAGTTGGTCAGGATGTCTAGATGAATCTCCGACGTCTCGATCGATTCCGCCAGTCCCGCCCGCAGGCGGCCCAGGTGGGATTCGCGCAGGTCACGCTCCCGCTGGCGCATGAGCGCGCGCTGGTCCAGCACTTCCTGCGCCAGGCCTCGGTCGTTCGCGGCGAAGGCGGCGATGGCGCGCTCGAGGTTCTTCGACACCATACTGTGGAACTCCTGGATCTCGGCCCACCCGGCGTCGGAGAAGCGGCGGGCTTGATAGAGCTTCTTGCGCGCCAGCTCCATCAAGTTCTTGTCGATGATGTCACCGATGTTCTCGAGGTTGCCGATCACGGAGATGAGCCCGATCTCCTTGCGGCTGAGGTCCGGCCCCATCGCATCGCGTCCCAGGCGCGCCAGGAAGAGCTTGATCTCGCGCTCGAGGAAGTCGACCTGGTCGTCGCGGCGCTCGACGTCCTCGAGCAGCTCGTGGTGGCTGCTGGCAAAGACCACCGGGACCTCGCGCAGCATGCCCTGCACCACGTCGGCCATGCGAAGCGATTCGCGCGTGGCCTGACCCAGCGCCAGCGACGGCTGGTCGAGCGAGCGCTCGTCGAGGTACCGGACGCGAAACGGGCTGTCACCCTGCTGGTCGTCGGGCACGATCGTCTCGATCGCGCGCGCGGCCAGGGGCGTGAACGGCAGGAACAGGAAGCTGATGCCGACGTTGAACAGGGTGTGGGCGTTCGCGATCTGACGCGCCGGATCGGCGGCCGTGCTGGCCACCGCGGCCGTGAAGGGGCCGATGAACGGGAACACCAGCGCGGCGCCGAGCACCTTGAACGCGATGTGGGCGACCGCTACGCGCTTGGCCTCGGCCGTCGCGCCGACCGACGCGGTCAGCGCGGTCGCGCACGTCCCGATGTTGGCGCCGAGCACGACGGCGACGGCGCCGTCGAGCGGCAAGAGGCCCTGATGCGCGAACGCGAGGGCCAGCCCGAGGGTGGCCGCCGACGACGTCACCAGCGCGCTGAACACGGCCCCGACCAGGACGCCGATCGCCGGGCTCTGGGCGACCGCAGCGAGCAGATCCAGGGCCAGGGACGACCCCTTGAGCGCCCCGGCGTTGTCGAGAATGAGCTTGAGGCCGAGAAACACGAGCCCGAGCCCGAGCAGCGCCTGCCCCAGGTCCTTCGGCACACGGCGGCGCGAGATGAACGTGGCCGTGAAGCCCAGACCGACCAGGAGCGGCGAGTAATCGGTGATGCGGAACGCGATCAGCTGGACCGTGAGGGTGGTGCCGATGTCGGCGCCGAGGATGACGCCGAGCGTCTGCCGGAACGTCATCAGACCCGCCGAGACGAAGCCGATCAGCATGAGGGTGGTCGCCGCCGACGACTGCAGGAGCGCCGTCGCCGCCGCGCCCGACAGGACCGCGAATATCCGGTGGCGCGAGAGGCCCGTGAGCAGATTCTTCAGCCGGGCGCCGAGCACGCGCTGCAGCGCCTCGCCGCTCAGACGGATCCCGTAGAGCAGGAGCGCCATCCCGCCGAACAGCGCCATCAGAATCGTCACAACGCCCGCTCTGTGTCCGAGGCCGGGGAGCGGCCGGTGGGGGGGCCCCCCTCGACCACGCTCGCCACAGCCCGCGGCGTTTCTTTTTCGGGCGCGGGGGTCGGGTCGACGCTGACTACACGGGTCGAGGGGGGCCCCCCCACCGGCCGCTCCCCGGCCTCGGACACCTCAAACCACCTGGTTCCGGGCATAGGAGGGAGATGCGCGGTGTCGTTCACTGACACGAGGCGGGGAGGGCGGGCGATCGTGAGGGAGCAGTTGTCGATGCGCATGCGCCAGAGGGAGTTGAACGAGACGCCGAGCAGGTGACAGAGATAGACGCTGATCACGCCGCCGTGGGCGACGACGAGGACGTCTTCGCCGTCGCGATGGTTCGCGGCGATGCGATCGATCGCCTGCCGGACGCGGGCACAGACTTCGGGGAGCGGCTCGCCGCCGGGCGGCGGATAGTCGAGCGGTGAGCGGACCCACGAGAGATACGGATTGCCCTCGCGGGCGCGCACCTCATCGACGGTGAAGCCCTCCCACTCGCCGAGCGAGAGCTCGCGCAGCTCGTGAATCGCCGTCAGCGGAATCCCCGTCCCCTGCAGCGCGATCTCCGCCGTGTCGCGCGCGCGGCACATCGGGCTCACGTACGCGGCCGCCACGCGATACCCGCTGCGCAAGGCACTCCCGAGGGCGGCGGCTTGCGTCCGGCCGAGATCGGAGAGGCCGACGTCGTTGGCGCCTTGAAACTTTCGCACCTGGTTCCACAGGGACTGCCCGTGACGCGCGAGCAGAAGCCTCACTCCGCGCGCCCCGCGACCTCGCGCGCTCGGCGCAGGCGCGTCAGCGACTCCTCGCGGCCGATCAGCGCCAGCACGTCGAAGATCGGCGGCGACGCCGTCCGGCCGGTGACCGCGAGCCGGGCGAGCTGGGCCAGGTCGACGAGCTTCAAGCCGAGCTCCTCGGTGAGCGCACGGACGACCCGCTCGATCGCGGCCGCCGTGAGCTCGGGCTCGGCCTCGAGGCGCTCGATCATCAAGCCGAGACGCCGGGCGCCCTCGGCGGTCAGAAGCTTCTGCGCGCCTTTCGGCTCGTACGCCGAGGGGCGCTCGAAATAGAACCTCCCCTGCTCCACGAGCTCGACCAGGGTCTTCGCGCGCTCGCGGAGCGTGTCCAGCATCTCGATGAACCGCGCCGGATCCTCGGGCGGGGCGAGCCCGGCGGCGTGGATGAACGGCGTCGCGAGCTCCGCGAGCCGGCTCCCGGCCAGCGTCTTCAGGTAGTGCTGCGAGAGCCACTCGAGCTTGGTCACGTCGAAGACCGCGGCCGACGTGGCGACGTGCTTGACGTCGAAGAGCTCGACGAGCTCGGCGCGCGAGAAGACTTCCTGGTCGCCGTGCGACCAGCCGAGCCGCGCCAGGTAGTTCACGAGCGCGTCGGCCGGGAACCCGGCGTCGCGGAAGGCCTGGACCGACGTGGCGCCGTGGCGCTTCGAGAGGCGGCTCTTGTCTTTGCCCAGGATCAGCGACACGTGCGCGAACTCGGGCGCGGCGTAATCGAGCGCCTCGTAGCACAGAATCTGCTTGGGCGTGTTCGACAGATGGTCGTCGCCGCGGATGACGTGCGTGATCCGCATCGTGACGTCATCGACGACGACGCAGAAGTTGTAGGTCGGCGTGCCGTCGGTGCGGACGAGAATCCAGTCGTCGAGCTGGGTGTGCTCGAAGGTCACCGGCCCGTGGATCATGTCGTTGACCACCGTCGCGCCCTGGGTCGGGATCCGCAGGCGCAGCGCGCCGGCGGTGAGCCCGCGGTCGCGGCAACGCCCCGAATAACGAAACGTCTCGTTGCGCTTCTGGGCCGCCTCGCGCTCCTGGTCGAGCAGCTCCGGCGGGCAATCGCAATAATAGGCGCGCCCGGCGGCGAGCATGCGCTGCGCGTGCTCGCGGTAGATCGCGAACCGTTCGGTCTGGCGATAGCCGGCCGCCGGCGGGCCCTCGTCCCAGTCGAGCCCGAGCCAGCTGAGCGCGTCGACGATCGCCACGATGTTCTCGTCGGTCGACCGCGAGCGGTCCGTGTCCTCGATGCGAAGGATGAAGGTGCCCCGATGATGGCGGGCGTAGAGCCAGTTGAAGAGCGCGGTGCGGGCCCCGCCGACGTGGAGGTGACCCGTCGGGCTCGGCGCGAATCGTACGCGGACCGGCGCCGCCATCTCAGTACGTCTCGAAGAGCCGACCCCACGGCGTGCCCGCAAACGCCCGGATGCGTGAGCGGCCGACCGTCGGATACCAGAGCATGTCGTGATAGACGTTGGAGGCGAACGGCGCCCAGACCACCAGCGGCGAATGCAGGAGCAACCGCTTGAGCGGCCGCAGCGGGCCGCGGCGGATCAGCTGGTCGCCCCAGATGACGAGGCTCCGGCTGGTCTTGAACCCCATCGACATCGACGCGAGCTCCGTGTCGCCGACGAGCTCGATCTTGCGCGGATCGGCCACGCCGAGTCCGCGCTCCTGGCACATCCGGAGGTACGGGATCGACAGCGGGTCGAACCCCATGATCTTCGCCGCGATCGCGTCGATCGCGACCTGATCGGCCGACGCGAGGATCAGGTTCCCGATCCGCGGCACCATCGTGCGCGGCCCGGCGCCGTCGCCCATGACCGTGCCGTCCATCACCGCGAACACGGCCGGGTGCAGCTCGCGCTGCATGTACATGAGATCGACCATCACCTCGTGGATGTACTCGTGCGCGTAGTGGCGGACTTCCTTCAAGAGGCCGCCGAAGGCGTTCTTGATCGCGCCGGTGGTCACGCTGTGCCCGTGGGTTTTCACGGTGGGGAAATGGCAGACGTTTCGGCCGACGTACATCGACGGGATCTCGATGCCCTCGGGGAAGATTGCGTTCAGCTTGAGCAGCGGCGACTGGAACTTGAAGACGGTCCACTCGACGTCGGGCAGCGGAATGAACGGTACGCCGTGACGATCGAGCACCGGCCGCCACTTGTTGTTGCGGCAGCCGGCGATCGGGTTGGTGACCACGGT
>CAYVHH010000266.1:0-8876 GCA_964450175.1 uncultured bacterium | reverse complement strand
GACGAATCCGAGCAACAGCTCCTTGCCGGTGCCGTGGTAGGCGAAGCGATCCCCCTCGAAGCCCGTCTGGCTCAGCATAAAGCGGCGAATCTTCACCCGGCCCCAGAACCGGTAGGCGCCCAAGGTCGCGATCGTCAACAGGATGTTCACGATATAGATGCCGAAGAGCGTCCCCCCCGAGCCGTGGAATGTGAGTCGACGAGGACCGACGGGCTCCACGGACCCAGATGTCGTGGTCGCGGGGGCCGGTGCGGTCATGACCGCGGTCGCCGGGACCGCCGACCCGGTCGGAGCGGGCCGAGCCGGCTGAGTCGCCTCGGCGTGTGGCGCCGCCGCCGACGCCGGGGCTGCTGGAGGGCCGCCGGCACGCGCCGCGCTCGAGGGCGGAGTCGGCGGGCGCCGCATCTTCTCGAGAGCCGCCGTATACACCGAGGCGACGACGCCGCACTGAGCGCACTTGTCGCGCTCGACGGCCGGCGCGCCGCAGCGAGGACACGCGGTCGGCATCACTTCACCGGTTGCGGCGCCGGCATCGCGGCGCGCGCCCATCGCTCCAGCGGTACGGCTCGGACGAGCTCGGTCACGGTCTGCTCGACCGCTTTCCCGATCGCATCGACGAGCGCCTTGCGCATCGCCGTGTTGTACCAGCGGCCTGCGTCGGTCCCCGAGAACCTCACGTACTCCGACAGCTCGTCGTCTTCCAGTGTTTGGTAGGTATAGAGCATGGACATCGTGCGCACCTCACGCAGGGTTTCGCTGGCCCGAGCTCGCACTTGGGCGGCTCGGTCTTCGATCTGTCCCGGCCGAAGCCGGCTTTCTGGCGGCCCGGCCGCCGACACTGCCGTCGAAAGCCCTCGCGCGATTGCCGCGACGAGGTCAGCCGAGGTTTCATTCGCTCCGGTGACCCAGTCCAATCGCTGGAGCAGCTCGAGCCGTTGCGCCGGCGGCGGATTCACCCTGACCACCGCGGTGTACTCGACGACTTTCTGCTCGGTGCCGGGCTGCGAGGACGCGACCTCGAGGGCGATGATCTTGCGTCCCACGGGAGTCCGCAGCCAGGCGGCCGTCGTCTCGAGGCTGGGGCGGTCCACCTGCGGGAGAAATGCGTCTCGTACGGCACCGTAAACCGCCTCGTGCCGTAGCGATTGGGTGAGGATCCGGTCGATCGCCGCCGTGTCGGCGCTACTCATCTGGCCTGGTGCCGGCCGCAGATCGGCGGCGACGCGGGCCGCTAGTCCGACGAGCTGGGCGCGAGCTCCCGACAGCTCGAGGAGCTCGTCGATCTTCGTGGGGCCCGCCTTCGGCAGCGGGATCGTCGGAATCGTCGCCTTTGCATCGCGGGGTCGCGGCTCCGAGGGCGCCTTCGTCTCCGGTCTCGTCACGTCCGGTGGCTTCAGGTCGGGCGGCATCGCCTCGGGTCCCTTCGGCGCGGGCGCTTTCACGTCCGGCGCCTTGAGCTCCGGAGCCTTCGGGTCGAGCGCAGGTTTCGCCTCGGGCATCGGCGCATGGGTCTCTCTCGGCTGGGGCGGACGATCGGAGTACGTGACGTTGCCCTGCTCGTCGACCCAGCGGTACGTCTGCGCTGCACTCGCCGTCGACGTGAGCACGAGCAGGGTACCCAGCGCCACGATCGCGGCGATCCGGTTAGTCATAGTTCCATCCGACGATGATTCGCGGATCGGGAGCCGGGGGCAGCGCGACGCCCGGGCCCCACCGGTCGAACTTGGCGAGGAAATCACGCACCTCGGGGACCGGCGCGTTCCAGTTCGCGAGGAACGCGACGGCCGCCTTCGCTTCCTTGGCGAAGTCGTCGTACTTGCCCTGCGCGTAGAGCACGCGCGCGAGGGCGAGGCGCCCTCCGGCGTCCTCGCCGAAGAGCTGAACCGTCGTTCTCAGGTGCATCTCGGCCTCGGGATAGCGCTCGAGATCCGAGAGCAGCTTGCCGAGGTTGCGATGGGTACGCCACGAGTCGGGATCGGCTTGGACGCCTCGCTGGAGCCACGCGAGCGCCGCCTCGCGGTCGCCGAGCTCCACGGCAATGGCCGCGCGATAGTTGTAGGGACGCGCGAAGGTCGGCGCCAGCCGAATCGACTCGTCGAAGAGCTTCGTCGCACCCTCGATGTCGCCATCGCGGAGATAGCGCTGCCGCGCGATCAAGAACAACTGCTCGGCGCGCTTGGGGACCGCGCGGTTGCCGCCGAGGCGGATCTTGAGATAGCGAGCGCCCGACTCCTTGTTCGCGGCCGACGGGGTCACGCGCGTGCCTTCGATGACCATGAGCCGCCCCAGCCGCACGTAGCCCTCGTCGGAGAGCCACTGCCCGTACCACCAGATGCAGTCGGCCGCCTCCGGCTGGCCGAGAGTGGCGAGCCGAAAAGCCTTGAAGGTCTCGTCGCGCTCGGCGCCCACTCGCGATTTGGCCTGCGCCTCGCCGCAATAGTTCTCGCCCGGCTTCACGATCGCGTACGAGCGCGCCAGCTGGCGCGCCTGCGTGAGGTCGCCTTTCTCGGTGAGGATGTCGAGCTTCACCTGCACGATCTGCTCGAGCGACGGATGTTCCCGCAGGAGGGCCGGTTGCATGTACGTCGGCGCCCACTGGAACAGCCAGCGCACGTGCGGCGGGTGGAGCGCGAGCAGGCGGTCGAGCTGCGCGAGAGCCCGATCGTACTCGCCGACGCGCACTGCGAACGACGCCGTTCGAGCGATCAGCTCGGCGTCGTCGGGCGCGAGCGCGGTCGCCCGGTCGTAGAAGGTGCGCGCCTCGTCGAACTCGCCCATGAACTCGGCCATGCCTGCCCGCATGGTGAGCGCGCGTACCGACGTGGGCGCCGTGTTCGCCGCGCGCCGCGCCAGGCTCAGGGCGTCCGAGTAACGCCCCGCTTCGAACGCTGCCTGCGCTCGCTCCAGATCGCCGGCCGGCGGCGCCGATCGCTCCGGCGCGGACTCGGCCGACGCGACACAGAGCGTCAGCGCGATCGCCGACGCGACGACTTTCAGAGTTCTCATGATCATCGCGCGCTGAAGGGAGTCGGTCCCTGGCGGGCGTCGCGCCCGAACTGCGCGTCGAGGTAGCGACGCTCCTGCTCGAGGCTGGGCTCGAGGCGTACGGCGATTTGAAGCTCGCGAAGGCCTTCGCCTTGGCGGCCGGCCTTGAGGAGGAGCCAGCCAGCGCTCGCGTGGGCCTCGGCGTCCGTCGGATCCATGGTCAGCACGCGATCGAACGCCGCGAGCGCGTCGTCATAGCGTCCGAGTCGCCCGGCGGCCTCACCCCAATTGAACTGGGCGCGCAGGTGATTCGGATTGGCCGCGAGCGCCTTCGTCAGCCATGGCAGCGCTTCGGCGTCGTTGCCCTGGCTCATGTAGAGCCGTCCGATGTTGTGGTAAGGCCATGAGAATCTGGGATCGGCCGCGATCGCTCTGGTGTAGACCGCGAGCGCCTCGGATGACTTCTGGTTGCCGTTTTGCAGACGCCAGCCCGTCACGTTGAGCGATTCGGCGAGCTTGGGAACCTCGTGGCCCGGCAGGCGATAGCGCAGCACCCATTCCGCCTGCGCGCGGCTCTCGGGATTCGGTGAGTTCTGTGCCCGGTCGAGCAGGACCAGCCGCCCGAGCCGTGCGAGCCCGTCGTCGGCGATCCGCTCGCCCAGCAGCACCAGGCAGTCGGCGCGGTCGGGCTCGAGCATCATCGCCAGGAGACCCGCCGTTTCTCCCGACACCGGGAGATCGCCGCCCCGACAGTAGTCGCCCTTCTCTCGGAGCCAGCCGCGCTCGCGCGCGAGCGCGACGGCCTGCTCGCGCCGCCCGGCTTCGACGAGGATGCGGAAGACGTACTCCGGAACCGACTGTTGCGAGGAGCGGAAGGTGGCGCGGCCGAGCTGAGTCGCCGAGGGCAGGCAGACCGTCCATAACGCCGCGAGACTCGGCCACGCATTCGGCACGCACGTCACGAACATCACGACGCCGGCCTTGAGACCGAGGGAGGCGTGCTGACGCCACGGTCCGTCGGCGTGCTCGAGCGACTGGATCGCCACGTCCACCTGCCCCATGCGGTCGGCCATCTCGCCAAGACGGAGCCAGGTCGTCGCGGCAGGAGCGCGCCGAGCTGCCGCCTGGTAGGCGCTCAGCGCTTCGTCGAATTCTCCGAGGGCTTCGGCGGCCTCTCCCAGAGCCAGCTGCGCTGTGGCGGAGTCCGGAGCGAGCCTCGTCGCGGTGCGGTAGTGCTCGAGGGCCTGCAGAAGATCGCCCTGTTCCGTCGACCGGCGTCCCGCGTCGACCGCCGCTCCAGCCTGCCGAGACATCCCGCATCCAGCGAGCAGAGCGACGAGGCCGAGAGCGCCGAGCGCCGGCGCCCAAGGCCGAGCACAACCCATCTTCCAGGAATAGCGTGCGCGCGAGAGGCCGACAAACAATCCTTTCGGTGGCACCGCGAGGGGAGAAGCGGTCTTTGAACACCAGCGGTTGGGGCGGCCCGCGCGCCGCACGCCTCCACGCCCGCGGCCTGCCGCGACACGAGGCCTGCGATGCTAAGCTCGATGTCGGGACGCATCGTGGGCTGGAGATCGCCATCGGCGATCAGGGTATTTTCGGTTTGCTGACTCGATTGGTCTCCGCGTCGATTGGACCAACGACTCGCTCGATCCGGCGCACCGTCGCTGTGTCGGATCGAGTTCTCATTGCCGTCATCACGATCGCCGCGGTGAGCCGCGTGCTGTTCTTTGCCGTCGCGTTTCCGCTGTTCAACAACGTCGATGAGCTCGCGCACATCGATCACGTGATCAAGGTCGAGGCGGGAACGATCGGCCTCCACGACGGCTTCGAGATGGCCACTCGCGACTTGATATTTCTGTACGGCTACGGCGTCAGTTCCGGCGCCGATGGACGGGAGCTTCGGCTCTATCGAAGCCCGGAGTACATCGACCCCCGACCACCGACTGCGGAGAGGCTGGCCATCCCCATGTGGATGGCGCCGGCAAGCTTTCGGAACGCCCTCGAGCCGACGGCCAAGGCCGTGTGGCTCACGCGGCACAATTACGAGCTCAGCGAGCCGCCCCTGTATTACGCGCTTGCCGCGGCGTGGGCGAGTCTGGGGCAACGCCTGGGCTTCACGCAGGGCCGGCTTCTCTATTGGATTCGGAGCATGGACGCAGTGGTGATCGGTCTGCTCGTCGTACTGGCGTCCGCATTCAGCCGCGTGTGCGACCCTACGAGCCGGGTTCTCGCCATCGGTATGCCGTTGCTCGTGGCCGCGCTTCCTCAGAAGATCTTTTACTCGATCACGAACGATGTCCTGTCGCCCTTGGTGGGAGGTCTGGCGCTCTACTGCGGCCTCCGGCTGCTCGTTCGTGAAGAGCCGGGCGGCCGCCATGCCCTATTCATCGGCGTCATGATCGCCCTGGCAATCTTGACCAAACTCACCAACGTACTTCTGGTTGCGATGATCCCCCCGCTCGTCGTGCTCCGGGCCCGGCGGGCGGGACTGACCTCGGCCGGCCTCCTGGCGGGCGGGCTCATCCTGGGAGCGACGCTACCGTTGGTGGTCTGGCGAGCTCTTGCGGGGGCGTCGGCCTATCAGGTCGCCGACAAGGTCGCGGCCTTTGGTTGGACGTATCGGCCGATCGCTCAGTTCGTCGAGCATCCGATCTTTTCGATGTCGGGGGCCTGGTACTTCGTGTCGCAGCTCGTGAAAACCTTCTGGCGCGGGGAGTTCCAGTGGCACGGTGAGCCGTTCGCGCTGGTCGCGATGGACGCGATCTATGTCGGGCTCTCGCTGGCGCTGCTGGGCGCCGCGTGCGCTCGTCTCCTGGGCGAGCAGCGCCCGGCGCCGCGACGCGCCCTGCTGCTCTGCTTCGTGGTTCTCGGCGCTGGCGTTGCTCTGCTGGCCGGTTTCTCGATGATGTTCGACTTCGGCGCGTTTCCCTATCCGTCGCGCGAGCGGCCATTCTTCGTCTCGGGTCGCTTGATCGGCGCGGCGCTGTTGCCGTTCGTCGCGTTATTCGTCTACGGCCTCGAAGGGCTCGTGTCGAAGACCAGACTCAGTGGGTACGAACTCCTGATGATCCTCGACCTGGCGGCGGTCATCACTGTGGTCGAGCTGGCGCTCTCGTTCGACGCCATCGCGAGTCCGTACAACTGGTTCCACTTGGGCTGATGTGGGTCTTGCTAACGCCTCTGGTGTGACGGCGCAAGTGCGGTGAGTTCATGAGCCGATTCAGCCTCGTCGTCCGCGTCGCCGGCCCGGCCGGCGCGACCTCGACCTTGGCGCGTCTCGGCGCGCGGGCGCGCGTCCTCTTGGTCGCGCTGACCAGCACATGCAGCGGCATGAGCGGAGCGGGTGATCCGGTGATCGACCCCGACGTCCGCGTCGCGATGCGCGTGGGCACGGTCCGGGTCGTCGTCGATCTCCGCATTTCTTCCGCCGGCCCGTCGGCGATCGGGAGTCTCCGCCGCCAGGCTGGTACCAGCGCGGATATCGCGCGTCGCTTCTCGACCGTCCCGCTGCTGGCGTTCGTGATCGATGCGTTGGCATTGGCCCGCCTCGAAGCGATGCGCGACATCGTGGTGCGTGTTCGCGCGGATCGGATCACTCCACTCGACGAGGACGGCTCGCACCGCTGACGCTCAGCGGGTGACGCACTCGGTCACCCGGGCTGCCAAAGCGTCACGCGCCGGGCGGTGTGAAACCCTTCTATTCAATAGGGTTGCGGATGGCACGTTCGTTGCGCACTATAACGGGCCATGCGGGCCTGGCTACGTTCACCAATTTCCGTAAATCTGTTGTTGCTTGGCGTTCTGCTGTCCACGCAGGCGTTCGCGGCGCCGCCCGATCAACCGACGCGCGCAGTGCCGAGCGCGCTCTACGATCGCGCGCGCGCTGAAGGCGAGGTGCGCGTGCTCGTCGAGCTCGCGCTTCCGTCCGGGCGCGTCGCGGAGAGCGCGATCGCGATCCAGGCCCGAGCCGCGTACCGGCAAGAGATCACCGACACGGCGTCGCGCGTCCTGAGCCGGTTGGCGCAGCATCGATATCGCGTTCTGCGTCGATACCTGACGTCGCCACTGATCGCGATTACCGCCGGGCCGTCAGCGCTCAAAGCGCTGGAAGCGTCGGACCTCCCGGTCAGGCGCGTGATCGAAGACAGGATCCACAGACCGGTCTTGATGGACAGCGTCCCGCTCATCGGCGCCGATCAGGCGTGGGCCGCCGGCTTCGACGGCGCCGGCCAGACGGTCGCGGTGATCGACAGTGGCGTCGACTCCGCGCATCCGTTCCTCGCCGGCAAGGTCGTGGAAGAGGCGTGCTATTCGACCACATCAGGGTCGCAGAGCACGACGCTCTGCCCGAACGGCGCAGACGAGCAGATCGGACCGGGTGCCGCCGTGAACTGTCCGCTCGAGCTCGAGGGCTGCTGGCACGGCACTCATGTGGCAGGCATTGTCGCCGGCGACGGGACGGCGCTCGACCTGCCGATCTTTGGAGTCGGGCGCGGCGCCAGCCTCATGGCGGTCCAGGTCTTTTCTCGGATCAACGGCTTCCTCGACTGCGGCGGCGCGCCTCCGTGTCTGGGAGCGTACACGTCGGATATCCTCGCCGCGCTCGAGCGCGTCTATGATCTGCGGACCACGTACACCTTTGCCTCGGTCAACATGAGTCTCGGCGGTGGGCTCTTCAGCTCGGCCTGTGACGACCAGCCTTACAAGCCGTTCATCGATAACCTGCGCGCCGCGGGGATCGCGACCGTCATCGCCTCCGGAAACGACGGGGCGACCGACCAGCTCAGCGCTCCGGCTTGCGTGTCCAGCGCCGTGAGCGTCGGCGCCACGACGAAGGACGACCAGGTGGCGTCCTACTCGAACGTGGCTCCCTTTCTATCGCTGTTCGCTCCCGGCGACGAAATCCTCTCGTCATACCCCGGCGAAAGCTTTGCGGTGGCGAGCGGAACGTCGATGGCATCGCCGCACGTGGCGGGCGCCTGGGCCATTCTGAAGCAGGCCGCGCCGACGGCGAGCGTCGACGAGATCCTCCAGGCTCTCACCAGCACGGGGCTCCCGATCACAGATCCACGGGCGGGAACGGGCACCACCCGACCCAGGATCCAGGTCGACCTCGCCCTGAGCGCCCTGCTCGGGGAGAATCAGGACCCTCCAGTCCTGTCGGTGAACCTCGGCTCGCTGGATTTCGGCAATGTGACCGTGGGGAGCTCCGCTGACAGAACCTTGGTCGTGCAGAACACTGGAGGCGGGATTCTTACTGGCAGCGTCTCCACGAATCCCCCGTTCAGCATCGTCTCCGGCGGCTCCTTCAACCGCGGTCCTAAGTCGACCCAGACAGTCGTGGTGCGATTCCGCCCGACAGCGCCCGGTGTCTTCTCGGCGAACGTGACCTTCACCTCCAATGGCGGCGCCGCCTCGGTTGCCGTCACCGGCATCGGGGCGGGTGTCAGCGCCATCGCCCCCAACGCGATCGACCTCGCGAGCCCACCGGCTACCTTCACGATCACGGGCAACGGCTTCGTGAACCTCGGCTTCGGTCTGCCGGTCATCAACTTCATGCGAGGCGGTACCTTGATCGCGCAAGCGCGAGCGATCGCAATGACCGGGACGTCGCTGACGGTGCCGTTCCCGACGCAGGCGACGGCGATCACGCCCAACATGCCCGGACTGTCGGCGGGCTCGGTGCAGGCCCAGGTCTGGCAGCAGACGGGAAGCGCGCCGACCTTCAGTCTGATCGGGAGTGCCACGCTCACGGTCACCGACACGCGGGGAGTGAGTGGAATCGCTCCGAGCACGATCGACCTCGCGAGCCCGCCGGCCACGTTTACGATCACCGGCGGCGGCTTCGCGAACCTCGGGTTCGGCCTGCCGATGGTGAACTTCATGCG